>JBLWZN010000024.1:0-69225 GCA_048266425.1 Sediminicola sp.
AAAGCGATGGGAACTTTAAGCAACACACAAATTAGCATTAAGCTAAACAAGTCTAATAGTAAATTATGGAATGTTAGGAGACGTTTTAGATAATTAATCAAATCAATTAAAAAGCGATCGGATGAATACTTTACAGATTAATAATCTTACCAAAATCTATCCTAATGGCGTAAAGGCGCTGAATGGGATTAATTTGGAAATTACCAATGGGATGTTTGGCTTACTGGGTGCCAATGGCGCAGGGAAATCCTCCTTAATGCGCACCATAGCTTCTTTGCAGGAGCCGACTTCCGGCAGTATTTATTTTAATGGCACCGATGTTATAAGAGAGCCCAATGAAGTAAGAAAACAACTGGGCTATTTACCGCAAGAATTTGGTGTGTACCCCAAAATATCAGCGGAAAAACTATTGACACATTTAGCCATTTTAAAGGGTATTGTAGATAAAAAGGAGCGAAAAACACAAGTAACCGCTTTGTTACAACAAGTAAATCTATACCAACACAGAAAAAAATCGGTGCATACCTTTTCGGGAGGAATGCGTCAGCGTTTTGGAATTGCTCAAGCTTTGTTGGCAAATCCAAAATTGATAATCGTCGATGAGCCAACGGCCGGTTTGGATCCTGAAGAGAGCAACCGTTTTTTAAATCTGTTAAGTGAAATAGGCGAAAATGTAATCGTCATTTTATCTACCCATATAGTTGAAGACGTAAGAAATCTATGCCCCAAAATGGCTATCCTTTCTAATGGAGAAATTGTAGCTGAAGGCAATCCGACCGACTTGGTAGCTAGCATTGAAGGGAAGATATGGACCAGAATTGTCCCGAAAAGCGACATTGGATCATATAAAGCTCTATTCCATGTTATCTCAACAAAACTAGTATCCGGAGAAACCCAAATTCGCGTATTATCAAAAGACAAACCCGAAGCTGGTTTTGAAATGATAGTGCCCAATTTAGAAGATTTTTATTTCGCAACATTGTTTAATCAAACATTGGTAAGAGCCTAGGCTATGTTTAAAAAGTTATTACAATTCGAGGCGTTTTATCAATTAAAACAAAGGGCATTTCCAATTTTCGCAATCTTGTTTCTAGCATTGGGAATGTTTGTTGGCGGACAAGGTTTTGCTCCTAAAGGGCTGGATTTTAACGCTGTACATCAAGTGTATTTTCATATAGGTCTTTTTACTTTGGGAAGCGTATTTATAATTATGTTTTTCGCAATAAGCGCCATGCTCCGGGATAAACAGCATAACATGGAGAGTTTAATTTATAGTTCCTCAATTAAAAAAGGCCACTATTTTTGGAGTCGATTTATTGGAACATTTTTATTTAGTGTTTTATCATTTTCCCCGTTTATTATTGGTTATATCCTCGGCAACCAATTCTCAAACTTGGATGCGGAAAGAATAGCGGATTTTAAATTGCTGACTTACTTACAACCGTTTCTGTATCTCGTAATCCCCAACATCTTTGTCTGCACAACGATTATATTCTCCGTATGCACGCTTACAAAAAATAGTACCGCAACCTACGTTAGCGCGGTGTTTATTTACTTGTTATATTTTGTGAGTTCAATCTTTTTGAATTCGCCATTATTGGCGCAAGCGGTTCCTGCTTCCCCAGAAAGTATGGCCATAGCTGCATTAGCAGACCCCTTTGGAATCGCTGCATTTTTTGAGCAAACCCAATATTGGACTCCTTTTCAAAAGAACACGCAGTTACTTTCTTTTTCAGGGCTATTTCTAATGAACAGGCTTATTTGGATCCTTGTTTCTGTCGGACTCATTTTGGTTACTTATAGGCTATTTTCTTTCAGAAAAATCAACAAAAAGATAAAAAAGGAACCAAAAGTAAAAAAAGACAAGCGACAATTATTGGTATATAAACCCTTACAGGCATCGCACAATTTTAAAGCACAAAGGCAGGCTTTCTCAGCGTTGTTAAAAATTGAATTGAAAAGCGTTTTTAGAGGCTTGCCCTTTATAGCCGTGGTATTAATGTGGTTGTTTATTGTGTTCTCGGAATTGTACTCGACCGTGATAAGTGGTGGTGAGTATGGTGTGAGCGTATACCCGTTTACAAATCAGCTCATTGACTTAATAGTAGATCCATTGACCATATTCAGTTTGATACTCATTATTTTCTACAGTTCGGAAATAGTGTGGAAAGAACGCAGTCTAAACATCAATAGTATAGTCGATGCTACTCCCGTAAAGAATTGGGTTTTCTTTTTATCAAAATTCAGTGCTTTGTTATTGTTGCCAATACTATTGATTGCTACCGGAATTTTAATGTGTCTGGCTTTTCAAATCAGTTTAAACTATTCAAAATTTGAATTTAGTGTATATGCCTCTTTATTTTACTACTACGGGGTGCAGTTGGCAGTGTTTTGCATGGTTGCATTGTTTGTAAATAGTTTGGTGAAGAATAAATACATGGGGATGGGAGTCTTTGGGTTACTAGTTCTTTTAAGCTTAAAATCGGAAATGTTGGGCCTTGAGCATCCATTGACAAGTATTGGTCTTATGCCAAGAGTTACCTCCAATAATATGGATGGTTTCAATGGAATTTCAAATCTATACGATCATTTGGCAATCTTTTGGCTCGCTTTGGGGTCGCTATTGGTGTTCATTTCTTTTAAAATCTGGAACAGAGGGGTAGCAGCTACTTTTTCCTTTAAAATTAAACAGCTCAAAACTGGGTACACAACATTTCAAAAAGTATCTTTTGCATTGTTAATATTTCTATTTGTTGGTGCTGGGAGCCTGGTTTATTACAATGTTAATATCGTTAACGACTATAAAACCCAAAGTGACCGATTGGACATTTTGGAAAATTATGAGCGCAAATTTAAAAAATATGAAACCCTCGAAAGGCCAATTACAACATCCCGAAAAACTGAAGTAGCCATTTACCCCAAGAAAAGAAGTTATTCTGTAAAGGCAAATTACGTATTGAAAAATAAAAGCGAACAGCCATTATCAGAAGTATTTATTACAGAAAGAATTCCGTTAGAAAATGTAGCGATAGAAAATGCAACCTTGGTAAAACACGATTCAATCTATGGAATTTATCTTTTTCAATTTAAAAACACATTACAACCTAATGATTCAGTTGCGTATACCTTTGAATTGACGAAAAGGTTAAAGGGATATGATGAAGATATTACGATCGTTAACAACGGGACTTATATAACGCATAGAGATTTTGAACCTATTTTGGGTTATAGTGCTCAATATGAAATTGTGAATAAAACAGAGCGTCAGAAAAGAAAGTTGCCTACAAGAATAGAGGATTCCAACTCGGATGCGCACATCGTATTGGAAGATATTAAAAATGAGAAAATACGATTTGAGACCATTGTTTCTACAGATAAAGACCAAACGGCGTTGAGCTCTGGGAATATAGTAAAAGAATGGCAGGAGAACGATAGAAATTTTTACCACTATAGGTCTAAAGGTAAAATACTCCCCATGATTGCCTATTTTTCTGCAGAATATGCTATAAAGAAGACAAATTATAACGGTATTTCAATAGAGCAGTATTACGATGCAAATCATCAATTTAATATTGAAGAAGTTGAAAATAGCGTAAAACAAACGTTGGATTATTGTCAAGAAAACTTTGGTGCATACCCTTTTGACCAAGTGAGAATTGCAGAAGTCCCTTCCTATTGGTCGTTTGGTGGGTTTGCGCATCCCGGAGTTATTAGTATGGTAGAGGATAGGTTGTATTTAGTGAATATTAGCGATCCGGAAACTTTTAATTTAGTAGCCAAAAGAACCATTCATGAAGTGGCACATCAATGGTGGGGGCATACGCTAATTGCTAAACCGGTTGCTGGTGGTTCTTTATTTGTTGAGGGATTTGCAAAATACACCGAAGCTGTTCTATTGGAAAAAAGGTATGGGAAAGGAGTATTGTATACTTTGAGTGAAAACGCTAGAAGTCGATATTTTACGGGAAGGTCTTTTGCAAGTGGGATAGAACCTCCTGTTTATAAAGTCTTTGGTCAAGGCTACATATCTTATGGAAAGGCCTTTACCGTAATGATGGCGTTAAGGGATTTAATTGGTGAAGGGAAAGTAAATCATGTATTAAAAACTATTACCGACAAACATCGCGATATTAACAAGTTAGAAGTAAATTCTATAGAGTTGCTAAATGAAATTTATAAGGTAACCCCAACAGAATATCACACATTGATCGATGATTGGTTTAAAAAGGTTATTACCTATGATTTGGAAATTGAAGACGGTTCTTATAAAGTACTGGCAGACGGGACTTATGAGATTTCCGTAATGGTAAAAGCAAAGCGTTTTGAAACTTTGGATAATGGGGAAATCAAACGGATTTTTATTAACGAACCCATTAAAATAGGAGTGTTTACGACGCATCCATCAAAGGTAGCGGACGATGGTTCTATTTTGTATTACCAATCAAATACAATCCATAAAGAAGAGACAGTAATCAAGATTATTGTAAAAGAGTTGCCCAAATACATTGCTGTAGATCCTTTTGGTACACGTTCTGATGAAGATTATGCAGATAATCTCCTCAGATTGTAGGCGGATATAGTTAAGTAAATTGTAGGCTGTTATGCAATAAGGTAAGCGGGACTCCAGCAAAACGACTTTTACAACCGTGACAAACGAAATTAGCCAGTTGCTGATTGCTTTTGGCGACGGGTTGATGCAATTGGGACGATATAATACGTTATTTCTGTAATTATTTAAAATGTAAGCGTACGTCGTTTCATATGGGTAAAAGCGAAATAGCGTCCTCAAAACTTCTATAATTGTTTATTAACTACTAGTCATATTGGCAAAATACCATATATATTCATCAAGAATGGTGGTATGACATGACCTACAAACATTTATTTTTATCGATTCTACAATTGATACAAATTATGAAAAAATTATTCTTAGGTTTTTGTTTATTGACAGGATTCGCAATCAAGGCTCAAACGTATGCCGATAAGCCGTTTCTACAAGATAGTGCCGAAAAATTTTTCTTGGAGGAAGGCAATGTGGATTTACTTCAAATTGCCAGTGATCGAAACAAGGCTATTGCCATTCTTTCCAACCAAGGGCTATTGCTCCCCTATGAAAAAAGGATTCGACAAAATGTACAATATCGACCCTTGATCGATATGGACATTGTTGCACTCACCAATTACCAAGGCCAATTCGTTTATTTAACGGACAAGTCGGTCTTAAGCAATGCCTGGGCGGGGAATCTTTATATCGAACATAATATAAAGGCTCCAAAGGCAATGGGCATGGGCCCCGACTTTTTGACCCTGATAGCAGGGGAAAACGATTTTGTTATTTTTGAGAACAATCAGGAAGTTTGGAGGTATTCCATCAATAACCTTCAACCGATATCCGTTCAGTATGACCCTGATTCCGATCAGTTTTTAATTTTATCGGCAGAAGGTCTCTACCAAGTGGATTTTGGTTCAAAGACAACAAAAATGGTGTTTGAAGCCAATAATTTGACATCGTTCAGTTTATTTGAGAACACCATTGTTTTGGGCACTACCAATGGGATACAGATTTTGGACCGAAAATCATTTGCCCCCAATAAACTGGACCAAAGACTACCTTGGACCGAAATTACAAGTGTAAGGAACATTCGTGGCAGTTTATGGTTCGGGTCCACCAAGGGAGCCTTTAGGCTACGTAATGATGGCAAATACGATTATTACGCTTCAAAGCGATGGTTGGTCGACGATCGGGTGATCGATCTGGCGGAAGGTCCTGACGGCAGTGTTCTAATCCTTACCCAAAAGGGGATGGGCAAAATCAACTTCGTGCCCATGACCCTCGCCCAAAAAGCGGACTATTTTCAAGAAATTCAGCGTTTACGCCATATAAGGTACGGCTTTACCTCCGATCTAGCTATGAAAACACCCGGGGATATTTCTACCGGCTACTTTCACGATACCGATAACGACGGACTCTGGACATCCATGTACTTGGCAGGGGAGCTGTTTCGTTACGCTGTTACCAAGTCGGAAGATGCCAAGGAAAATGCCTATGAAGCCTTTGAGGCCATGGAAAGGCTGACAGCACTTCCGGATTTAAAAGGGTTTCCGGCCAGATCTTTTGAAAGGGATGGATATGAAGTGGGACTACATGCAAACGGATTTTCTGAAGAATGGCGGGTGAAGTATGAAAAGGAAAATGGCCGAATTTGGCAGTTATCCGACGATAAACTCTGGAGATGGAAGTCCACCACCAGCAGCGATGAGTCTGCCGGGCATTTTTTCGTGTACGCACTCTTTGCGGAACTGGCTCCCGATCAGGAATGGAGAGATCGGGCCATACATCAAATAAAAATAGAGATGGACCATATTATGGACAACGATTGGTACTTGGTGGATTGGAACGGCAAGCCGACCGCTTGGGGAAAATGGAATCCGGAGTATGTAAATAGCTTTCCCAACAATGTAGGGGACCGTAGGCTGAATTCGACCCTTATCCTGTCTTTCTTGCAAACAGCTTATCATTATACAAAAGACAAAAAATATAAAAAGGGAGCTGAAAAGTTGATAAAGAAATATGGATACGATGAAAATGCCAACAGACCGGCTACGGTCATCGGGTTTGAAGAAGGGGAGGACTTAAGTAATGCCTGGAACCATTCTGATGATGAGATGTATTTTTTGAGTATGCCCTCCTTTGTTAATTTTTCCTTTTCGGAAGAGCAAAAAGAAGCACATTTCAATGCAGTAAAAAGTCATTGGGAAATTGAACGCTCTGAAAAAAATCCATTATGGAACTATCTATTTGCACTTTCCGGAGCAAAAAACATTGATAGTGAGGATTCTGCATGGTGGTTGCGGGAGTTTCCAATGGATCTGATCGATTGGAAAATTGACAACGACCACCGTAAGGACCTGACCAAGATAGCACCTAATTTTCGAAACCAGACCTATACCGAGGTGTTGCCCGGTGACGAGAGAACGCTTCATTTGCACAATGGGGCCTACAGAAACAATGGTGGAAGTGATGGCAACCGGGAATATGCCCCCTATATCTATTTGTTGCCCTATTGGGCTGGTAGATATGTGGATGCTATAAGTGCACCCCAGACTGAGTAAGGGAAAATAAATAACATTCTAAGGCACCTAGTCATTTGTTCTATAATGGACTGGTGGCTGATTGCTTTTGGCGGCGAATTGATGCGGCAGCCTTATAACAACACTCGTTCATGCTTACCGCAAATTAGCTTTGATATAATTGCTGACGATATAGTCCTAGCGGCCGATATCTGCAATTATATCAAATAGCGCAAAAAATGCGCTATCCGCTAATTTACTATTGTTGTACTATAATGTATTTCGTTTTCAATTTTGAAGAACGATTCCAGTAAAACGGCTTTTACATAATTGCTGACGATATAAAACACCTGCGGCGTTGTTATATCTGCAATTATGTAAAATGCAAGCATACGCCGTTTTACACGGGATTGATATTTGTACTATAATCTACATTATGTAAAATAGAAATTATGATATGCCGGTTAACCCCCCTCCATTCGGTTCCCAATCTTTCATATGGTACCGTTGTCGAATAAAATCAATTTCATCGTATATTTGTACCGTTTGTAGTAAATTACTTGCTTTGATATTACAGTTGCCGTAACTATGCAGTATAAATCACTAAAAAGACCTATATGATGAAAAAGTTCCCCCTTTTGTACTTATTTATGCTTTCGGTTGTCCTGGTCGGTTGTTCTAAGGACAGCAATTCCAGCACGGATCCCGATCCCGTTGATCCAGCAATACCGAGCAGTGTAACCTATCAGTTAAACTCGGTAGCGAAACCCGAAGTGAGCGGCAAGGTTACCTTTAAAAAAGTTGACGATGCGACTACGGAAGTTACCTTGCAATTGAACGGATCTTCCACCGATATCCATATTGGACATGTGCATATTGGCAATGCCTTAAGTGGCGGCGATGTTGCCATTACCCTTTTGCCAATAGAGTGCGATTGTGAAAACAGTATTACTTTGGTTACAAAATTGGATAATGGAACCGCTATTTCCTATAAGGAGCTGTACAATTTTAACGGCTATGTAGATATTCATCAGAGCGAAGATGACATGGACACTATTATAGCGCTTGGAAATATTGGTAAAAACGCCAACAAATAAATAGAACAGTACTTTTATAAAATAAAAAGAAATCCCCGATTCGATCGAATCGGGGATTTTTTAATATTTTTTTCCTAGTTAAAAAGTCGATTCCCTAACTTCTTGCGATATGGATATAATCATCAACTCCCTGTTGCAATTCTGTAAATTCCTTGAACTGCTGTTTAATGGAATCCATCAAATCCGTAAACGACTTCCTTGGTTCCCTCAGGCTAGCAAGTATTTCCTGATTGGTATTCTTTAAATACTCCATTCGGCTCTTTAAGTATTCTATCTGCTGAAACAAGCTATAGGTTCTCGGTTCAAGCACATAAGAACTCAACTTGGCCTTTAGTTGTTTAAGTTCTTTGTTGTTCCTTTCAAGCTTAATGATACAATTGTCTCTGTTGGCTTCTTTAGCCAGATGGTGATTTCGGAGCGAGGCTGTTTTCATGATGTAGGGATTTTGGGTTCATAGAAGGGATTGTTTTGGAATTTGTAGGTAAATTAAGCAATTAAAATCACATCTGCAATAGCTAATTATCGGATTATCAGACTTTAACTTTTATTTATACTTAGATTAATATTTTCTTTATAATTTAAAACTTGGTTTGCATCTCCTATCTTTATAACTTAACACAGTAATTCAAAACGACTATATATGACAATCCACTTTGAATATGACGATGTCGCAGCTAGTGAAAGACTGGAAGACATGACCACAAAAAAGCTTAATAAACTACTGGATAAGTACGACTTTCTTGTAAAGGCCGACGTTTTTTTTAAAAAGGAAAATACTTCTTCCCATGATACGGGTAGAATTTGCAACATTAAGCTGAGCGTTCCGGGACCCCTGTTGTTCGCAGAAGCTTCCCATGGCTCTTTTGAGGCCTCCATTGCAGAATCTGTCGATGATCTTGAACGACAACTTCGTAAACGCAAGGGAAAGATGCAGTCACACTAAAATAATTTCAAAAAAAACTCCCGAACAAATCGGGAGTTTTTTTTAATATAGTTATGTAAATTTCATTAAAAATAACGAGCTGTCAATAATCGTCTTCCTCAAATTTGGTGTCCACGATTTTGGTATTCGATATGTTTTTTTCCAAACGATCGGAATAAGGACTCCAATATAAATCCCCCAAGAGCTTCCTCTTTTTGCGTTCCGAAATATTCATTGTATCTATAATTCGTTTTCCCCGTTCAATTTCTGCCAAACGATCCTCCTTCATTTGGGTCCGCTCTTCCACTGAGATTACCATTTCGGGCTCAAACTTCTCCATTTTGGTCTTTTGCTTTACCCTAATTTCATTTTGAGGCTTAACTTGAAGGGAATTGGTCGTGTTCGGTTCCTGGGAATAGGTGACACTCGTGAACGTCACGGCCAGCCCGAGGGCCAGCCCCAAGGTTTTTATTTGTTTCATTTTCTTATAGTGTATTGTGTTCTCTGCTAAATTACGGATTTTTCATATAACAAAGATCTGAATTAAAGCGCTTTAACCATAATTGCAACGACTTTTTCGGCATTTCATCCCTAGGTTTTGATTTATGAATCCCGATGCCCAATTCAATATAATTTCCGATCACGTCTCCACTTATAAAGTTAAAAAAAATACCGTCGCCGTTGTCATGCTCCCGAATTGATTTCTATCTTTGGTCATTTAAATTTAGATTATGTGGATCTGGGTTATTTTTATAGTTGTTATTCTTGTTTTTTTAGCATTGGACCTCGGCGTTTTCAATAAGCATGAACACGTTATAAAGAGTAAAGAGGCAGGGATTTGGACCGCAATTTGGGTTTCCGTCGCATTGGGGTTCAGCGGGGTCATCTATTGGTTGTTCGCGGAAGGATTGGTAGAAAATCCCACTGGCCTTACCCCCAATAATGCAGTCCTAAAATATATAACGGGCTATCTTATAGAACTGTCCTTGAGTATCGACAATATTTTTGTGATCGCGGTTATTTTCTCCTCCTTTAAAATTCCCGCAATTTACCAGCACAGGGTACTTTTTTGGGGAATTTTGGGAGCCATTGTCTTTCGGGCCCTGATGATTTTGTTCGGGGTGGCCTTGATCACAAAATTCGACTGGATCATTTATGTCTTCGGGGTGTTCCTTCTATACACAGCATTTAAAATGCTCAGAACGGATTCCAAGGAATTCGACCCCAAAAAATCTTTTATATTTCGTCAGTTCAAAAAGCTGTTGCCCATCACCACAACGATCAATGGGCATGATTTTTTTGTAAAGCGGATGGGGGTCTTAGCGGCAACACCTTTGTTTATGGCACTTGTTGTTGTAGAGCTGACCGACGTTCTCTTTGCTTTGGACAGCATTCCGGCCATCCTTGCCATTACCGCGGACCCATTCATTGTTTTCAGTTCCAATATATTGGCTATAATGGGCCTCCGTTCCATGTATTTTCTCGTTTCGCGAATGCTGGAGAAATTCAAGTACATCAATTACAGCCTTGTTGTCATTTTAGCCTTTGTCGGCATAAAAATGCTTCTCTCCCATCAGGTCGAATTTCCAGAATGGCTTTCCTTGGGGGTTATTTTTATTTCCTTGGCTTTGGGAATTATAGTATCCATTTCGGTACCGGACAAAGACAAGCAAGCTGACCAATAAACCGCGGATAACAAAGTTCGATTACATGTACAGCTTGTAACTCATAGCAAACGGGTAATAAAACTAAAGTTTTAGTTGATAGATAAACTGGTTTAGCCCTTATCGGCCAATTTATTGTCAATAATGAGAAGCGCGTCGTTGACGGTACGCATGTTTTCCAAGTCCTCGTTCTCCAAGAGAATATCAAAAGCTTCTTCCACATCGAGTACAATATCCACCATATGGGCGGAGTTGATGTTCAGCTGTTCAATAAAGGTACTGTTCTTATCAATATCCTCGGGAGAAACATCTTCGGGGAGGTATACCGTTATAATGTTCTTTAATTTCTCAAAATGTTCGGCTTTATCCATAGAGGGGTTTATTGTGATGTAATTATATTGGTCTTGGCTCTTTTATCTTCTCTGTTCTATACTCTCTGTTTTATATTCTATGCTCTCTAGTCTAATATTCTCTGTTCTCCATTTTACTTTGCTATTTGTCATTATATGCCCTAAAAATAACACATGCATTTACATCCCCAAAACCAAAACTCGCCTTCGCTAAAACTTTAGGTCGATGCGGCACTGTTTTTAGGGGAATTCTGTCGGTATCTACTATGCTTTCGATGTCCGGGTGCAGGTCATCACAATTGATATTCCCAAATACCTGGCCCTCCCTAAATTGAAGCAGGGCCCCTACCCCTTCTATGCTACCGGCCGCTGCCAGACAATGCCCCAATATTCCTTTATAGGAATTGATATATGGAAAATCCTTTCCAGTACGGCCCAAGGCAACGGCCCAGTTGTTTATTTCTTCTGGATCTTTGGATGTCCCTGTCAGATGACCATTGATAACATCGATATCCAACTTTTCTATACCGGCATTCTTTACGGCTTGTGTGATACAACGCTGAACGGCTTCACTATTTGGGGCCGTCATAGTGCCCCCGCCCCTTTGGCCCCCATTGTTTCCCGCCCCTCCCAAAACTTCGGCATATATCCTTGCTCCCCTATCCAAAGCACTGTCCAGGGATTCGATAACCATGGCCCCCGCCCCACTCCCTGGTACAAACCCGGATGCCGTGGCGCTCATAGGCCTGCTAGCGTCTTTGGGATTGTCGTTGTATTTTGTTGGCAGAATGCGCATAGCATCAAAACCGCCCCAAACGTAAGGTCCGTGATCATTGGTACTACCGGTCAAAATACGGGCAGCCTTTCCACTTTTTATCCTTTCATAGGCCATCAGGATCCCTTCGGTGCCCGTGCTGCATGCGGACGAATTGGAAGTAACCTGATTCCCGCACCCCAATATACCGCCCAAATACACACTTACACCGCTGGCCATGACTTGTACTACTGTGGTGCTGCCCAAACGACGGACATTGCCAGCATCTACCATTTGGACAGCGTCCCTAAACTTATCAACCCCAAAAATACCGGCACCAAAAATAATACCACTGTCCCAATCGGGGGTTGCTGCCGGGGCATAGGACAACCCCGCATCCTTCCAAGCATCTATCCCTGCTATGACCCCATATATTATACCGCTAGAATTAAGTCCCTTAAGTTGTAATGGGGAAAAATAGCGTTGAACATGGGCTTCCTCCAATGGAGGTATTCCCGCTATCTGACATCCGAATTTTAGATCAGCAAGTTGTTGATGAAAAGTAATCCCGCTGATTCCATGATTTAGGGAATGGGCAAAGGTCTCCAGATCTATGCCATTAGGAGCGCAAACCCCAAGTCCGGTGACGACGACGCGATTATTCATACCGGTTTGTTTTTATCATCCCAGAAAGCGTGCCCTTGCAAACCATTTTACCTTGGCGGTTGAACATTTTTACCTCACATTTTAACTTGTGAAACCTAAAGTAAATCTTTTTGGAGGATACCGTTACCGTTTCTCCAGGATAAACTGGTAGATAAAACTCCATCTCCGAGCTGAACAACCCAAAATCACTTTTTAAAGTATTAGTTCCTCCTAAAAGGTATAATCCCAAGCAAACCAGGCCAATCTGGGCGCAACACTCCGTTAAAATAACACCCGGGGTAACCGGATTTCCGACAAAATGGCCTCGGTAAAAACCGTGCTCCTTCAAAAATGTATAAGTCCCTTCTGCCCCATTTTCATCCAAATAATCAAGCCGATCCACAAACAAAAACGGTTCGGAATACGGAAGTTTATCTATGATTTGCTGATACTTCAAAAGCGTAAATTCATTTTAGTTTTATAATTCGATTATTTGATCAATTTCAGAAAAGAGAACATAGAACATAGAGAATAGACCTGTGTTAGGTTGGCAGTTTCAGTAGGAAGTTATGCAATCCATGTTTCTATTTTAGGAATCTATAAATACCTAATCTTTCCCAAAATCAAATTTTCACAAACAATTTTCTCTTCTCATTGTTCTCTTCTCTTTTTCTTTTAGGACAGACTTTCCCCTCCATCTACTTTTATTACCGTTCCGGTTATCCATTTGGCCTCGTCCGTGGTCAATAGATAAACTGCGTTTGCCACATCTTCCGGTGTGGTCAATCTGCCATTGGGATTTCTTTCCAAGGCTGCCTTCATAATTTTATCGCTACCCGGTATCATCCGTAGGGATGCCGTATCGGTTACCCCCGCCTGTATACAGTTGGCTTTGATTCCCAAGGGAGCAAATTCCAACGCCATATTTCTGGTAATCGCCTCCAATGTGGCTTTTGCAGCGGAAACGGCACCATAACTGGGCAAGGCTTTATTGTTTCCTTCACTGGTAAAGGAAATTATCCGCACGTCCTCCGCAAATAGGTCGGCTTTTATCAAATCCCGCGTCCAATCGTACAAACTGAATGCCATGGCATCCAACGTAAGGTGAAAATCGGAATTGCCCAAGGAAGACTTATCTACCGGGAACATTGGTTTTAGATTTCCCTTGGCTATACTGTGCACCATCACCATCAACTTTCCGTTCAGCGGCAGAAAATTTCGAATGCCATTTATGATTTCCCCTCTTTTATCTGGATTGGTAGCATCCTCATTAAAGCTAATAAAATTGACATTGTACTTCTTAATCTCCTCGAAATTGCGTTCTATGTCCAACAAATCAACCCTGCGATCCCGATGGACAACAACAATGTCGAACCCTTTGGAAGCCAATTTTTTGACCGTGGCAAAACCGAGTCCAACACTACCTCCAAGGACAAGGGCGGCCCTGTTATTCTTGGATTCCTTACCAGGGAGAAAGCTATTACCTTTGATTACTTCCATATTTTAAAATTATTGGCCATTCCCGTGGGAGGGCTCCTACCATTCCAGTAAAACCCTTTGGGCCGAAAAACCGGGACCAAAACTTAGCAAGAGCCCTTTTTCTCCCGGTAAGATAGGTTTTTCCATAAACCGTTCCAAAACAAATAGTACCGTGGCACTGCTCATATTTCCATATAGTCTTAATGTTTCCCGGGTATCGTCTATATTTTTCCCCAATTTTCCGAACAACTCCTCCACGGTCTGTACTATTTTTTTGCCTCCAGGATGAAAGATCAAATGATCCACTTCCTCTATGGATGTTCCATAACGTTCCAAAAAAGGATGGATTACTTTAGGAAAATGGGAAGCTATCATTTCCGGGACAGCTGGATCCAAAATCATTTTTAGCCCTTCGTTGGTAAGATCAAACCCCATAAGGTGGGTAGCATCGTAAAAGTGGTACATAGACTTGCCTACTATTTTCGGTCCCTTTGCTTCCTCCTCGGAGGATAACAAGACACAGGCGGGTCCATCCCCAAAGATGGCGGTACTCACCATGTTCGCGATGGAATAATCGGTAAGTTGAAAAGTGGCGGTGGGACTTTCAACAGCAACAAGGGCGACTCTTTTCCCCGGATTTGCCATTAAAAAGTCATGGGCATAGATCAAACCCGATACCCCGGCGGCGCAGCCCATTTCCGTAACCGGTAAGCGGACCACATCTTGCCTAAGGCCCAATTGGTTGATCAAATAAGCATCAAGCGAAGGAATCATGATTCCCGTGCAGCTAACGGTAATTATATAGTCCAGCGAATCGGCCATCCATCCGCTTCGATCTAGGGCCTTTTTTAGGACATTGCTCCCCAACTTCTTGACCTCACGAACATATATCCTATTCTTAGCTTCAAATGAAGTTGCCGAAAACACTTCCTCGATGTCCATAATACCGTAGCGCTTGTCCACGGCGGCGCCCTCAAATATTTTGATCACCTTCCGCCGAAACCTCTTGTCTTGACTTGCTAACCAAGCGTCGATGAATGGCAAAATATCCTTGGTCTCCCTACTGTGTGCGGGCAATTCCTTGGCAACGGTAATTATTCTTACTTCACTCATTCATGTTCAATAATCGGTTAGTACGCAGTATCCATTTATACCGAAAGGCCCATTGCCATTGGATACAATGGTTTATTTGTGGCATGGTCCTGGAAAACTGTTCCAATTCGGTTCTGGAAAAACCACTTCTAATGGAAACAAGTCCGTCATGCCTGGCAACTTCGGTCCTGAGAAAAATGCCCCCTAGTAATTTAAAGAGGTAATACGCAGGTCTGCTCCGGTGCAGATCGTTGATAACAACCGCGATATGACTGAGTTGGGTAAACTTATCCAAAAAAACCGGAATCTGTTGATTCCTAAAATGGTGCATGGTAAGGGAACACAGCAGAATATCACAATTTAGTTCCCTTGGTTCCAGCTCCAGTATATTTTGTTTTAAAAAGGATATTTCGGGAAACTGGGCTGAGAGCTCCCGGGCCATTTTTAATGCATTTGAGTTAAGGTCTATCCCGATAAATTGTCCTTTGATCTTGTTTTTTCTAAAATATAGTGCCACTTCCCGTAACATGTTCCCGTCACCGCACCCCATGTCCATTATTGTATAGGAGGTCTTGGGATTTTCCCTAACCAAATCCCTGATGGCATTGATGGTAATACGATTGCCGTTTAATACTTTATTTATCCGATTAATGTCCCTAAAAACCAACCCAAGGGTGGAAAAATCGATCCGTGGATCGTCCATCAATTCAGGTTCCCGACATCTTATGGTTAAATCGATTAACATACGATGGGTTTTCCATGGGTTTGCTTGATCAGAGTTCCCAATAACCTTGGAGACCTGGCCAATATCGATAAACCGAATTCCGCTACGCCTTTCCCCAAAAGCATTGACTGTATCATTCTGCCCGTAAACATACGCCTGTTAAACGTGGCGTTCCACCTATCTTGATAATCATATTCCAATTGTGCCCGACGATAACCTTTGTTGTTTAAAAAATGAAACATAAGTTCCGATGCAATTTTTGCGCTATGGATAGCCATGGCCATTCCATTGCCGCAAAGCGGATGTATCAGACCAGCGGAGTCGCCGCACATCAACACATGATTCTCAACTTTCTTCTTATTGTGAAAGGAAATTTGGGCAATGGTTAAGGGATGCTCAAACACGGGTGTTGCCGTTTTTAAAAATGAATTCAAAAAGGGATTCCTTCCAACCACGTTCCTAGTAAAGTTTTCCATATTCTTCTCTGCCTTAAAACTCTTATAGGAAGCCAGATAGCAAAAATTAACGGCTCCGGTTTCTGTTTTGGAAATCCCTCCATAGCCTCCGTTAAAATGGTGCAGGCCTACAACATTTTCGGGAAAATCGTCCCATTTGTAATGTGCTTTTACACCGAGCCAATCCGATTTTTTGTTTATAAAATCACGATTCATCGATTTATCCAAAACGCTTCGTTTCCCATAGGCGCCAATAACCAAAGGTGCGGTAAATTCCGCTTTGCCAGCAGTGGTCACCTCAAATATATTGTCTTTAAAGTCAATTTTTGTAACCGTATCAAAAATAAATGGAACACCCAAACCGACAGCCCTAAGGTACAACAAATGGTCCAAGGCATAGCGACTGATGCCCATGCCTCCCAACGGCAATTTAAGCTCAATTGATTTTCCGCTCACTGTGGTAAACTGTAGGGTATTTATGGTAACAGCACCAACCGTTGGCAAAAAAATTCCCAAATGTTCCAAATAAGGTATTATCTCATTGGATAAGTACTCCCCACAAACCTTGTGGTGCGGATAGGTGTTCCTTTCAATGACCAACGTCTTTTGGCCCATAAGGGCAAGTTGAATGGCACAGGTGAGTCCTGCCAACCCGCCACCTACAATAATAACTTCAATGTTGTCCACAGAGGGAAGTTACTTATTTATGCTCTCCTTTCAAATTAAAGTCATGCCAATTTTGGGAAGATTCTTCAAAATGCTACAAACAAAAAAGACCGAGTATCGACTCGGTCTTTTCGTAAATATATGTAATGACTATTAATTGGCCTGTGCCTTGGCATCATCGATCATTTCCTTGTTTGCGGAAACCCCAATTTCTACCCTCCTGTTTTTTGCTTGTCCCTCTTTGGTCGAATTATCGAACCTTGGTCGGGTTTCCCCAAATGCATTAATTGAAAAACGATTTTTGGCTACCCCCTTGCTTTCAAGGTAGGAAGCAACGGCTTGCGCCCTTCTCTTGGATAGCCTCATGTTATAATCTTCATTCCCAACATTGTCGGTATGACCTTCTACCATTAGGTTGGTATCCGGAAATTCATTGAATACTTCTGCTATGGCGTCCAGGTTCTTCTTTGCCGTATCGGTGAGGTTGGCGCTATCAAAAGCAAAATTCACCCCGCTTTTATCGTCGAAAACCACCTGAATGCCCTCGCCTACCCTTTTCACTTCGGCCCCAGGTACGGCTTGCTCTATTTTATCTGCCTGCTTGTCCATAACATGGCCTATTACTCCCCCGGCAGCGCCGCCAATAGCGGCACCGATCAAGGCGCCTTTTATGTTGCCACCGATTAGTCCACCGGCCAATGCTCCTGCAGCCACTCCTATTCCTGCCCCTTTTTGGGCGTTGTTGGAATTCTTAATGGCCTGGCATCCAACCGTAAGGGACAATACCAAAAAAGCTGTCAATATTTTGTTTGCGATAATCTTCATCTTTTTTTCTTTAAATCGTTACGTTATCGGATACTTTATTAAAGGTCATTACTACATAAAATGGATTTCCTTGGTAGGTTGTAGGGATTCGAATTACCATGGAACCGGTGTCCAATGAATCAATATCGGCCCTATAGCCACTTTTTCCGGCATCGATCCGCTTACCTTTTGCATCGGTTAAATAGAACTGCAACTGGGTCTTGCCATTGCCAGCATCAAAATAGGACCAATGGAACCTACTGGTGTTTACGCCGCATTGACTACCATTGGCACTGGTTGTGAATTTTCCGGAACCATTGTTAGGGACAAATACCCACTCACTGTCCTTAAAACAGGCAGAATCGGCAAAGTCGAACATATTGGCCTTGTACAATCCCTTATCGCCAACGAACCTAATGTTGGTTACCTGCCAGGTTCCCTTTAAGGTCTTTTTACCCGGTATGCCCGAAGTGGATTTGGTCCCGGAACATGACATTGCCAAAAATGCAAGGGTAAGAAATAATGATATCTTCATTTTTAATCTGATTTAAAATGTTGGCCAAAATTAGGAAAAATAAGGTTAATTGAATTTGCTGTAAAGGATATAAAATTGACTTAAACAGAAATGTTTGGGAAGTATTTTTGTATCAGTTTGAACCCCAGGTTTTCACATGGAAGAAGAATGAATTAGTTAATTAATTAATAACCGCATTTAGGAACCAACCTATACTTGTATAGCCAATTTATGTATGATAAAAATTTATGTTTCTCACTGAAATCGGCATAAAGAAAACCGCTGAACAACAAAACTGTTCTTAATAGGCCAATAAATTCTTGAGCATGATTCTAAATCGGTCTTTTGGCAGGTAATTCGCTTCAAGACTTATTGCAAATGGCACCGGGGTATCCAGACTGGCACATCTTTTAACGGGAGCATCCAAATACTCAAAACAATTCTCTACGATCAAGGCCGCAATATCCGAGGCGATTCCCCCGAACATGGTATCTTCCTGTAAAATAATGGCCTTCCCGGTTTTCTTGACCGAAGTGTAAATGGTCTCCAAATCCAACGGCATCAGTGTCCGAAGATCGATAAGGTCTGCCTCTATTGCTTCGTCTTCCAATACCTTGATGGCCCAATGCACGCCAGCCCCGTAAGTGACAATAGAAACGGATGTTCCTTCCCTTAGCATGGCCGCTTTCCCGAGGGGAAGCGTATAATAATCCACGGGAACTTCTTGATACAATGATCGGTATAGTGCTTTGTGCTCAAAGAACAGAACGGGATTAGGGTCGTTTATGGCCGTGGCCAGCAAGCCCTTGGCATCGATGGGGAATGCTGGATATACTACCTTGAGACCAGGTGTCTTCGTAAACCAGGCCTCGTTGGTCTGGGAATGAAAAGGTCCCGCCCCCACCCCTGCCCCACAGGGCATGCGGATAACAACATCGGCATTTTGACCCCACCGGTAGTGCGACTTTGCCAGGTAGTTAACTATTGGATTAAATCCCGTGCTTACAAAATCGGCGAATTGCATCTCCACAACCGCTTTCATGCCGTTGATGGACAGGCCCATAGCAGTGGAAACTACAGCCGATTCACATAATGGGGTATTCCTGACCCTCCCGTGGCCAAATTCCTTAACAAAACCTTCCGTAACCTTGAATACCCCTCCATATTCAGCTATATCCTGCCCCATTATCACTAAATTGGGATGGATTTGCATGGATTGCCTCAACCCTTCCGAAATGGCATCCACCAAGCGGATGTTTTTGTATACTTTACTTATTTTAGTTTCCTTATAATCAAAGTGTTTATATACATCGGTTAACTCTTTACTTTCATTGAATAAAACCTCCTCCTCCCCGAAAGCAGCGCTGAGATTCCCCTCGATTTCATGTTGGATATCTTGTTTTAGGGAATTAATTATTTCTGGGGTCAAAATCTGTTTCCCCAGCAAAAATTCCTCATAATTTGAGATAGGGTCTTTGACTGCCCATTGCTCCATTAGCTTGTCCGGTACATATTTGGTGCCACTTGCCTCCTCGTGCCCCCTCATCCTAAAAGTCAAGAACTCCAACAATACAGGTCTCGGATTTTCACGCATGTCCGCACATAGATCATTCACCTTGGAATATACCTCCAAAATGTTATTGCCGTCAATAATATGGGATTCCATACCGTAGCCAACCCCCTTATCGGCCAGGTTCTGGCATTTAAATTGTTCCCTGGCGGGCGTGGACAGCCCATATCCGTTGTTCTCTACACAGAAAAGAACCGGTAGGTCCCAAACCGCGGCAATGTTAAGGGCTTCGTGGAAATCCCCTTCGCTAGTACCTCCTTCCCCAGTAAAAACTGCGGTCACATTTTTTTGGCCCTTAAGGACGTCGGCAAGGGCAATCCCGTCCGCCACACCCAATTGGGGGCCCAAATGGGAAATCATACCTACAATCTTGAATTCCTGCGTCCCAAAATGGAAACTCCGATCACGTCCATTGGTAAATCCGTTAGCCTTCCCTTGCCATTGGGAAAACAATCGGTTCAAGGGGATGCCCCTGGTAGTGAACACCCCAAGGTTTCTATGCATGGGTAAAATATACTCCTCCGGTTTCAAGGAACTGACGACCCCGACGGAGATAGCTTCTTGACCAATGCCACTAAACCACTTAGAAACTTTACCCTGTCTCAATAAAATCAACAGTTTTTCCTCGATCAACCTCGGTTTCAACATTCCTCGATAAAGATCGAGCAAGATTTCATCCTCAATTTTAAATTCCTGGTAGTTCATGGCACATTGTTTCAATCGGCTATAAAAGTAGCAAAAGTCAACCGCAAGTTATTTAGAACCTGCTTAAAGTTTATACTACGATTTTATTATAGTTATTAATTGCCATTTTTCGCACGCCCAATAGTAAGGTTTAGGTATATAAAATACTTGTTCGGTTTGGCAAAACTCCGCTTTAGAAGCCTCAATTGACGTAAAAAAGCGAACGACAACCCAAGGTTTAGGGCCAAAAACAAAATTTGACCAGGTTCTTATGCACATTGGGAATTTTCCCTATATTATTCCTAAATTTGATAGAACATTTAAAAACCGCAACATGAGTGTAATACCAAGCGTTGATTTACAGGATTTTTTGTCTGAAAACAACGATAAAAAGGAAAAATTCATTAAAGAGATCGGGGATGCCTTTGAAGGTATTGGCTTCGTGGCACTGAGCGGACATTTTTTATCGGAATCCTTGGTCGACGAACTCTACGGGGAGATTAAAAAATTCTTCAATTTGCCCCAAGTGGTCAAGGATAAGTATGAAATTGAAGGCATTGGCGGACAGCGGGGCTATACCTCTTTTGGCAAGGAACACGCCAAGGGTAGAAAGGAAGGGGACTTGAAAGAATTTTGGCATTTTGGCCAATATGTGGAGGACGATCCAAAATTGGCAAAGGAATATCCGGACAATATATATGTCGACGAGTTGCCCCAGTTTAATGTTGTTGGCAAAGAAACCTATAAAATGTTGGAAAAAACGGCCAAATATGTGCTTCGGGCGTTGGCCTTGCATTTGGGGCTGGAAGAAAACTATTTTGACAATTATATTAAGAATGGAAACTCCATTCTTAGACCCATACATTACCCACCGATTACCAAGGAGCCAAAAAATGCGGTACGGGCCGCGGCCCATGGGGATATCAACTTAATTACTTTGCTTATGGGGGCACAGGGCAAGGGCTTGCAAGTGAAAAATCACAATGGCGAGTGGGTAGATGCTATAGCCAGCCCCGACGAATTAATGATCAATGTTGGGGATATGTTATCCAGGCTTACCAACAACAGGTTGAAATCTACCATCCACCAGGTCGTAAATCCTCCGAAGGAATTATGGGGATCATCCCGTTATTCCATACCCTTCTTTATGCACCCAGTAAGTGGGATGCCCTTAAATTGCCTCGATAATTGCGTGGACGCAAAGCATCCTAAACAGTTCGAGGATATCACGGCCGGGGTGTATTTAAACGAAAGGTTGGTAGAATTGGGCTTGATCAAACCTTCGGAAGCCTCTACCAAATAAAGGGAAACGGCCTCCATTAAAATTTTAACGTGGATGAATATGAATAGGAAAATATTGTTTTTCGGCTTGGTAATTTTGGTGCTTTACTCTTGTAAACAAGAAAACCCCAAAACCCAGATACTTGAAAATCGGATTGCCGATATGGAAAAAAAATTGGATGGAACCTACAAACCCGGACTGGGCGAGCTCATGTCCTTTATTCAGTTACATCATGCCAAACTTTGGTTCGCTGGAAGTAACAGCAATTGGAAATTATCCGATTTTGAGCTAAGTGAAATAAATGAGGCTTTGGAAGACATTAAAAGCTATAATGCCGACCGACCAGAAATCAAGGATATAGGGATAATAGAACCTGCATTGAAAAATGTCTCGCAAGCAATTAAGCAGAGAAACAGCAAACAATTTGAAGATAGTTTTATGGAACTTACCGTTTCCTGCAACACCTGTCATGTAGCGACAGACCATGGTTATATTGTGATTAAGACCCCCGATAGTCCGCCGTTCTCGAATCAGGATTTTGGGGTTGAAAAGTGAATGTATACAAAAATCGATAACCGCGGTAAGCCTTGTTCTCGTAATTTACAGCATAGACACCCTAGCGTTGGCCCAATCCAACATGGGTTTGGCAAAAAACCTAGTATTCGGAAATTATTTATTGTACAATGGATTTAAAGGACCAATTAAAAAATCTTTTTCCTGATCATCAAATCCCCGACGAGGAGACCGAGCAAAAAGAACAGCACGATCTTTGGATGCAGGACGACCCTATCATTTGCAAATATGAAAAGCGAAAAGGCAAGCCTATCACAATTTTGGAAGGTTACAATGGGGCGGATAGCGATTTTAAGGAATTGGCCAAGGAATTAAAAAGTAAGCTAAGTGTTGGTGGCAGCTTTAAAGATGGCACCATCATAATCCAAGGTGATTTTCGAAACAAAATTATGGATATTCTTAAGGAAAAAGGATTTAAGGTAAAGCGCGTTGGAGGGTGAACCTGTCTTAAACAGGCGTGTAGATACGAATTCTCTAAAAAGGTTGCGTAGGAATTTGTTAATTGATTTTGTTTATTTTGCATTAAACATTACTTTTATTGGTTCAAACCAAACAACTGCCCAATGAATTCTCAACTTCACATCACCAATGGCGACAAGTTTACCGAAAGGTTGAAGTCCCTCAACTTAAAAGGGGACATTGTTACTTGGCGTGAAATGCTTTGCGAAGGCAAGACAGAAACCAACGTTGGTAGCGAATCTTTTTGGAAAACCCGTTTTGAATATCTTCACAAAAATTATAAAATTTCAAAATCCTGGTTTATTGAGAAAACCTTAAAGGAATATAGGACCCTTTGCAACCATAAGCAGCAAGAGCAGATTTTACTGTGGTTTGATTACGATTTGTTTAGCCACGTGAATATGTTGGCAGTCCTAAGCTGGCTCAAGGCTAACCGGAAATATGCCGAAATCTCCTTGGTGTGCAGCGGGAAACAGATCGGTTCGGATAAGTTGCGCGGATTGAACGAATTGACGGATGAGCAACTGCTCCATCTGTATGAAAATCGTAAAGTACTGAACCAGGACGATATTGAATATGCGGATTATGTTTGGCAGCTTTACTGTAGCGATAACCCTATTCGGCTAGAAAACCTTAGCGATCACGGCCAATTTCAGTTTGAGTACCTAGGCGGGGCATTGCAGGCCCATCTTAAACGTTTTCCCACCATTAAGAATGGTTTGAACGAAGTAGAGAACAACGTACTAAAGCTTTCCTTGTTGCAAAAACCCAAAACAAAAACGGAATTGATGTCGACCGTACTCAGCAACCAAGGTTTATATGGTTTTGGGGACACACAATACGAAAGGGTATTCACAAAACTAAAACCGCTCTTCTCCTCCTTCAATCCGGTGAGATTGACGAAAAAAGGCAAGGAAATCCTTGAAGGAAAGACCAGCTATTACTCCTGCATCCAAGAAAATGACGCCTATTTGGGCGGCGCACTCAAATACAACTTCCTCTACAACACCGATACCGATAGAATCTTAAAATTATAACATGCCACTTGGTCCGTCGGAGCTTATTCTCAATGCCGATGGTAGCATCTATCACCTGCATTTAACCCCTGAGGATTTAGCAAACACCATTATAACCGTGGGAGATCCTGCCCGGGTTGCTAAGGTTTCCTCCTATTTTGATGCCATTGAATTAAAAAAGGGCAATCGGGAATTTACCACCCACACCGGTGTTTTGAACGGTAAGCGGATCACGGTGATTTCTACGGGTATCGGGACGGATAATATCGATATTGTCCTGAACGAACTGGATGCTCTCGTAAATATTGATTTTGGGAGCAGGGAGGTCAAGCCAGATAAAACACAACTCGATATTATTAGAATAGGGACATCCGGGGCCATTCAACAACTGATTCCGGTAGATTCATTCCTGATGAGCGACTTTGCTCTAGGATTCGACAGCTTGATGCACTTCTATCAAAGCGAGGCCATACTGAACCCTGTAATTCAAAATGCATTTATGACCCATACCCAATGGTCCAAACGCAAGTCCGTTCCCTATTTTGTTGAATGTGACCGTGCCCTTGCCAAAAAATTTCAATCCGATCGGATGTTGGGCGGGCTTACGGCTACCAATGTTGGATTTTATGGTCCCCAAGGAAGAATGTTACGACTAAAACCGCAGGACGAGGAACTTAATTCCAAGCTGACCTCTTTCAATTTTAAAGGGCTGCGGATAACCAACTTGGAAATGGAAACTTCCGGAATTTACGGGCTGTCAAAATTGTTGGGACATAGGGCTGTTTCCCTTAATTGTATTTTGGCCAACCGGAGTACGGGAAAATTTTCTAAAGACCCGGATAAGGCCGTGGACGGCTTAATTCGATATGCCCTAGATAAATTGACGAAAGCGTAGCAAACGGACTTCCCATCATCAAAATTGGATTTGTTGATTTGGATTTTGTGTTATTTTATATTTGCCGAAGGCCGCAAATATTGATTGTAAATTTGATATCAATTTTTATTATGAAAGAAATTAGAATAATTGGTGTCCCCGAACATTTTAATTTTCCGTGGCAACTGGCCATAGAGGAAGGAGCCTTCGAAGAAAGGGGAATAGATCTCCAATGGACGGATATACCTGAGGGTACCGGAAAAATGTGTCAAATGCTGAAAGAGGATGAAACCGATTTGGCCATCATCCTAACCGAAGGAATAATCAAGAGCATAACGGAGGGAAACCCGGTTAAAATTGTCCAGGAATATGTGTCGTCCCCTCTTTTATGGGGCATACACGTTGGGACAAAAAGGGATTTTAAGGCTCTTTCCGACCTGGAAGGTGCCAAGGTCGCGATAAGCAGATATGGGAGTGGCAGCCATCTTATGGCCTTTGTACATGCAAAAAAGGAAGGATGGGATACCGATAAATTGCGATTTGAGGTCATTAACAATTTAGACGGCGCGGTACAGGCCTTGACCGAAGGTAAAGCCGACTATTTTATGTGGGAACATTTTATGACCAAGCCTTTGGTAGATAAAGAGGTCTTTAGAAGATTGGGAGACTGCCCTACGCCATGGCCGAGCTTTGTGATCGTGGCGACCGACAGGTTTCTACGGGAAAACAAAAGTACCCTGGGACATATTTTGGAGATAATCAATCTCTATACGGTAGAATTTAAGAATATCCCAAGTATAGACCGAACTTTGGCAAATACTTTTGACCAGCAATTGGAGGACATTCGGGAGTGGTTGTCGATTACCCGGTGGAGTCAATCTCCTATATCCACGCAAACAGTTGACCTAGTGCAGAATACGCTGCTCAATTTAAAGTTAATTGATAATAAATTAAATTTTAATAAGATTGTGGAAAGCATCTAGTAAACAAATCGAGGGATTGAACCTATACTCCCTTGCCTCAAAGGGATAGGGAGGAACCTACCACTCGATAGGCTTTTTGCCCTCATTAATCAAAATTGAATTTGTCCGGCTAAAATGCTTGTTCCCGAACCAATACCCCCGGTTGGCGCTTAAAGGGGACGGATGGCCACTGGAAAGGACATGGTGCCTTGAGGAATCGATGAGTTTTAGTTTCTTTTTTGCAAAACCGCCCCAAAGCAGGAATATCAAACCCTCTTTTTCCTCCGATAGTTTTTTAATCGCAGAATCGGTGAAAATCTCCCAGCCTTTGCCTTGGTGACTACCTGCCTCGTGGGCCTTTACGGTCAGGGTGGCGTTCAGCAACAAAACCCCTTGATCCGCCCAACGCCCCAAGTTTCCGCTTTGCGGATAAGGTACATCCAAGTCGTTCATTACTTCCTTGAAAATATTGATGAGCGATGGAGGATTGGCAATACCATCCTTTACCGAAAAGCACATCCCATGGGCCTGATCTGGACCGTGATAGGGATCTTGGCCTATGATAACAACCTTGGTGGCATCAAAAGGGCAATGGTCAAAAGCAGCGAAAATATCCTTTCCATCGGGATAACAGATATGCTTGCTGTATTCCTCTTTAACAAAGTCGGTCAAAACCTTGAAATACGGTTTTTGGAATTCGTTGTTCAACCGTTCCTTCCAACTTGGATGTATGATTACGTTCATTATTTATGCCTTTCTATAAGCACGTCCACCACATCGCTTAGTTTATAGCCTTTGGCCTGTAAGAGGATCAAATAGTGGAACAATAGGTCGGCGCTCTCGTTCAAAAAAAGTTCGGCATTGTCGTCCTTGGCCTCAATAACCACTTCCACTGCTTCCTCCCCTACTTTTTGGGCAATCTTGTTTATCCCCTTGTCAAATAAGGAAACGACATAGGAAGTATCGTTTTTACGCAAGGCGAGTTCTTTTGAGGCTTCTTCCTTTCGCTGTGCAATGATGTCCTCCAAATTGGAAATAAAGCCAAAATCCTGTTCGTTTTTCCCGCCCCAGCAGGTATCGGTTCCGGTATGGCAGGTAGGTCCCATCGGATTTGCCCAAATCAGCAAGGTATCCTTGTCGCAATCATTTTTGAGGTCTACCAGGTTTAAAAAATTGCCACTCTCCTCCCCTTTGGTCCAAAGTCTTTGCTTGCTTCGGCTGTAGAACGTCACCTTCTTGGTTTCCAGCGTCTTGTTTACAGCTTCCTCGTTCATATAGCCCAACATCAACACCTTCTTTGTCGTTGCATCTTGGATAATGGCAGGCACCAGTCCGTCGTTAGCTTTATCAAAATTTATTTCCATGGATTTATTAATGTTTTATGGCTTTATATGCTTAGTTTTTCCCTTGTTGATTCACAACCGTACGGGGATATTGTTGGAATTTAGATCATTTTTTAAGTCCTTGATTTCAATTTCCTTAAAATGGAATACGCTGGCGGCCAATGCCGCATCTGCTTTTCCCTTTTTAAAGGTATCTATAAAATGTTGGACATTCCCTGCCCCTCCCGAAGCAATGATGGGAATGTTGAGTTCCGTTGACAGGCGTGCCAAGGCCTCATTTGCAAATCCATCCTTAGTCCCGTCGTGATCCATAGAAGTAAAAAGAATCTCACCGGCTCCCCTTGCCTCGACCTCCTTGGCCCATTGAAAAAGATTCAATTTGGTTGGGACCTTGCCCCCTACTAGATGAACTATCCATTCCCCATCGATTTGTTTGGCATCTATGGCCACAACGATACATTGAGATCCAAACTTGGCTACAAGGTCGTTTATCAACTGTGGATTTTTTACTGCGGAGGAATTGATAGAAACCTTGTCCGCCCCATTTTGCAGCAATATATCCACGTCCTCCACGGAAGATATGCCCCCGCCAACGGTAAAGGGAATATTTACTTTTTCAGCTACCCGAAGCACCAGATCGGCCAAGGTACGCCTACGTTCCTCGGTGGCGGATATATCGAGGAAGACCAGTTCGTCCGCTCCGGTCTTGGCATATATTTCTGCTAATTCCACCGGATCACCAGCGTCGCGTAGGTCCACAAAATTGACCCCCTTTACGGTTCTGCCGTTTTTAATATCGAGGCAAGGAATTATTCGTTTTGTCAACATATTAAGAGGTACGAGGTTAGAGGTACAAAATAAGAAGTAACCTTTTTGATTAAAAAGTTTATTAATATTGTGTTCATCTGGATTCAAAATTTTTTCTTGCAGTTTTTATGGACGCTACGGTTATTGCTAACAGTTCGTCTCCTTCTTGTTTAAGTCGTTTAATTTCTGAATGCTTTGTGTCCATAACTTCGAGGAATAATTCTAACCAATATGTCGCCTCATCGGCCTCTTCCTCTACAATCTTTAGTTTATTGATAAAATCAGCTGTGGATTTTCCTTTTTGGGAAGCCCGGTAGTTAGCACCTACTGAACCAGGGCATCTAATAAGCTGCCTAACCCATGCGTCATACTCTCTTGATCTTGGGACTTTGGTGCAAAGCCACCAACAATCGGATGCAAATTTCTGTGTTCTTCGCTTTAAATCTTGCATTGCCCTAATTGTTGAAAACCTCGTACCTTGTATTTAGGAACTCTAACCTTTATTGTATTCACTAATGAAATTTTCTAGTTGTATCAAGCTGATTCTATTCTCATAAATCGCCTTCCCGATAATAACTCCCTCGCAGCCCATTTCCGCTAATTTTGGAAGTTCATCAAAGGTAGATATACCTCCGGAAGCTATCAATTTTATCCCGATGGCCGAATTATTCACTACCTCATTTTTGCCAGCGATCGTGTTTCGGCTGGAGGTTTCCTCCAATATTTTATTGTAAAGATCAAAGGATGGGCCCTCCAACATTCCGTCCTTACTGATATCCGTACAAATAACATACTGTATCCCCTCTTTTTGATAGGATTTGATAAAGGGCAACAATTCTTCGGTAGACTCTTCCTGCCAGCCCGAAACCGCTACTTTCTCATCCATGGCGTCGGCACCCAAGATAATCTTGTCGGCACCATATTGTTTTAGCCAACCCGTAAAGACTTCCCTGTTCTTAACCGCGATACTACCTCCAGTAATTTGGCTTGCCCCACTTTCAAAAGCAATACGTAGATCCCCGTCCGATTTTAATCCACCTCCAAAATCGATTCTCAAGGTCGTTTTGGTGGCAATCTGCTCTAAAACCTTGTGGTTCACAATGTGCTTGGATTTGGCCCCATCAAGGTCGACCAAATGTAGATATTGGATGCCATGGGCCTCAAATTCCTTGGCCACTTCCAAAGGGTGCTCATTATATATTTTTTTGGTATCGTAATCGCCCTTGGACAGACGTACGCATTTACCTTCGATGATGTCGATTGCGGGTATAATTCTCATGCTAATTTTAAAAAGTTCTCTAAAATCCCTTCCCCTACCTCACTGCTCTTTTCCGGGTGAAATTGTACCCCATAGAAATTATCCTTTTTAAGGGCGGAGCTATAATGTACGCCATACTGGGTCTGTGCAATGGTTTCGGCACAAATTGGCGCATAGTAGCTGTGCACCAGGTAGATATATTCTTCTTCCGATATCCCGTGGAATAATCCTGATTTAAGGTTGGAAATTTGATTCCACCCAATTTGTGGGACTTTTATTCCTCCTTTCGCAACAAATCGGACGACATCAACATCAAAAATACCCAACCCCTTTGTATTCCCTTCCTCCGAACCACGACACATCAATTGCATGCCCAGACATATACCTAAAACCGGTTGTTTTAGGGTCGGAATAAGAAGATCCAATTTGCTTTCCTGTAGCTTTTTCATGGCGCTGCTCGCCTCTCCAACTCCAGGGAATATGACCTTGTCCGCATTCCTGATCACATCCACATTATTGCTCAAGACCGATTCATAACCAAGTCGTTGCAGCGCGAACTTGATACTTTGGATATTCCCGGCTCCGTAATTTATAATCACTACCTTCATTGAAAATACGAGATAAGGGATACCAATAACGAAGTATTAAATTCAAATTTCAACGATTTTCCAATATCCATCATTAATAATTCTTTTTGCTGTTTTTAATCATGGTAAGCGATTTTGCCCAATAATTGCTCCTTTACCCTTGTACCTTAAACCTTTACAACACCCCTTTGGTGCTAGGCAGCACCATTTTTTCCACATCCCTTTTAACCGCCATCTTGATGGCCTTGGCAAACGCCTTAAAAATGGCCTCTATTTTGTGGTGTTCGTTGGTGCCTTCGGCCTTGATGTTCAAATTGGCCTTGGCCCCGTCGGTAAACGATTTAAAGAAATGATAGAACATTTCCGTAGGCATTTCCCCGATTTTCTCACGTTTAAATTCGGCATCCCAGACCAACCAATTGCGCCCGCCAAAATCGATGGCCACCTGGGCCAGACAGTCATCCATGGGCAAACAAAAGCCGTAGCGTTCAATACCCAATTTATAGCCCAATGCCTTGTGGAACACTTCCCCCAAAGCAATGGCCGTGTCCTCGATGGTATGGTGTTCGTCCACCTCCAAGTCACCATTTACCCTAATATCCAGGTCCATTTGTCCATGGCGCGCCAATTGATCCAACATGTGGTCAAAAAAAGCCAGGCCAGTGGAAATGTTGCTCTTTCCTGTACCGTCCAAATTCAAATTTATGTAGATGTCGGTTTCGTTGGTTTTTCGCGTAATTTCCGAGATTCTCCGATCCAATTTTAAAAATTTATAAATTTCCTCCCAATCGTTGGTTTCCAAAGCGATGACCGAATTAAGTGCTTCACGTTTCACCGTAATCTCACCGGTCCCCAGATGGGTCTGGTCATTAATAAAGATACCCCTGGCCCCCAAGTTTTTGGCGAGCTCCACATCTGTTAATCGATCTCCTATGACGAACGAATTCCCAAGATCATAATGATCGGAAAAATATTCCTTCAGCAAACCGGTTCCCGGCTTTCGGGTATCCGCATTTTCATGGGGAAAGCTGCGATCCAAAAAGACCTTGTCAAAGACCACTCCCTCGTTTTCAAAGGACTTGAGGATAAAATTATGGACGGGCCAAAACGTATCCTCAGGAAACGATTCGGTCCCCAATCCGTCCTGATTGGTGATCATTACCAGCTCATAATCCAATTCCTTGGCTATCTTCCCCAGATACGTAAAAGCCTTGGGGTAAAAAACCATTTTCTCGAAAGCATCGATTTGCTCGTCCACCGTTTCTTTTATAATAGTACCGTCGCGGTCTATAAAGAGGACACGTTTAGAACTCGCTGCATCTTTGTCACTCAGGTGGATAACCTTATTTTGATTCATTTCCATATAATTTGGGTAAAATATCTAAATACGTTACAATTTTCAGTTAAGAATTCTTTCATAATGATAATCATGTAACCGGGTCCTCCCCTTTTTCAAGGGGAGGTGCCAAAGGCGAAGGGGTGATCTCCAATAGATTTCTTTACTATATTGAATATTACAAACTTTCATTAAGATAAACTCTTTAAAACTTCGATCAACCTTTCATTTTCTTCGGATGTGCCCACGGTAAACCGGAGCGTGTTTTCGCAAAGTGGCTGTGTCGTTCGGTTGCGGACCACTACCCCCCTTTCTAATATCTGGGCATATCGATTATTGGCGTCATCTACCTTGACCAGGATAAAATTGGCATCGGAAGGGTATACTTTTTCAATAAACCCCACCTGAAGTAAAGCTTTAAATAGCCTGTTTCTTTCGTGCAATATATCAGCTACTTCGGCTTCCACGTAATCAACATTTAGAATTCGCTCCATCCCTCTTTCCTGTGTGAGCTCGTTTACATTGTAGGGTGGTTTGATTTTGTTCAAAACAGCTATAATCTGGGTTGATGCGATACAGATCCCCAATCGGATTCCGGCCATCCCGTAGGCTTTGGACAAGGTTTGGGTTATGACAAGGTTGGGGTAATTGTCCAGTCGTTTCAACCAGCTTTCCCTATCCGAAAAATCGATATACGCTTCGTCTATTACGACCAAACCTGAGAACTCGGACAGTAATCTGACTACACTTTCGTCCGAAAAATTATTTCCTGTGGGGTTATTGGGCGAACAGAGGAAAACTAATTTGGTATTCCCGTCCACCATTTCCAAGATACCTTCAACGTTGGGCTGAAAGTCGTTAGTAAGCAAGACTTCCCTATTCCCTATATGGTTGATGTTTGCCAATACCTTGTACATTCCGTAGGTTGGTGGCAAAGTGATAACATTGTCCTCTTTGGGTTCACAAAAAGCCCTAAATATCAGGTCCAGCACTTCGTCGCTCCCGTTCCCCAACAAAATTTGGTCGGCGGAAATTCCTCTTTGGGCTGCCAATACTGCTTTTAGGCTGCGCTGATGGGGGTCGGGATATCTGTTTACCCCACTTTCGAACGGATTCTCATTGGCATCCAAAAAAATCATCTCGGAGCCATCGGACACATATTCATCCCTGGCAGAAGAATAAGGTTGGAGCCCTTTTACATTCTCCCGGATCAAATTATTTATTTCAAATCTTTTGTTCATTTTGTAATTCTAATGTCCTTTAGCGGAGGTGAATGATTTTGGCGGGGTTCGACTACGCTCTGCCTAACCTGGGTTAATTTTCTAAACTTTTTAATCGCAAGGTCACTGCATTTTTATGGGCTTGCAATCCTTCGGCTTCGGCCATCAGTTCAATAGCCGCTCCAATTTTTTCAATCCCTTTTGGCGATATTCTTTGAAAGGTCATGTTTTTCATAAAACTGTCTAAATTCACACCGCTGTACTGTTTTGCATAGCCATTTGTAGGCAAGGTATGGTTGGTCCCGGAGGCATAGTCCCCAGCGCTCTCGGGAGTGAAGTTCCCTACAAAGACCGATCCTGCGTTCTTGATATTGTCAATAAAAAAATCCTCGGCGGCCGAACAAATTATAAAATGTTCCGGACCGTATTCATTGATCAGATCCATTGCGGATTGACTGTTGTCCACGTAAATTAATTTGCTGTTTGCGATGGATATTTCTGCGATGGCCTGTCGCGGCAATTCGCGAATCTGTTTCTCAACTTCCCTTTCAACGGCATCGATCATCGGTTTGGAAGTGGAAACCAGGATAACCTGACTGTCCACTCCGTGCTCGGCCTGGCTCAGTAAATCTGCTGCCACAAAGGCCGGATTGGCGGTGTCGTCCGCTACGACCAAAAGTTCGCTGGGCCCTGCAGGCATATCTATGGCCACTCCAAATTTGGTTGCCAGCTGCTTGGCTACGGTCACGTACTGATTTCCCGGACCAAATATTTTGTAAACCTGGGGGACACTCTCGGTACCAAATGTCATTCCTGCAATAGCCTGTATACCACCCACCTTGAAGATTTGCGTGACCCCGCACAACTGGGCCGTAAACAAGATGGCAGGATGTATTTTTCCTTCCTTGTTTGGGGGCGAGCACAGAATTATTTCCTTACAGCCTGCAATATTTGCCGGCACCGCCAACATCAGTATTGTGGAGAACAAGGGAGCCGTTCCTCCCGGAATGTACAGTCCGACTTTCCCAATTGGTCTTTTTTCCTGCCAACAGTGTACCCCGGGCGTAGTTTCGACCGTTATACGCCCAGTTTTCTGAGCCCTGTGAAATCGTTCTATATTTGCCTTCGCCAATTGAATAGCTTCTTTCAATTCGGGGGAAACCATTTTTACGGCTTCCTCGATTTCGGTTTTTGAAACAAGAAAATCATCAATGGATACCCCATCAAACTTAGCGGTATATTTTTTGAGTACCGCATCCCCGTTCTGGGCAACTTCCTTGAAGATTCCATTAACGGAATCCTCAATGTCGGCAACGGTCTGCGTTGGTCGCTTTAAAATAGCCTTCCAATCCGCTCTTTTAGGATTATATATTTTGTTCATAATCATGGCCCCCACTAGCTCCCCTACAAGGGGAGTGCCCTTGAACGGGCGATTTTTGGTAATTGACTTCCTTTAAATTCCACATTTGCCTACAAATATTAAATCTTTGCAGGTTAATTATTGATTTTTACTCCTCCTCTTATGAGGGTCCGGTCACTTACAGCACCATCTTTTCAATAGGGCAGACTAAGATGCCCTCTGCCCCGTTTTTCTTTAATTCCGCAAGTACATCCCAAAATTTATCCTTATTAATTACAGTGTGTACCGAACTCCAACCCTCTTCAGCCAGAGGAAGTACGGTAGGACTTCTCATCCCTGGCAGTAATTTTATAATTGCTTCCAATCTGTCATTGGGGGCGTTCATCAGAATGTATTTTGATTGCCTGGCCCTTAGGACCGATTGGATCCTGAACTGCAATTTTTCCAACAATACCTTTCTTTCCTCGGTAATTTTTGGGGAAACGGCAAGGACCGCTTCGCTGGTCAACATAACTTCTACTTCCTTCAAATTATTTTTAAAAAGTGTACTGCCACTGGAAACAATGTCGCAAATAGCATCCGCAAGACCAATATTCGGGGCAATTTCCACTGAACCATTAATGATGTGCAGATCGGCCGTCACCCCTTTTTTTTCCAGGTAATTTCTAACCGTATTGGGATAGGAGGTTGCAATACGTTTCCCCTCGAAGTCCTGAACGGATTTATACCTGACGGAATTTGGTACCGCCAAGGACACCTTGCATTTAGAAAATCCCAAACGCTCGGCGATTCGGAGATCCTCACCCTTCTCAATTAGTACGTTCTCCCCGATAATGGCGATATCCACTACCCCATCCCTTAAATATTGTGGTATATCCCCATTCCTAAGATAAAAAACCTCTAAAGGGAAATTCCTTGACAAGGCTCGCAATTGATCCTTGCCATTATCGATAGATATCCCGCAATCCTTAAGAATTTGTATGGAATCCTCGTTTAATCTTCCTGTTTTCTGAACCGCTATCCTAATTTTTGTCATTGCTATTTTGTTTCATTTCCGCGAAGGCGGAAATCTCATAATTGTTTCTTCTATATTATTTTTTCTAAGAATGCCTGTCCTTAGATTCCCTAAATTGCAGTTCCACTTTCATGTATTTAATGGTTTTCCTACAGATTCCCGCCTTCGAGGGAATAAATTAAAAAACCCGTTTGATTGCTCAAACGGGTTAAAATTATGTTGTAATACTACAATACATCTTTACCTCGCCTGAGCGCAAGAGCAAAAATGATGATGTGTATTGGTATTTTTCATAAACTTTCGTAAAAGTAAAATTTTTTCCAATTCAAAAAAATATAAACTGAAATATTTTTAATCTTTTGCAGGTTTCAAATTTAATCGACTAGAATTTTACTGATTTCCCAAAATCAATGGCAATCCCGAATCCCCACTGCCTACAATGACAACCTTGGCATTTTGGGATTCTGCCAACTTCAAGGTGGCATCGATACCTTTATCCTGCAGGATCTTGTCGGTCAAGGAAGCACTTAATATTTTGTTGGCATCTGCTTTACCTTGAGCCTCAATACGTACCTTATCCGCCTCCTTTTGGGCAGTCACCAGCCTAAATTCATATTCCAGGGACTCCTGTTCCTGCTTTAATTTCCGCTCTATCGCCTCTTTGATTGTCGCTGGCAGTTGGACATCCCTTACCAGGACAGAATTCAGCTGAATGTACTGCTTTCCCACGATCGCTTTGGTTTCTTCGAAAATCTCATGCTGTATTGCGTCCCTTTTACTAGAATACAGTTGTTCCGGGGTATAGCGGCCCACAACGCTTCTGGCCGCAGAGGTTACGGCAGGCAACAATACCCGGCTTAAATAATCCTTGCCTTTTTCTTGATGCAGCTTCCCCAAGTCCTCTCTTATGGGTTCAAACCATATCGAGGCATCCAGCTTTATTTCTAGGCCGTTGGAGGACAGGGCTTGCATTTTTTCAAAGACCTCTTGCTGTCTCACTTCATATACAAATACCGTGTTCCATGGAGCTACCACATGGAATCCTTCACCCATGGGTGGTTTATCTGTGACCACACCACCACCAAAAGTCTTATAGAGCACCCCGGCCTCACCGGAGCCAATGGTAACGGCCGATTTGGAGATAAGGATTATAAGTACAATAAAAATAAAAATGGCTGGCAATGCAATTTTTGGCAATTTGTTCATTAAATTTTAGTTTTAAATTAATCCGTTAAACTTTCTTATAAACCACTCAGTCGACAAAGCGGCTACAATGATTCCCAGGAGTATCCTGAAATCGATCAAAGATACAACATTTTCCCTGCCTCTTTGAATGGGCACAAAACGGGCATCCCCGTTCAATTCCTGTATCAAAGGTTTTGTTTCTGAAGGAAAATATAAACGACCATCCGTGTTGAGTGCCAATCGTTTCAGTTTTTTATAGTCGGTGGACAGGAATTGTTGTTCAACATCAAAATCGGAAATGGTAAAACTGCCCGATTTTGAAAGGTTCTCGTTTTTAACTGAAACGGTAAAGTCATACCGCCCGGCCGGTAAATCGCTAAGATCGGCCTCATAATAATCCTGTTGGAGCAACATCGGGATCTCTTTAGAGGTGCCATTTTCCTTTTCCTTGAGTTTTATGACCAAATTGGCATTGGCATCAAAAACGAAGGCCCCGTCAAAATAGGTTGCGGTTATTTTCGCAGTGTTGCTTCCGTCATAAATTGGTTTGTAGTCCAACATTAGCCGTGACTTCGGCTTTGTTGTAGTAAGGTAAAGGACGAGCTTGCCTAATAACTCATCAAAATTCTTAAAATTCTGATCGTTCCTAAACGATTGCATACGCCATTTCCAGATATTCTCGCCAAAGAGAACGGCCCCACGGCCTCCTACCGATCCATTTTCCTCACTGTATACCGCCAACAATGGCTGATTTAAGGCCACCCCCCTAATTTGCTGCCCCAAAAGTACCTCATGTTTTTTTTGAAAAGTGATTTCACCAAGGTTGCCTTCCAAAGGAGGGAAATTGAAAATTGAAAAATCCGAGATATTGAAAAGCGGAAACCCCGAACTTAAAATTGGTAGGATTTCTTCGGTTTGGTTATAGCTTTTTTTGGTGAAATTGTCCTGCACCTTGTTCAAGAAACGCCAATCCGTTTTTGATCCGGTAATCGTGAAAGTGCTGATTTTGGTATTATCTATAAATTTGTATATCTCCTGAAACGAGGAATTGGGTTGAAAGAGGATTAGCAGGTCCACATTCTTCAGATCCATCGATTTTACCGGCGATTTCAAGAAGGATACCGACCGTTGACCATTGCTTTCCAACGCTTTTTTTAACGTCCCCAGATCTGGATGAAGGACACTGTAAATAATAGCGATGTTCGTTTTTTCATCGATAACCTCCACCGCTATATCCCTTTTGTTGTTCACAGTATTCCTTTCCTCTTTTAGAGGTGATAGTGCCAGTTGAATGTTTTTTAGCCCGACGGATTCGGCCGTCAGTTGAATTTGCACAACTTTGCTGTTTTGGCTTTTGGAAAGTCTTATATTTTCATTAATAAGTGTTTTACCATCAATTAAAGCTTTTAATTGTGTAGAGACTTCCCTATCCCCATCATAGGAAACATGGACTTCTATTGGATATTTGTTTTTCAGAAATGCATACTTATTGAAATTTACCCGATCGATATGAAGATCTTCGTAAAGGGTAGTATCACCTAAGGCCACCGGGAAAACGGGAAATTTTTGCCTTCCCTTATAGAAGTCGTAGTCCTGACCCAAGGTTTGGTTGCCGTCGGTCAACAGGACTATTGCGCCCGATTGCTGCGCAAACAAATTGTCCATGGTGGACAATGCCTTTGTAATATCCGTATTTTTCTCGGTAAAATTAAGGCTATCAGAATCCGATAAGCCGGTTCCGAAATTGTATTTTTTGATATTGAAGCGTTCCGCCAAGGATCCATTTTCTTCAATTTCCTTTAAGATCGAGGTGGCCTGAATTGCCCCGTCCGTTGATTTTATGGAAGACGAGTTGTCCATCAAAAGAATCAGGTCAGGTTTTTCGACCGTGAATTCTTCCTTTGTGAATTTTGGATTAATAAGGAGCAATAAGGTGCCGAACAAAGCCAGAAAACGCAAAAAAGAAAGAACAAAACTTAGTTTATCCCTTCTCTTTGTCCTATAATAATATTGAAAAAGCACCAATCCCAGGGCCAAAATTGCAGCGATAAGGATTAATACTAAGGTCTGGATATTCATTAAGGATTATTCTCTTTAAGTTCAGCGTGATGAGCTATGAGTTATGACAAAACTAGACTAAAACGCTGAACCCACAACCCTGAACTCCAAACTAGGTAAGCATACCCCCATCAACGTTCAATACCTGGCCAGTTATGTAAGCCGATAGATCGGATGCAAGGAACAAACAGGCATTGGCTACATCTTCTGGAGATCCGCCGCGTTTTAAGGGGATACCATCCCGCCACATTTGCACCGTTTTTTCATCGAGTTTATCGGTCATTTCCGTTTCGATAAAACCTGGGGCGATCGCATTGCAACGTATATTGCGAGATCCAAGTTCCAGGGCCACAGATTTGGTAAACCCGATCATACCCGCTTTGGAAGCGGCATAGTTGGTCTGACCTGCATTTCCTTTTACACCTACAACACTGCTCATATTGATAATAGAACCGCTGCGCTGCTTAAGTAAGGTACGCTGTACCGCTTTGGTCATATTGAAAACGGATTTTAGGTTTATTTCGATAACGGAATCAAAGTCTTCCTCTGCCATTCTCATCAACAAATTGTCTTTTGTGATACCGGCGTTATTGATCAAAACATCAATTCCGCCAAAATCTTGCAAAACTTGGGCAATCAACTTTTCAGAATCCTCAAAGCTGGCCGCATTGCTCTTATAGGCTTTTGCCTTCACCCCTTTGGCGGTCAATTCTTTTTCCAGTTCCAATGCCGGGGCTTCGCTGGCGCTGTAGGTAAAGGCCACATTGGCACCATGGTCTGCGAAAACCTGGGCAATGCCCCTTCCTATTCCCCTGCTTGCGCCGGTTATGATTACGTTTTTTCCTTCTAAAAGCTTCATGATCTGATGGTTAATGGTTAATGGTTAATAGTTGTTGGTTTTTTGTTTGCACATTCGTACTTCGTACTTTCTTCACCGTAAATTACTAGGTAGGTACAACCATAGGCGGGGCAAGTACTTCCTTTTAAATACCATCCACCTGTCCTATCTTACCCCATTACTTCCTTAACTTTCAATCCTATCTGGGCCGGGGAGTCCACTACGTGAATCCCACATTCCCTCATGATTCTTTTCTTGGCCTGTGCTGTATCGTCACTACCTCCAACAATGGCTCCGGCATGCCCCATTGTCCGTCCGGCGGGCGCCGTTTCCCCGGCGATAAACCCAATAATTGGCTTTTTGCTCCCACTTTGTTTATACCATTTGGCAGCATCTGTTTCCAATTGTCCACCTATTTCCCCAATCATCACCACACATTTGGTTTCAGGGTCATTGATCAACAACTCCACTGCTTCCTTGGTGGTTGTTCCAATAATGGGATCTCCACCAATTCCGATTGCCGTAGTGATACCCAAACCTTGACGCACCACTTGGTCCGCGGCCTCATAGGTAAGTGTGCCCGACTTGGAAACGATTCCCACATTACCTTTTTTGAACACAAATCCTGGCATAATGCCCACTTTTGCTTCTCCGGGGGTAATAACTCCAGGGCAGTTGGGACCTATTAAGCGGCAATCCATATGCTTTATGTAATCATATGCCTTTACCATATCGGCCACGGGAATACCTTCTGTAATCGTGATAATTACCTTTATCCCAGCACTGGCGGCCTCCATAATGGCATCTGCTGCAAAAGCAGGGGGTACGAATATTATAGTTGTATCGGCTCCTACCTCTTTTACGGCTTCTTCGACGGTATTAAATACCGGCTTTCCCAAATGTTCTTGTCCTCCTTTCCCAGGCGTAACCCCGCCCACAACATTTGTTCCGTACTCGATCATTTGTTCGGCGTGGAAAGTTCCTTCACTACCTGTGAAGCCCTGTACAATAATTTTGGAATCCTTGTTTACTAGTACGCTCATTTTTTCGTTGGGTTATTAATTTATTCAGAGTTAGAATTCTGTAGGGACGCAATGCATTGCATCTTAATCCCATCATCATCGCTTTTCAACTGAAATTTATATTTTAATAATTCGCCTTCAACTGGCAATCCTCAATTTTCTATTGGTCTACTCTGCGTTCACAAAAATATAGGTTTGCGATCGATTTCAAAAAGAATGGCCATGCTATTATTTTTCCAATTTTTTTAAAATGAAAGGAATCTGCTTTACATATGCCATTTGCTTCAGTTTTTGACGGGATTCCTCTATAGGTGTACCGAAGTAACTTTTACCTCCTGCGACGGATTTGGTAACGCCTGTCTGGCCCATAATAACTGCCTTTTTACCAATAGTAATTCCGCTGTTGGTCCCAACCTGACCCCATAACGTGACTTCATCCTCAATGACTACACATCCAGCAATACCCGTTTGGGAGGCGATCAAGCACTTTTGTCCAATTCTAGTATCATGGCCTACATGGACCTGATTGTCCAGTTTTGTTCCCTTGCCAATAATAGTATCACCCGTAACCCCTTTATCGATGGTACACAAAGCCCCGATATCCACATTGTCCTCAATTACAACCCTACCTCCAGAAATCAGTTTATCGAAGCCCGCCGGCCGGTTCTTATAATAAAATGCATCCGAACCAAGGACAGTACCGGCATGAATCGTTACATTATCGCCAATAACACAATTGTCATAAATGGAAACATTGGCATGGATAAGACAATTTTTACCAATGACAACGTTGTTCCCTATTACCACGTTGGGCTGTATAATGGTATCTTGACCAATTTGGGCCGACTTGGCAATAGGAACGGAGGATTTTTGAAAAGGTCTAAAAAATTGTATAAGTATGTTAAAATCGCGAAAGGGGTCGTCCGAAATCAATAGTGCCTTTCCTTTGGGGCAGGCCACATTTTTGTTGATCAGTACAACGCTGGCCTTGCAATTCAAGGCTTTGTCGTAGTACTTGGGGTGATCCACAAAGACAATATCCCCAGTTTCGACCACATGAATCTCGTTCATACCAGTTACCGGGAAATCGTCGTTGCCAATATACTCCGTTCGGATAATTGTCGCAATTTGCTTTAAGGTATGTGGTGTCTGGAATTTCATTACTTCACCCGTTCCATGTAATTTCCTTTTTCGGTATCGATCCTGATCTTATCCCCTTCGTTTATAAAAAGAGGTACGTTTACCCTTGCCCCCGTTTCCACTGTCGCTGGTTTGGTGGCATTGGTCGCGGTATTCCCCTTTACGCCAGGCTCGGCATGGGTAACTTCCAGGATAACACTTGCGGGCATTTCTACAGAAAGTGGCATACTATCCTCCGTATTGAATAAAATAGTGACCACTTCCCCTTCTTTTAATAACCCAGGGGCATCCAACACTTCTTCCAGAAGTGTAATTTGGTTGTAATCGTCCGTGTTCATAAAATGATAAGTCTCCCCCTCTGCATACAAAAATTGATACGTACGGGTTTCAACGCGGACGTCCTCTATTTTATGACCAGCGGAAAAGGTATTGTCCAGCACTTTTCCGGTTGTAACGCTTTTAAGTTTTGTCCGCACAAAAGCTGGTCCCTTTCCTGGTTTTACGTGTAAAAACTCTATAATTTTATAAATGTCATTATTGTACCTAATGCACAATCCTTTTCTTATATCCGACGTTGATGCCATTTTATTGCTTTTTGATTGTAGTTGATGGTTATTGGTATTTAATTAGGAAGTACTAATTCGCACTAAAATATCCTTTCATGATCCCCCTTTGGGAGTCACGTATAAATTGTAAAATCTCGTCCCTTTCAGGAGTTGCCTCCATTTCGGCCTCAATAATTTGGACCGCTTGGGTGTTATTATAGTGTTTTTGATACAGGATTCTATAAATATTTTGGATATCCCTAATTTTTTCGGAAGTAAATCCCCTTCGCCTTAGTCCCACAGAATTGATTCCCACGTAGGACAAAGGTTCCCTGGCAGCCTTAACATACGGGGGTACATCCTTACGCACCAATGACCCACCGGTTACAAAAGCGTGGTTCCCAATGGATACAAATTGATGGACGGCCACCAAGCCGGCAAGGATTACGTTTTCCCCGATGGTTACATGGCCGGCCAAGGTAGAATTATTTGAAAAGATACAATTGTTCCCAACGATGCAATCATGTGCTATGTGGCAATAGGCCATGATAAGGCAATTCTTTCCAATCACCGTTTTCATCCTATCGGAAGTGCCCTTATGGATCGTGGCGCATTCCCTTATGGTGGTATTGTTGCCAATTTCAACTGTAGTCTCCTCCCCATTATACTTTAAATCCTGGGGGGGAGCGGAAATTACCGCGCCGGGAAAAATATTGCAGTTCTTACCGATCCTGGCCCCTTCCATGATGGTGACATTGGATCCTATCCAGGTACCCTCGCCGATCACAACATTATTATGAATAGTAGTAAATGGGTCTACCACCACGTTTTTTGCAATTTTAGCTCCGGGGTGTATATACGCCAAAGGTTGGTTCATTCTATTTCTTTTTAACGATTTGGGCCATCATTTCCGCTTCACAAACCAGTTTGTCGTTGGCGTATGCATAGGCCTGCATATGGCAAATGCCCCTTCTGATAGGGGATATTAGGCTACAATGAAAAATTAGGGTGTCCCCTGGCAAAACTTTTTGTTTGAATTTTACGTTATCTATCTTCATAAAAAGAGTGAGATAATTTTCCGGATCGGGAACCGTGCTCAGCACTAAAATCCCACCGGTCTGGGCCATAGCTTCAACTTGAAGCACTCCTGGCATAACCGGTGCTCCTGGGAAATGGCCCACAAAAAAAGGCTCGTTCATGGTGACATTTTTCATGCCCACAACGTGGCTATCGGAAAGCTCCAAGATCCTATCGATCAATAAAAATGGAGGTCTGTGGGGTAGCATGGCCATGATTTGATGTATATCCATCAACGGAGTGGCGCTCAAATCATATTTTGGAACGTTATTTCGTTTTTCCATTTTAATAATTTTTGCCAATTTCTTGGCAAATTGCGTATTCACATAATGGCCTGGTTTATTGGCTATTACCTTACCCCGAATTCTGGTTCCAGCAAGGGCCAGGTCTCCAATAACGTCCAACAACTTATGCCGGGCCGCTTCGTTGGGCTGGTGCAGGGTTAGGTTGTCCAGTATCCCATTGGGTTTTACAGAAATCTTTTTCTTATGAAAAACCTGCTCTAGCTTTTTCATGGTAGCCTCGGAAATTTCCTTGTCTACATACACGATGGCATTGTTAAGATCACCTCCCTTAATAAGGCCATTATCCAAAAGGGCCTCCAGTTCATGTAAAAAACTAAACGTCCTGGCATTTGCAATTTCTTCCTTAAAATCGGAAATACGGTCCAAGGTGGCATTTTGGGTTCCTAACACCTTGGTCCCGAAATCTACCATTGTGGTTATTTGGTATTCATCCGCAGGAATAATGGTAATCTCACTTCCAGAGTTCTCATCTTTATAGGAAATGACATCTTTGACTATAAATTCTTCCCTATCTGCGTTTTGTTCTACAATCCCGGCTTCCTCCAATGCCTTAACAAAGAATTTGGACGAACCATCCATAATGGGCGGTTCTGGAGAATTAAGCTCTATAAGAACGTTGTCTATTTCCAAACCGACCAGGGCGGCCAGAACATGTTCAGAGGTTTGGATTTTTACCCCCCGTTTCTCCAAATTGGTGCCACGCTGGGTATTTATTACGTAATTGGCATCGGCTTCAATGATAGGTTCTCCCTCCAGATCTACCCGTTTAAAGGCATAGCCGTGGTTTTCAGGGGCCGGAAGGAATTTCATGATCACATTTTCCCCGGTATGAAGGCCAACGCCCGAAAGCGTCACTTCTTTGCCAATAGTCCGTTGTTTTGTATTCGTGTTACTCACCTGCTAACGTTTTATCAATTTCGTCAATTCTGTTTACAATTTTGCCCAAATTTTTAAAATGCACATAGGATTTGTTGTAATCGGAATAGTTATAGGCGGGAGATCCCTGAAGTACCTCATCATCCTTCACATTGCGTCCAATTCCCGATTGTGCTTGAATCCTTACCCTATTTCCGATACTTATATGACCCACTATTCCTACCTGCCCTCCGATCATACAGTGTTTCCCGATTTTGGTAGAGCCGGCAATGCCTGTTTGGGCAGCGATTACCGTATGCTCACCTATTTCAACGTTATGGGCAATTTGTATTTGATTGTCTAATTTTACTCCCTTTCTTAATATGGTAGAGCCCAAGGTTGCACGATCTATTGTGGTTCCGGCTCCAATATCCACATTATCCTCCAGGATTACATTTCCTGTTTGTGGCACCTTGCTAAATCCACCTTCCTCATTTGGCGCAAATCCAAAACCATCGGCCCCGATGATCACCCCACTGTTAATAACACAATGATTACCGATTACACTCTCTGAATAGATCTTTGCACCAGCAAAAATGATCACATTATTCCCTATGACTACATTGTCACCAATATAAACGTTGGGATAGATCTTTACGTGTTCCCCTATCTTTACATTATTGCCCAAATAGGAAAATGCTCCCAAATATAGCCCAATTCCGTAGGTAGCGGTCTCCGACATAAAAACAGGGTTCTCAATGCCCTGCTTATCGCTCTTTACCTGATTGTAATACTCCAAAAGCTTAGAAAAGGATTTATAGGCATCATCCACTTTAATAAGGGTGGTCGCCAATACTTGCTCAGGAACAAAATCCCTATTTACAATGGTTACGGAAGCTTTTGTGGTATAAATAAAAGAAGTGTATTTGGGATTTGCCAAGAACGTCAGCGATCCTTTTTCCCCTTCCTCAATTTTGGTGAGTTTATGCACGGCGATTTCCGGGTTGCCATCAACCTCACCTTCCAAAATACCTGCCAATTGACCCGCCGTAAATTTCATGGTCACAAAAGTAAGAAAAATTGGTTTATAGTTTATTTTTTAGTTGATGGTTGGTACTTGATGGCCTAAAAAACACTGCACTAAACCTAAAAACAATAATTAAATCGTTCTTCCGTGTAATTTTACCCTTAACAATTTATATACTTTTCAAATTTTAACTTGAGTTTCAATAGGTGCTTTCCTTAGGATAGCACATATAGTATTTGATAACCGTTTTTGAAAGTGCTTTTAAATTGAGTTGATCTGACGCCTTGGCTACATCCGTGATTTTTCCGTTTCTTCTCAGGATATTGATGTTCTGATGCTTCTGATCATAAGCCTGGTTTGTAATCTTATTCGAAAAGACAAAGTAAGAAGCCTCTATATCTGTTAAGTGGTGTTTGTTTTTGAAAAGGTCAAAATGCTTTTGCAACCTATCCTTATCTATTGGTTTATTTTTCATTTTGGTCTTAAGCAACCTTCTGTTGATCAACATTTGGCAGAGTCTGGATAGAACAAAGTCCGGATTTTCTTGCCATAGTTTAATGGCGGCCAGGATATCTATATCGTCCAATTGGGCAAAAAGCACTAAAGTGTGTTCATCAAATTTATTCTTATCCACCTTATTTTCCATAAAATGGAGCAATGCTTTGCTGGCATGCAAGGATTTTCCCATGGCAATGAGTTCTTTCGCACGCTGCAAGATCTTTATCAATAACTGCTCTGCCACCAGGCTGGTTTTGTGCAAATAAACTTGCCAATACATAAACCTCCGGGCCATTAAAAATTTTTCTACCGAATAGATGCCCTTTTCCTCAACCACCAACTCACCATCAACGACATTCAACATGGTGATCAGACGTTCGGAATTTATATTTCCTTCGGCAACCCCGGTATAAAAACTATCCCGCTTAAGATAGTCCATTCGGTCCATATCCAGCTGGCTCGACACCAACTGGTTTAAAAATTTTTTAGGATATTCGGCTTTGAAAATTGCTATTGCGGTAGATAAGGCCCCATTAAACTTATCGTTCAGTGCTTCCATAAAAAGCAGGGAAATGTACTCGTGGTCTACCCCATCTACCAAACTATGCTCCATCGCGTGCGAAAAGGGTCCGTGGCCGATATCGTGCAACAAAATGGCACATAATAGTCCCTGCTCCTCCTCGGCAGATATGTCCACCCCCTTATAACGAAGTACTTGTATAGCCTGCTGCATTAAATGCATACATCCCAATGCATGGTGAAAGCGCGTGTGGTGCGCCCCTGGATAGACCAAATACGAGAGGCCCATCTGGGAGATTCTTCTCAGCCTTTGAAAATAGGGATCGGCAATAAGATTAAATATTAACGTATTTGGAATCCCTATAAATCCGTAAATTGGGTCGTTGAAAATTTTAAGTTTGTTCAATTTTGTCAAAATGCATTGGCTTTCATGAGGCAATGTAGTCAAGCTTTTAAAAAAAACACATGTACCTTAGCGCAAAATTAACTTATTTTGACGTTTCTCGGTTTGCCGGGTACACAAGCGATTAAAAAATTGAAAAGGTTGAATTGGGAACTTGGAATAAAGTACCTCGGTATTTTCACGGTATAAAGTGATGATCCCCTTTTCCATTGTTAATTGCCAAAAATTAAATCTAGAATAGTTTGTATGAACAAAATAACCATTTTATGGGTAGATGATGAAATTGATCTATTGAAACCGCACATTATCTTTCTGGAAAGCAAGGGTTATCAGGTAATAACCTGTAAAAGTGGGCGCGAGGCTTTGGAAGAATTGCCCAAATCCCGTTTGGATATTGTTTTTTTGGATGAAAATATGCCCGGGATTTCCGGTCTGGAAACCTTGACCGAAATAAAATCCATGGATGCTTCCCTCCCTGTAGTGATGATAACCAAGAGCGAAGAGGAAATGATCATGGAAGAGGCTATTGGTTCCAAGATAGCGGATTATTTGATAAAACCGGTCAACCCTAACCAAATATTGTTATCCCTCAAGAAAAACTTGGACCATTCCCGTCTGGTTTCCGAAAAAACCACTGCGAACTATCAACAGGAATTTCGAAAAATTGCGATGGACCTCTCTATGGTAAACGATTACGAGGGATGGGCAGAGTTATACAAGAAATTGATTTACTGGGAACTGCGTTTGGAGGAAATTGAGGATTCCGCCATGTTCGAAATCCTCGAATCACAAAAAACGGAAGCGAATTTGCAATTTGGCAAATTTGTCGACAAACACTACAAAAATTGGTTTCGCCCAAACGAAGGTCCTGTAATGTCCCATACCCTATTTAGGGAATTGGTGCAGCCAGAAATAAAAAATAGCAAAACCCTAATGGTGGTTATCGACAATCTAAGGTACGACCAATGGTTGGCCTTCGAGGACACCTTTGCCCCATTTTATCGAAAAACAAAGGAAGTACCATATTACAGTATTCTACCAACTGCAACGCAATACGCCCGAAATGCTATTTTTTCTGGATTGATGCCATTGGATATGTCGAAGAAATATCCGAAATGGTGGAAAAATGACAATGAGGAAGGTGGTAAAAACCTTTTTGAGGCCGAATTTTTGGGGGAACAACTAAAGCGATTAGGGCTCAATTTAAAATGGGAGTACCACAAGATAAGTAGTTTAAAACAAGGGAAACAACTTTCCCAAAATTTTAAGTCCCAAAAGGACAATGACCTTACCGTGATCGTCTATAATTTTGTGGATATGCTCTCCCATTCCAAGACCGAAATGGAGGTCATAAAAGAGTTGGCATCCAACGATAAGGCCTATAGGTCCCTTGCCCAGAGTTGGTTCAAGAATTCGCCTTTGCTCGAAATCATACAGCAGGCACAGGCCATGGGACTAAAATTGATCGTTACCACCGATCATGGCACCATCAACGTAAAACAGCCTTCCAAGGTGGTTGGCGACAAGGAAACCAGCCTTAATTTAAGATACAAGACGGGCCGCAGCCTTACCTACGAGGAAAAGGAGGTATTGGAGGCCAAAGACCCTAGCACGATACATTTGCCTTCTATAAATATGAGCAGTTCCTTTATTTTCGCAAAGAATGACCTGTTTTTTGCCTACCCTAATAATTTCAATCATTATGTGAGCTATTACCGAAATACCTACCAACACGGTGGTGTTTCCCTGGAAGAGATGATCATTCCCTTTGTGGTGATGGAGGCCAAATAAATTCTTTAAATATGGAATCGATCTTCAAAATAAAGGAAATTCCCCGGATTGCAAGCCATATCCTGAAAACAGCGCCCTCCAAAACCCTTGCTTTCCATGGAGAAATGGGGGCCGGCAAAACTACCTTGATCAAGGCTTTGGTTGCGGAATTGGGCGGAAAGGGATCGACCAGTAGCCCTACCTTTGGGATTGTGAACGAATATCAAAATGAGAACGGGGAACTATTGGCCTATCACTTTGACTTTTACCGTTTAAACGATCCTTCGGAGGCGCTCGACATGGGGCTGGAGGATTATCTGTATTCCGATGCTTGGATCTTTATGGAATGGCCGGAGAAGATAGCCGAATTACTTCCCCCTGATGCCACGGATATCTGGCTGGAGGTCGTGGATGATGATACCCGGCGAATTGGAATGGGTTTGAAGGCTTGATAGTCCAAGAACCAATTTCAAGTTCAAAAGGTTTAGCGGCTAGGACAATTTAATTTTTGTGGAAAACCGATCTTGGCCATACCTGAACCTTCAACCTATGCCATTGACCAAACCCACCAACTGTAACTTCATACTGCCTAAATTTCCCTTTTCGTATTTCTAGTTTCGTATTTTCCAATAAGCTGTTGTTTCAAACAAAGGGATTTACCGTTCATCGATGCAACTATATGTATCCCCTTTTTATTGCTGAAATATCGATGAACGGTAAAAAAATCGATGAAACGCTAGGTTTTTAAGATGTAATGCATTAATTTTCCGACGAAATACAACAAGATGGTAATTTTTTTCCTACATTTGTATTGAAAGTGAAAACCAATATTAACTAAAAACCCTTTAATTACGATGAACACCAAAAAAACTTTATTAGCCCTTGTGGCATGTGTGGCATTTATAGGGACGTCCTGCACTTCTACCAGTACTGCAGAGGAGGATGGCCTGTATAATGTTAATTCTGTTGACAGAACCAAGGTAAAACTTTACCCAACAGGGGTTGACAGAACTAAGGTCAAATTATACCCAACTGGATAATTTGATTTTTTAATGAAAAATTAAAAAGGGTTTCTAAATACTAGAATCCCTTTTTTTATGTTATAATAATTAATTGATCCCAAATCATTTAATTTCAAAAATGTCAAAACCTGCCTTAGACATCGACAAAGCCGCCAAGAAAAAGAAGGCGAGAAGCCTTCTAATGGGAAGTATTATAGCCATTGTAATAGCTATAACCCCCTATATATTTTATTCCTATAATTGGTTTCCTACAACCAATAAAGTAGATTTATTCTTTTTTACATTTGAAAGTAATTATCAGGAGAGCATATCCATTGTGATGTGGTTTTTTATGGCCAAATTTGTCCCCCTTCTATTATTAATATTATGGTTTTTTACCTGTAAACATTGGTGGTACCATGTGTTATTGATTCCCATAGCTATGTTTGCTTTTCAAGTTGTGGGGCTTATTCAACAAGAGAGGTATTTGGATGAAATTGAAATATACTGGTTGATCCCAATCATGATGGTAATAACACCATTTGTATATTTTATACGGATAAAATTATTCGATAAACACGTACTGGGCATTGATTTGGAAGCTATAGATGCGGAGCTCAAAGAATATAAGGAAAAGGAGCGTATAGAAAAGGAAAGCTTGGAAAAAGAAAAGGCCAAGCAAGTGGAAAGTGAAAAAAATGATTCCCGCGAGACTATCCCGTTTTCTCCCGACCGTTTGGTTGAGTACAAACAGACCAAATAGATAAATTTCCAGTCCGACCATTTACGTGACTGATCTTTCACGCGCGGTAATGCTGCTTTTTTCCTATCGAAGGTATCTTCCTATTTTATATTTTCTCCTCCATTTTATTGGGTTTCGATTCCCTAATAGTCCATTTTTTAAAATCAAGTTTCACCAAAAAATTGTAGTTTTGGCCTAGGTTGTTCCAATACACTTTGGAACATATCCTTTAATCTAGAATCTATGGGCCAACCTACTTCTCCCTTCAGCAAACAACAGCTACTTCCCCAGGAGGAGATGCTGGAAGTCTTTCGACAAAAGGGAGAACTCTTTATTGGTATTCCTAAGGAGAATCAGATTTTAGAAAAACGCATCTGCCTTACTCCCGATGCCGTTAATGCATTAACTGCCCATGGACATCGCATATTGATCGAGGCAGGGGCCGGACTGGGGGCACATTATACCGATTTGGACTATACCAATGCAGGTGCAGAGATAACCAGGGACACAAAAAAAGTGTATTCCTGTCCGATGCTCCTTAAGGTGGAACCCCTTTCTTTTTCTGAAATTCAACTAATAAACCCACAAACTATAGTTATATCGGCCCTTCAACTTAAAACCCAGTCCAAGAAATATTTTGAGGAATTGGCAAAAAGAAGGATTACGGCCATTGGGTTCGAATATATTCGAGACGATGATGGCAAATTCCCTGCGGTACGTTCCTTAAGTGAAATTGCAGGTATTTCATCGGTACTTATCGCTTCCGAAATTATGTCGGCCACCAATAAGGGCAACGGACTAATGTTTGGAAATATCAGTGGCGTTCCCCCTGCAGAAGTCGTTATTATTGGTGCGGGGACAGTAGGTGAGTTTGCAGCGAGATCAGCACTAGGTCTAGGGGCAAATGTAAAAATATTCGACAATTCCATCACCAAATTGAGGAACATCCAAACCCATCTCAGGCAGACGGTCTATACTTCCACCTTACAACCCAAGAACCTTTTAAAGGCGCTGAAACGGTGTGATGTGGCCATTGGCGCAGTCCGCGGGAAAGATCGGTCTCCTGTAGTGGTGACTTCTACCATGGTGGAACATATGAAGAAAGGAGCGGTTATCATAGATGTAAGCATCGACACCGGAGGGTGTTTTGAAACCAGTGAGATAACTACCCATGGCAAGCCAACGATGGAAAAATACGGAGTCATTCATTATGGGGTGCCCAATATCCCTTCCCGGTATCCAAAAACCGCAACCATTTCCATAAGCAATATCTTTACCCCTTATTTGCTTAAAATTGGTGAGGATGGGGGGCTGGAAAATGCACTACGCTTCGATAAGGGCCTTAGGAACGGCCTCTATATGTATCATGGTATATTAACCAACAAATCTGTAGGAGAATGGTTCGACCTTTCTTATAGCGACATCAACTTTCTTATTTTTTAATTCATGCCTCTTTTAAAACGTTTTGGACTATTTTTTATTGGACTATCCATGGGATTGGTTTTCCTAACTTTTTTCTATAAGAACAAGACCCGCGGCACCGATGCAGGTTTTTGTTACCTGCCTAATTGTAGGGTCCTAAAGAACATACGCTCCAAACCGGTGACCAATTCGGACCCGGTTAACCAATTGTTGCAAAATAAGGAGCTGGATTCCGTTGATTTAAGAAACTTTTTATACCAAGGCGATGTAGATTTCGACAAAAGCGACACGGAATCGGAGCCTTGCAAGACCTATGTGATAGAAGGGTTGGTCGGGAAAAGGAAAGCAGTGGCCCACATTAAGAATTGCGAGGATAACGCCGTAATTGAAAAAGTGGAATTTTAATAATTGTTCCTTCTATAACAGCCTTGGGCGTATCCTCGAAATCCATACCTTTAATATTCGATCAACTTGACAAGACTTGGTTGGCCGGCCGATGTTTTAAAAACCAATAAAATATTTTGGGTTGAGTTTGAAATTGGACTTCAGATTTTCCTCCTGTCCCTTTCCTTTTTTAACAAAGCCAGCTCCCTGCTCGTTTGGCCTGCCACGGAGGTATTTTCCTCCGCACGACGGATCAAATAGGGCATTACGTCCCTTACCGGCCCAAAGGGCAGATATTTGGCCACATTGTACCCTTTGGCGGCCAGATTATAGGAAATATTGTCGCTCATTCCATACAATTGCCCAAACCAAATACGGGTATCATTGGGGAGAATGTTATGCTGCTCCATTAATTCCATTAAGTTATAACTGCTGATTTCGTTATGCGTGCCGGCAAAAATGGATACTATGGACAAATGATCCATTAAATAGCCCATCACGGCATCAAAATTATCATCGGTTTCCTTCTTGGATGCACATATGGGAGTTGGATACAACTTGCGCTCGGCCCGGTCATTTTCCTTTTCCATATAGGCTCCGCGCACCAATTTAAATCCAAGTTTAAAGTTATCCTTCTTAGCCATTTGGACCATTTTTTTGGCATATTCAAAACGGTCCCAACGATATAGTTGCAAAGTATTAAAAACGATGGCCTTTTCCTTATTGTATTTGCGCATCATCCGCTCTACCAAATGATCGGCAGCATCCTGGATCCAACTTTCCTCCGCATCGATCAACAGGGATACATCCAGATTATAGGCCTTTTGGCATACAGTGTCATATCGCTCCTGTACCCTGTACCACTCTTCCTGTTCCTTTGGGTTCAATGCGCTCCCGGTATTGACCTTTTTGTACAAGGCAAACCTACCAAACCCGGAGGGTTTGAATACAGCAAAGGGCATAGCGTCCTTCTCTTTGACAAAATTGAGGATTTCCAAAGTTTTTTGGAGTGCGGCATCAAATTGCTTTTCAGTTTCCTTGCCTTCCACCGAATAATCGAGTACAGAGCTTACTCCTTTTGCATACATCTTGTCTATTATGGACAGACAATCCTTTTCATTCACCCCACCACAAAAATGATCAAAAACTGTGGCCCTGATTAGCTTTTCTACAGGTAGATGTGCCTTTATTGCAAAATTGGTCGCGGCTGCGCCAATTTTCACCAAAGGCTCGTTGGCGATCATACGGAATAGGAAATAGGCGCGCTCCAATTCAGAGTCTGATTTAAGCGCAAACGCAGTTGCGGTATCCTCAAAAATTCGGTTCATTATTATGAATTAATCAAGCGATCAAAGATAATAACGGAAAATTTATTTTATCATTAAAAATTGCCTTTATTTTGTTGCCTTGTTAAAAATTCATCATGCAATCCATAACCACTTCTTCCTATTCCATCCATTTTAATGACCTGGCCTATAAAGCGCTTAATCTACATTTGGAAAAATCGGGCTATTCAACACTTTTCATATTGGTAGACGAGAATACGTTTGACCATTGTCTTCCTAACTTTATGGCTCAGATTCTGGGGGATTATCATTTTGAAGTAATTGAAATAGAACCGGGGGAAGACCATAAGAATATTGAAACCTGTACCCAGGTGTGGGGAGCACTGTCAGAGTTGGGGGCCGATCGTAAAAGTGTACTCGTCAATCTAGGCGGTGGTGTCATTACCGATCTTGGTGGATTTGTAGCTTCAACCTTTAAGAGGGGCATCGATTTTATCAATGTACCCACTACCCTACTGTCCATGGTGGATGCTTCCGTCGGTGGAAAAACGGGGGTGGATCTTGGACCTTTAAAAAATCAGATAGGGGTCATCAATCAGCCCGTAATGGTCCTTATAATTACCGAATTTCTCGAAACTTTGGAAGAAAGGCAATTACAAAGCGGCTTTGCGGAAATGTTGAAGCATGGATTGATCCGTGATAGGGAATATTGGTCCACGCTAAAAGAAGTGGCTGATTTTAAAACTTTGGACAAATTGATATACGATTCGGTAGTCATAAAAAATCAAGTGGTATTGCAGGACCCAACCGAGCAGAACCTGCGAAAATCGCTCAATTTTGGGCACACTTTGGGCCATGCCATTGAATCTTATTTTCTAGCTAGCGATTCACATAAAACCTTGCTCCACGGGGAAGCCATAGCGGCAGGAATGATTTTGGAAGCATTTCTTTCCAAAGAACTTACGGGACTTTCACAGTCGGAATTGGAGGATATAAAAAGCGCCTTTGCCAGCAGGTATCCAAAGGTGGATTTTTCAGGGGACGATATATACAATATAGTGGACTTGATGAGATTTGATAAGAAAAACTCCCATGGCAACATCAATTTTGCGCTCCTTAAATCCATAGGGGAAACGGTTTTGGACATTCGGGTTCCACAAGAGTTGTATGCCCCCGCTTTTGCATACTACAAAGAATAAGGGCTTCATATACTAAAACCGTTGTTTTACAACTAATTAAAAGTTTCAAAAGGAAAAAATCATAGTTTAGGTAAACTAAATATCCCTAAAAACCAAACTATGAAACGATTGCTTGTAGATTACAAAAAACTGACCCACGAAATCGCTTCCTTACTAATCGAAACCTACCCCCATGGCTATGGGGATTCGGATATCATATCCTTTAAGAACAGTAGGGATGAGATTATAGAGGCCGTAGAGGTTAGAACTGAAGATACCATCTATCTGGTCAAAATAAGCAAATGTCTGGCCAAATTTATTGCGGAGTTCGACGATACCATCGAAAAAGAATTGGAGGTCAAGGCCGAAAAACCCACCTCGGGGTTCTTGGATGAGGATAGCGAAGAAATGGAGTTTGAGCTTGACAACGATCTTGGTCTGGAACTGGAAAGCGAATTTGACTAGGAACGACCCCTCGAATAGTTGTTAAATCATCATCGCTTGGCTCAATGTTATACAAAGATTGCTTTCTGCGCAAAGCGTAAGGTAAATCGGTCTAAAAACTCGACTCAAAGGAATACATTTCCCTTAATCGAAAATATTTAAATAAGTTCTATAAATATCGTTGTTCCAAAATATTTTGATGGTGCTGTTGGTGTCCACATATCACAAATCCGATCGTTCCCACGGTCCAAGGTACACCACTTGCCACCCCAGAATTTTCCAAATTAGCTTTCTCCATATTTTCAAAAAGTAAAATGGTGGATAACCTTACCGCTGTGTATTCCTTCACGATAGATTCCATAGTCCTTTTCCCCGCTAGCGATTCGGGAACGTAAATATCCTGGTCAAAACCGGGAAGCTCCGTAGTATCGCCCCTTGAAAATCGCAGTGCACGATATTGGAATATACGCTCCGTATCGATTATATGAATCAAGACTTCCTTTATGGTCCATTTATCCTTAGCGTATGCAAAATCGTGTTTTTCTTTTGGAATAGAGCTGAGGAATTCGACAAAACCAGCCATTTGTTGATTTAGAAGAGGCAAAAGAAAAGCATCTTCCAAGGTAGAAAGGTAGTTATTGTAAAATTGGGTCAACGTATAGGAGGGCAGATCAGATTTTTTCATGATCAAAAATAAAAAATCCCAAACAAAAGATTCGTTTGGGATCGGTTAAATTTAATTCTTGGAAATTACAGTTCGTTGAAAATGGTGTGCATCAAACGCTTTTTGTCATTGATGCTCTCTTCAAGCGATATCATGGTTTCCGTTCTGCTGATTCCGTCGATGTCATCTATTTTAAAAATAATATTCTTGGCATGATTGGTATCCTTCGCCCTAATCTTGCAGAAAATATTGAATTTACCCGTGGTTATATGTGCCACGGTTACGTTGGGAATCTGGTTTAGTCGTTCCAGAACAAATTTGGTCTGGTGCGTTTTTTCCAAAAAGATACCCACATATGCAATAAAGGAATAGCCCAACTGCACATAATCCAACGTTAGGGAAGATCCCCTAATTATACCGGCCTCTTCCATTTTCTTTACCCTCACGTGTACCGTTCCCGCAGAAATCAGTAACTTTTTTGCAATATCAGTAAAGGGAGTCCTGGTATTGTCAATCAACATATCCAAAATCTGGTGATCGATCTCGTCAAGTTTTACTTTGCTCATCTTTGATTAAAATTTTAGCAAAAATAAAAAATTATGACATTTAAAATAGAAAATACTGTGTTATTTTATTAAATACTCGATGATTTAATAATCAAACAAAAAAATATTTAGACTTTAACAAGTAAATTGAATAGCGATTTTTCTTTTTTTAATCGTTCCAAGTCACTTTTATCAAGGCAATTATAAATCCGGTGGCCGAAATAAGCGTTCAAATCCCCGGATTTTTCAATATAAGGTTCAAATTTGATTTTAGCATTTTCCAATACCTCGCGATACAAGATGCCGACCGAATCTTGATTTCCATATTTCTTGTTCAACCTATCTACATGGTTGATGATAATATCAAAAAATAATTTGTTGTTTTCAGGAATTGAAAAATAGCTATCACGATCATATCCTTCCACTTGTCCATTGGCAATTACCCGCAACGCCACTAGAAGGGAACAATAAATATACTCCCTTGTTTTTTCTCTTTGGTAATCCCCATGGACATGTCCCGCTTCAAAAAGTATGGTGGGCGTACCCTTCATTTGGAACGCATCGCCAACGCAGTTTGCATTAAATGCGTCGTCAAACCGGCCTACCTGTCCAGGAATCATTTTTTGGAGTTCTTGATCCATGGCAACGATAAGCTTCATGCTTTTGCCCCTGCCAACAGAAATACTGCGCTCCTCATCATGGGTAGGAGCCAAAAATGAGACCGTGGCCGGACTAGGATTGTTTCCAATATTGAAAATGGTGCGCTGGTCGTGAAGATTAAAACAATAATCGGGAACAAAGCCCTTATAAACCGTACTTAGCACCACACTTTCGGGCTGACTCAAGTTTTGGGCATCCCTGTTCAGGTCCACGCCATTTGCATTCACCCTGGTATAGGCAAGTGCACCATCTGGATTTAGGATAGGAATTATCTTTATGGTACATGCCTCCATAATAGATTTTGCCTCATCCGTCTTTTCCAGTAAATAGTTGATAAGATCTAATACGGCCTTGGTGGTGGTGGACTCATTCCCGTGCATCTGGGACCACATCAATATTTTTGTTGGCCCGTGCCCTAGGGTAATCAACTTTATCTCCCTTTTTAAAACCGAGGTCCCGACCGTCTCCACAGAAAAATTGGCCGATACTTTATCCAGAAATGTCCTTAACATTTCCATGGTTACATATCTTCCGGTAACCGTGTTTTCCTTTACCTCTTTTTGGTGTAATGGCCTGTGCATAGTGAAAAATTAATTTGAAGCTACAAAAGTAAGCCCAATATAAATTACATTTGTAACATCTATATTTTACTTATGTAACCATTTGCAGTTGGTTTGCCCGTGTTGTAGTTATAATTGTAAACGTTTTGCCTTTTGGTCATAGGAATAAATTATGAATTTACATTAAACACTTTGTTATCAATATTATAACTTATACTGAGTATACTTATAGTTTAAATATATTTAAATACTAGAAATGATTTTTAACGGTGGTTTCAATTTGAATTGCTTAAATTTGTTACAATGATAAACTCGGAACACTTTATAAACAGATTGGAAAAAGTCATGCAGTTTTATGGCTTGTCGGCATCCCAATTTGCGGATAGGATCGGAGTACAACGTTCCAGTATTTCCCATCTATTGACCGGCAGAAATAAACCGAGTTTGGAATTTGTGATGAAACTGGTAACCGAATTTTCAGATGTAAATTTATATTGGCTGCTCTATGGCCAGGGGAGCTTTCCGGATTTAATAGCTGAAAATGATCAAACTTCTTCCGAGGACAAGGTCGCAAAGAGCAAGGGCATAAAAAAGGTTGATGATTTCCCTTCCGGATACGGGGACAAATTGATAAAAAGGGTGATTATTTTCTACGAAGACGGAAGTTTTGAGGTATACCAAAACGATAATTAGGGTCGCACTAGAATATTAGGTGAAGATTGCCTTCTTGCTGTCGGAAAATAATAACATTTTACGTTACTTTGCAAAATGAATATCAAGACTTGTTGCTATTTGGGATTACTGCTGATATCGGCCTCCTGTTATCAGCCTGAAAGGAATTGTAAAGAGTTTCAGAAGGGTACCTTTAAATTTACCTCCATTGTTGACGGAAAGGAATCGACCACCATATTTGAACGTCAGGGGGGTATTGAAATTGATCATTATCAAGGCAAATCCGATACTTCCTCCGTTCGTTGGGTCAACGATTGCGAATACATTGTACGGAAACTTCACCCAAAGGACCTGTCGGAAGACAAATCCATAGAAATGAAGATATTAAAGACGACCGACAGCTCCTATACATTTGAATATGGGATTATTGGCAAGAACAAAAAACTTCAGGGAACCGCTATCAGGATCAAATAACTTTGGAGACCCACAAGATCATTCTTTTTGATGGCATCTGCAATCTGTGCAACGGTGCGGTACAATTTGTCATAAAACACGACCGCAGGGATGTCTTTCGATTTGCCCCGCTTCAAAGTGAGATCGGAAGACGATTGATGATCGAGAGAAATATAGATCCTGACCAAACGACCACCTTTCTTTTAATCGACCCGGGGACCGCCTACTTTAATAAATCTACCGCCGTCCTGAAAATGGGCAGGGAATTTGGTGGCTTTTGGAAGGCTTTATGGCTTCTGGAAGGGCTGCCCTTAAGCTTTAGGGACTGGATTTATGATTTTGTTTCCAGGAACAGATATAGATGGTTTGGGAAAAAAGAAAAATGCATGGTACCTACCCCCGAATTGAAAGACAAGTTTTTGGCATAGCAGAAATAAGAATACCAGCGCCATATTACCTCGCGTTCTAGTTTTCGTTGCCTAGAAAACCATCCTTATACTTACTTCAATTGATTTAAAATAGTATCTAAAATCGGATTGGTATTTAAATTCCGATGAAAGACCAAATTATTGTATGCATTGCCACGGGCAAGATTTATGTCAAGCAAGTGGCTTATGGATGCTTCATATTCCAAGGTGACCTTTCCCATCAACAAATTGTCCATGGATTCTCCTCTTTGGTGCCTTTTAAATATTTTGCTTAACCCGCTAAGGTACAATCTATCCTTGGTGAAACCGCCTCCCCTATGGGCCCGCATCGTTATTGTAAACGCATCCATTCGGTTTAGCTTATACTGCCCATGGATTAAATCGAAGGTGTCGGAAAAATTTGAACCTTTAATTAAACTATCTGATGCCAACACTCTGTATGCCATAGTTTTTAATCTATCCAAAGTTAACGAACCGGACATGTATTCGCTATAAACTGCCAAGCCTTCCTGTGTTTCTACATTCCTTGGGAAACCGTTGGAGAAGATTTTCAATGGCTGTGATTTTCCGTTAAAAGTTGTCACCAAATGCACTCCGATCTCGTGGTTGGCCAGCGTTAACAATTGATTTTTACTGAATCTTGTATTGCGCTTAATGAACAGTGCCTGTTGGCTGTTGCTTACCATGGCATCGGCCGCGATACTCGTGGAGAATTTTAAGTTCAGGGGAAAATCATATTGCTGCACAAAGTTTTCAAAATAACCCTTGGCTTCCTCCGGGGTAAAAACCTTTTCATTATCCGCCGAAGCTGGATCGTTGGCAAAATGTAGAATGAATTTGGCGTTCTGGACATCCTTTTCGGTCGGGGCACCATAGACCCTAAGGGAATTATAAAGAAATCGTTTACGATCTCCAATAGTCTCAATACATTGGATCATATTGGAATAATAGTATATGATGTCCTGATATAGTTTTCTTACCTGATCATCCTTTATCCGTTCCAATCTTTGGGAAAAAACCAATCGGTGTAATTTATAAGGGTCAAATTTGATCCTTGGGTATTTGAATATAGGATTTTCGGTAAATTTTGATGAAAAAAATCGCTGCTTTTCCTTCTCAAGATTCAACGGATTCAAATAGCTTAGCAATTCTATGTTCTTGACCAAACGATCTAGGTTGTTGTCTATATCGAACAAGTCCTGATTCTCGCGAATGTGTGCTGCAGGCCCAATCTTTTTTTCCTTGATCATAGAAACATTTAAAGAGTCTTATTTTTTTTGGGCAAATTGTCGTCCCAGTTCTTGATCTTGGGATCGCCTAATTTTCCTATGGATTTGGCCACTAGCATAGAAACTGCGGCATCCCCGGAAACATTTACTACCGTTCTGCACATATCCAACGGACGGTCTACCGCAAATATCAATGCCAGTCCTGCCTCTGGAATTCCTGCTTGGGACAATATTATTACGAGCATCACCATTCCCGCCCCTGGAACGGCTGCGGTGCCAATAGAGGCCAGGGTAGCCGTAACAATAATTCCCAGTTGGGCCGTTAAGCTTAGGTCCATCCCGAAAGCCTGGGCAATGAACACTGCTGCTACTGCCTGATATAGACTGGTGCCGTCCATATTGATCGTTGCCCCAATAGGGAGCACAAAACTGGCCACCTCCTCATCGACTCCCAGGTGCTCCTCTACCCTTTCCATGGTAACTGGCAAGGTTGCGGCACTGGAACTTGTAGAGAATGCCAAAAGTTGGGCCGGCGACATTCCGTTCATAAAAAAAGCCGGGGTGCGTTTTGTAAAAATATAGACCAAGGTTACGTACACCCCGATCATAAGGGAGAGACCGAGAAGAACGCATATGGCATACCATGCCAAGGCCTGGAACAGTTCCACACTCGGGGATTCGGCAACCAAGGCAGCCAAGAGGGCAAAGACCCCAAAAGGGGCTGCAAGCATGATCAGATCGATCAATTTTAGAATTACTTCGTTAAAACCGTCAAAGAATCCCTTTACCGGCGCGGCCCGTTCTTCTGGAATCAGGATTAAGCCTATACCAAAAAATATAGCGAAAAAAATAACTTGGAGCATATTGCCATTATCACCGGCGGCTTTAAAAATATTGCTGGGCACTAGGTCTTCCAAGGCTTGTAAAGGGCCTGATTCCCGCTGTTTTTCGGCCTCGGCGATCCTGGAATCGGTTTCACCCGTATAGTTGGCCACCATCTCGTTCCTGGTTTCTTCCGTAATGGATTTTCCAGGCTGAATTAAATTTACCATGGCCAATCCTAAAGAGACCGCAATTACAGTGGTAAAAATATAGATACCGATAGTGCGACCGCCCATTTTAGACAGCTTGGAAATATCCTTTAAATCGGAGACCCCCTTGATCAGGGATGCCAAAATTAAGGGCACGGCAATTAGTTTCAGGGAGTTAATGAATATATTCCCAAAAGGCTTTACCCAATCCGATACTATTTTTGGACCCCAATCAAATTGTACCATAATCACGGCGAACACAACCCCCAAGGCCATTCCGATCAATATTCTCCAATGGAGTTCCAATTTTTTCATAATTTTTGTTCTTCAGTTATTAGGTTATTTAGTTTTTGGGACCTTTTTAAATTTTAATGGTCCTATTTAGCAAGGTAAAATCTGCAAGGACCAGAGCTGTCATCGCCTCAACAATGGGTACGGCCCTTGGGACAACACACGGGTCGTGCCTGCCCTTTCCTTGGGTCATGACCGTATTGCCTTCCTTATCAATGGTCTCATAGGGCTGTATTACCGTCGCCACGGGTTTAAAGGCAACGTTGAAATAGATGTCCATTCCGTTACTGATGCCCCCTTGTATTCCACCGCTGTGGTTTGTTTTTGTGGTGCCGTCCCGATTAAACTGGTCATTGTGCAAGCTACCCTTCATTTTTACCCCTTCAAAACCGCTGCCGTACTCAAATCCCTTTACAGCATTGATAGACAGCATTGCCTTGCCCAATTCTGCGTGTAGTTTATCAAAAACGGGCTCCCCCAGTCCCACGGGTACGTTTTGGGCAACACAGGTAACAACTCCACCAATGGTATCTCCTTCTTTCTTAATTTTTTTGATGTACTCCTCCATTTTGGCCGCGGTCCCTGGGTCTGGACAGCGCACCGGGTTGGATTCTATCAAGGAAAAATCCAAATCCTTGTAATCCTTATCCAATTTCATTTCGCCCACCTGCGATACATAGGCATTGATCTTTACATCCGCCAAAAATTGTTTGGCAATGGCACCGGCCACTACCCTACTGGCGGTCTCCCTGGCAGAGCTGCGCCCCCCGCCCCTGTAGTCCCTAAAGCCATATTTTTGGTCATATACAAAATCGGCATGGGATGGCCGATACGAATCCTTGATATGGGAATAATCGTGCGATTTTTGGTTGGTATTGTGAATTGCGAAACCAATCGGGGTCCCCGTGGTCCTTCCTTCAAAGAGACCGGAATAAAACTCCACCACATCAGGCTCTTTGCGTTGGGTGACAATGGCGGATTGCCCTGGTTTTCTGCGGTCTAGATCCTGTTGTATTGCCTCCAGATTTAAGGTTATCCCAGACGGACACCCGTCCAACACCCCGCCAATTGCCACCCCATGGGATTCTCCAAAGGTGGTCAATTTAAATAGATTTCCAAACGTGTTTCCTGCCATTACAATAGGTTAATAGTGAATACTTAAAAGTTAATAGTTGATCCTTGGCCACTTTGACCGTTAACTTTATTGTGGTTCCAAAGGTAATTTATATACCAGAGACGGTAAAATCAACCTGCCAACGCCATTTTTAAAATCGAGATAGGATGCAGAGCCTCTCTTTGTGTGCCATCCTGAATTTGATGCCTACAGCTTGTACCATTCGCAGCAACGATAACTTCCGGTGCAGATTTTCGAATGGCAGGAAACAGCTTCAGTTCCCCTACTTGCATGCTTACCTCGTAGTGCTCTTTTTCGTATCCGAACGATCCAGCCATACCGCAACACCCTGAACTAATTATGGTAACCTGGTGGTTAATGGGCAAATTTAGGACATCAAAAGTCACTTTTTGATTAGAAAGGGACTTCTGATGGCAATGGGTATGAATTTTTATAGTCCTGGGTTCCTTGGAAAAATTTTCAGAGGTTATTTCCCCCTTTTGTATTTCCGCGGAAAGGAATTCCTCGATCAAATAAGAGCTTATTGCAATGGCATTTGCCGTTACGGAATCTTTAACCAAACGCTTATATTCGTCTCGAAAGGTAAGAATTGCTGAGGGTTCCAAGCCTATAATCGGACAGCCCGCCTCTACAATTTTCTTTAATTTTCCCACATTTTTTTCCGCTAATTTTTTGGCCTGTTTCAAATAACCTTTGGAAATAAAAGTACGACCGCTTTCCGCATAAAAAAGCTCTACCTCGTAACCCAAGCGCACCAATACCTCTATGGCATCCTTACCGAGCTCAACGTCCAAATATTGGGTAAACTCATCAATGTACAATACAACTTTTCTTTTTCTTGCTATATGGACATCCTTGAACTTCCCTAAATAATTATCAAAATTAAAATTATGGACCATGGGCAGGGTACGATTTTTGGCCACGCCCGTAATGCTTTTTGCCCATCCGCTCAAGATCTTGGAGCTGTATACAAAATTGGTCAAGCCAGAAATTTTACTGCCCAATTGGTTAAGTTGGGTATTGTAGGCAAATAGTTTGCTGCGCAGGGAATAGCCGTTGGCTTCCTGGTATTGATACAAAAATTCGGCCTTCAATGTAGCAATATCCACATTGCTGGGACATTCACTGGAACAGGCCTTGCAACTAAGACAAAGATCCAACACTTCTTTCAGCTCTTCTTGATCAAAGGGATTGGATTTTGTGGGATTCGTCATAAATTCCCTCAGGGCGTTGGCCCTTGCCCTTGTCGTATGTTTTTCATTCCTGGTAGCATGGTAACTGGGGCACATGGCCCCTGATGCATGTTCGGTTTTTCTGCAATCCCCACTGCCATTACACTTTTCGGCGGCCTTAAGGATCCCTTCGCTATCCGAAAAATCCATCAAAGTTTTTATCTCGGGTTCCTTGCGATCCACCACGTACCTTAAGGATTCGTCCATTGGATAGGGCTCGACGATTTTACCGGGGTTAAAAATATTATGGGGATCAAAATAAGACTTAATACGCTTAAGAAGCTCGTAATTTTCTTCGCCGATCATCAACGGGATAAATTCGGCCCTTACGATACCATCGCCGTGTTCCCCGCTAAAGGAGCCGCGATATTTTTTGGTCAATTTGGCCACATCGGTGGTAATGGATCGAAACAGGGAAACATCTGTAGATTTTTTGAGGTTAAGAATAGGCCGCAAATGCAGCTCTCCAGCACCGGCGTGCGCATAATAAACCGCATCCTGCCCGTATCCTCTCATTATTTCGGTAAACTCGCCAATAAAATCCTTAAGGTCCTCAACGGCAACAGCAGTATCCTCAATGCACGCAACGGCCTTACGATCCCCGACCATGTTTCCCAAAAGGCCCAAGCCCGCTTTTCTCAATTCCACGGCCCTATTGATATCTGTCCCTTTTAAAATGGGATTCGAATAACTGAGTCCAGAGCCATTTATGGTAGCCAAAAGCAAACTCAGCTGTTTTTCCAATCCAGATTCGGAATCGGCGCGTACTTCCAACATTAAAAGTGCCGCAGGATCGCCGGCAACAAAAAACCGATTGGCCAACTGGGCCCTATTGTTTTTGGTGCAATCCAATATCACCTTGTCCATCATCTCGCACAGGTGAAGTCCATGCTTCATCACTGGGGCAACATCACTAAGGCAATCTTCCAAGGTTTTATAGTGGGTAACTACCATAGCTGCGAATTTGGGCGGTATGTCATCCAACTGAATGGTGATTTCCGTTGTGAAGGCCAAAGTACCTTCACTTCCGCTCAATAATTTACAGAGGTTGAAATCGGTCTTGGAAGCTCCAAAAATAGGATTGTCCAATAGCTCGTCCACGGCATAGCCCGTATTTCTCCTGTGGATTTCCTTTTTGGGGAATTCCCGTAAAATGTATTCCTGTACTTTCTTGGAAATAAGTTCTTTGTAAATGTTCTTATAAATATTTCCTTCAAAGGTATTTTCATTGGTTTTGGCATGAAAATCGGACACGGAAACCCCTGAAAATTCAGCTTCGCTCCCATCGGAAAGTACGGTTTTCAAGGACACGACCTTTTCCCGCGTAACCCCATACTGGATGGAGGTGGTGCCGGATGAATTGTTCCCTACCATCCCCCCGATCATGCAGCGGTTGGAAGTGGACGTGTTGGGTCCAAAAAAGAGACCGTAAGGTTCCAAATATTGGTTCAGCTCATCCCTGATAACACCGGGTTGTACGGTAACCTGCTTATTCTTTTCATCAAGGCGGACAATATTGGTGAAATATTTGGATACGTCCACGACAATACCATCACCTACACATTGTCCGGCCAAGGACGTTCCCGCTGTCCTGGGAATAAGGCTAGTATTGTTCTTCCTTGCAAATAAGATCAATTCCTTTATATCGGCCACTGACTTAGGATAAGCAACCGCAATAGGTATCTTCCGATAAACGGAAGCATCTGTTGAATATAGGGCCTTGGTAAGCTTGTCCACCAACAATTCACCCTTAAGGCTGTTTTTCAGTTCCGCTAATAAATTTTTGTCCACCTAAATACAATTTAGGGGACTAAATTAAGTTTTTATTAACGGATCACAATAGGGAATGTTCCTATTTTTGGCCCTTTATTTGGAAAATTCGGAACCTATGAAAATATTAAAAGTTATTACGGCTGTATTTTGCCTGATTTCATTAACGGGCAGTGCCCAGGAAATATCCGACAATGCTATCGGGCTTCGTATAGGGGATAGTGATGGGTTTGGGGTGGAAATCTCCTATCAAAGAAGAATAATGCGGACCAATCGTTTGGAGGTGGACCTGGGTTGGTACGATAGCAGAAATTACAATGCCTTTAAATCAGTTGGGATTTACCAGTGGGTGCTTCCCATTGATGGAGGGTTCAACTGGTATTTTGGACCAGGTGGCGGATTGGGAATCGTAGACTTCTCCCCTGTGCCAGGTGATGACTATGATGATTACTACCATCCGGATGGAGGGCTTTTCATATTGGCAGCTGGCGATATTGGCATTGAATACAATTTTAAGATTCCCTTGCTCATTTCACTCGACTTTCGGCCCGAGATCGGATTGATTGGATATCAGGATTTTTCCGATAGTTTTGATTTTGATATTGGACTTGGAATACGCTACCAGTTTTAATTGTATTAAAATTAGTCTTATGGATGAATAGGTACTTGCCAGAAAACGGCATTTCTTATGAACTTCGCCTGTACGCCCTGGGTCCGTAAAACTATATGCCTGATCGGCCATACCTTACTTAGGTAAAGAACGCAAAGAGAAGTGCCAAGCGCCTGCCATAAGGCACAACTGGAATTCAAGATTTTTTATCGTAAAAAATCAAGTCTTTTTGCATAAGGATATGTTAAGTGTTTTTTTTATAAGTCATATAATAGTACCTTCGCACATCTTTTTAAAAAAAAATAATGAAAAAAGTTTTACTTGCCTTGGGGATAGTTGTAACGCTAATGGCCTGCAACAAGTCTAGTAAGGAATTTACTGTAAATGGTAACATTACCGGCGATTTGGAGAATGGTACTAAGGTCTTTTTAAAGAAGGTAGGAGATCAAAATCAGCCTATTGATATTGATACAACGACCATTGAAAACGGAAAATTCACTTTCTCGGGACCTGCCGATCAACCAGAAATACATTACATTTTTATCGATAAAATTAGGGGCAATATCCCTTTTGTCTTGGAAAAGGGCACTATTGCGCTTACTGCCCAAAAGGATAGTTTAAATTTTGCGAAACTTGAAGGAACCGAGCAAAACGATGCATTTGCAGAGTACATAAGCGGTTCAAGAAAGATATCCGAAAAGGCAATGCACATCAACGAAGATATGCGGAAAGCCAGTATGTCCAAGGATTCCGTGACCATGGCGTCCCTGCGGGAAGAATATTTTGAACTTCAGGAAGAAGCACAGAGTTTTGAAGCTGCTTACGTAAAGGAGCATCCCAATGCACTTATTTCCGCTTTGATCATAGAACGTATGATAAGTGATCCCAATGCGCCCAAAGAGGACGCCCAAAAATTATTTGATGGGTTGTCCCCTGAAATTAAGGCCACCAAGCCCGGCAAGAGCGTAGAGGAAAAATTGGCACAAGGAAAAAACACCGAGATAGGCGCCAAAGCTCCCAATTTTTCCGCACCTACACCCTCTGGTTCGGAATTGGCCCTAAAAGATGTCATGGGCAAAGTGACCCTGATCGATTTTTGGGCTGCCTGGTGCAAACCTTGTAGGGCAGAAAATCCAAATGTTGTCAATATCTATAATAAGTATCACGATAAAGGCCTGAACATTATCGGAGTTTCGTTGGACAGGACGGCTGACGATTGGAAAAAAGCCATAGAAGATGATGGACTAACTTGGAACCATGTTTCCAACATTGCCTATTTTGACGATGCCATCGCAAAATTATATAATATTCAAGCAATTCCAGCTACTTTCCTTTTGGATGAAAACGGCGTTATTGTAGCAAAAAATCTTCGCGGACCAGCGCTTGAAGAGAAAATAGCTTCGATGCTCCAATAAAAATATCTTTCTACTGTGTATATAAACAATAGCCTTGGCCTGCAAATGCCAAGGCTATTGTTTTTTTAATGGGCCGTTCCGGAAGGAGGAGATTCAGGTTTATGCCAAAACTATTTGTCGAGCTTGTTTAGATTTGCCATACGCTTTACGCAAAAAGAACCCAACACAATTTATGCATAGCACAATGTGGGAATGTTAGCTTTATCTGTTATTAGTTCGGAATCAAAATTCTATCAATAAATAAGTCGTATTTCTTGATGCTAGCGGCATAGCAATCTAGAATCTTATTATAGTTTCCCCATTTTGGCCATTATGAAGAGCAAAATAATAGGTATGGCCAGTAAAAAAACCATCAATGTTTGATTGACCAACAAACTCGGCATAAACAACAGGGTAGTTGCATATCCCCCGATGGCTCCCCCAAAGTGTGCGGTATGCCCTATATTTCCCAACCGGCTTTTCATTCCATAGATGGAATACAGCAAGTAGACAATGCCAAAAACATAGGCAGGAAAGGGAATGGGGATAAACATAATTCCCAATTTCATATCCGGTTGCAACAATATGGCGGCATATAAAATTCCCGTAACCGCACCGCTGGCACCGACGGCACTGTAATGAGGCTCGTTCTTGTGAAAGAAAAGAGCCAACAGACTGCCGGCTAACAAACTGATAAAATACATGATCAGAAACTTTACCTCCCCGAACCAATTAATAACGACCCGTGCGAAAAAATAAAGGGTAAACATGTTGAAAAAAAGGTGGGTAATATCTACATGTAAAAAGCCGGAAGTTACCATCCGATCCTTCTGGCCTGCCTGAATGGCACCGATTTCAAATTTGTAACGTTCAAAAAAGGAGATATTGTTAAATCCTCGCATAGAAATTATTGCGTTGGCGGCAATAATCACAAGGGTAGCCAAATCGATGTTCATTCAATCTTGATTAAAATTCGTACCAAATATAGCTATATTTGCCAATACCTTGTACTAAATGCAACTACTTGTCTTCCTGCTGGCATACCCCTTCTTGTGGATTATCTCCATCTTGCCGTTTCGACTGTTTTACCTTTTTTCCGACTTTATTTTCGTTATCGTGTATTATATGGTCGGCTATCGCAAAAATGTGGTCGACAACAATCTTAGGCTGGCATTTCCGGATAAAAGCGAAGAAGAGTTGCTAATATTGAGGAAGCGTTTCTTTAGGCATATGTGCGATACTTTTCTGGAAATGATAAAGACCATGAACATGTCCAAGGCCGAAGTGAAAAAAAGGTATTTTATTAGTAATGTGGAGGTTCTACAAGAAATAGTAAAGAAAAAAAGTGTGCTGATCGTGTGTTCCCATTATGCGAATTGGGAGTGGAACGTAAGCATCAACAATTATGTGTACACCAATGGATATGCGGTCTACCAAAAAATCGGAAACCGTTATTTTGATAAAATGATCAAAAATATCAGGGCAAAATGGAACACGTCGCTTATTACCCAGGAAGAAACCGTAAAAACCATTGTCCGAAACGAACAAAATGGAATTATAGGCGGGTATGGTATGGTGAGCGACCAATCGCCCCAGGCCCATAGGGCCCAATACTGGGCGGAATTCATGGGGGTGAAGGTCCCGATCTTTAATGGAGCCGAGACCTTGGCCAGGAAATTTGATCTCGCCGTGGTATTCCTAAAAGTATCAAAAATAAAACGGGGCTATTATAAGGCGGATATCATTCCCATAACCATGGCCGGAAAAAAAACTGAAAAAAACGAGATCACGGAGCAATTTCTACGGTTAACCGAGGCCCAGATAAAGGAGCAACCAGAATACTACCTCTGGACCCATAAGCGATGGAAGCACAAGAACGAGGTGCCCGAGAAGTATATGACCTAAAAAAGGTTGCTATCCGTCTTCTAGCAATCTTAACCTAAATCTACAATATTACACTGAGCCCATCATAAGCCAAATGTACGTTTTTTGGCAAATTTTTCTCCACTTCATCATGGAAGCCCATATGGTGGCTAATGTGGGTGAAGTAGGTTTTATCCGGCTTCAATTTGTCAACAATGGCAAGGGCTTCCTCCAGATTAAAATGGGAATGGTGCGGTTCCATTCTCAAGGCGTTCACTACAAATACTTTGGTGCCCTTTATCTTCGCTAACTCTTCTTGGGAAATGCTTTTTGCATCCGTTAGATAGGTAAAATCCGCTATTCGAAAACCAAATACCTGCAAGCGATTGTGGTAAGCCTCGATGGG
>JBLWZN010000025.1:0-65989 GCA_048266425.1 Sediminicola sp.
GATCTTGATGAGTACCGATGGCCCGGACCACAACGTCCTGAAAATTAAACCGCCCCTGGTCTTTGATAAAAGGAATGCGGAAGAATTGATTTTTTATCTTAGAAAGATATTGGCGGAAGATTTTATGCGGACCTTTTAATTAGTGTGTCCCGATCAAGTTTTGTGTTCAATTTCCACCTCCTATGGGTCCACAACCACATTTCTGGAGATTTTAGGATAGCTCCTTCCAGCTGTTTTGCATACCGCTCCACAATTTCCAGATTTTCCCTCACCCTCGGATTATCGTCTATCATTTGAAATTCGAGTTCGTAATAGCCTCTTTTAACCTTTTTGAAGAAGGGAAAGATAACGACCGAATTGGATTTCTTGGCTATCTTGTCCGCCCCGGTAAAAAAAGCAGTTTCTCGATTTAGAAAATTGCACCAGTGCAAGGAACTTTGTTCATGCGGACTCTGATCGCCAATAATACAGTTCATGGTAACATTGTTGGCCTTGGCATCTTCAATAATGGTACGGTAACCATTAATTGATGGTACACAGCGTATTCCAAATCGCTCCCTCATTAGTTGGAACAACTCGTTAAAATATTTGTTTTTTAACGGCATAAAAAAGGTATTGGAATGATAAGGCAAGTATATTGGCATAAAAATAAGCCATTCCCAATTTCCTTGATGGGCTGTATATAAAAGGATGTTTCTCCGGTCCTTCAGATATTTTTCAATTAAATCTTGGTTCTTGATTTTTAGTCGTTTTCGAATCGCCCTTTCACTAATGGTCAACCTTTTGATAGATTCGAAAATAAGGTCGCAGAAGTGTCGATAAAAATCCTTGGAGATTCTTTTTATTTCCTTCTCGTTTTTGGACGGAAAGGATCCCTTGATGTTCCCTATAACCACTTTTTTACGATAGCCAATTATATAATATACCATTATATAGGTCATGTCCGATATCAGGTACAATACGGACATAGGCAAAATTGACATTAGATAAAATGGCAGAAATTTTATTCTGGAAGAATAGGTAATATCCATCTGTATACCTTTATTTGAGATTGATTTCGGTGCCTGCCTAACTTGGTCGCTTAACCCGGGCATAATTTTTTTTAGGGCCTGTTAGCCTAAACCTAGACATTTTTTCAAATAATATGGTTAATGAATCTTGGTTGGGGTTGGAATAAAATTATCCGATTAAAAATTGAAATTCAGAAGGAGATAATTATTTCTGCATATCTCTTTTTTTATCGTCTAATGTGGGTGCTAAATTAATGAATAACACCGAATTTTCAAAAGGGGACCAAGCAAAATGGATACTTCTACCATTTCTCCAATCCATGCTGCGTTCATCTGGAATTATTGACTTTTATGTGTAACAAATTTGCAAAAATTGCGTTAGATAACTATTCATCAATCGCACCACTATCATGATTCAACGTTTTTTTATTCTCTGCTCGGGAGCGGATTCCGCCATCCTAAAAACTTGTTCCCCAGGGGAACGAACCAAGTACGCTGGTATCGGTGCAACCGTTTTCTTTACTGCAGTTATGGCATTTATCGCCAGTAGCTATGCGCTTTACACCGTCTTTGACAATATTTGGACCTCCATTTTTTTTGGACTCATTTGGGGCTTGCTGATTTTTAATCTGGATCGGTTTATCGTTTCTACCATAAAAAAACGGGACCATTTTAAAAGCGAACTTTTACAGGCAACCCCGCGAATTTTATTGGCGGTTATCATTGCATTGGTCATTTCCAAGCCCTTGGAGCTGAAAATATTTGAGAAGGAAATAAATCAGGTGCTGCTGGAGCAAAAGAACGAGCTTACCCTGGCCAACGAAAATCAGATCTCCCAACAATATGACCCAAAAATAGCCGAACTAAACCAGCAAATCCTTGGGTTGAAAAACGAGATTTCCGCAAAGGAATCGGAGACCAATGCGTTGTACGACACCTATATAGCCGAGGCCGAAGGTACGGCGGGGACCAAACTACTGGGCAAGGGGCCCGTTTACAAGGAAAAGAGGGACAAGCACGATGCTTCACTTTTGGAGCTACGGCAGTTAAAGGAGACCAACGCCCAAAAAATATCGGGTTTGGAAGCCCAATTGGCCAGTTTGCAAGCCTCCTTTGACAATCAAGTGAGCACTTCCCAGCCAATAATCGATGGTTTCGATGGACTTATGGCGCGTATCAACGCGTTGGACAAATTGCCTTGGGGACCTTCCTTTTTTATCTTTTTGTTGTTCCTGGCAATAGAGACCTCCCCGATAATCGCAAAACTTTTGGCACCTAAAGGCGTGTACGACCTCAAGCTGGAAGAGGAGGAGAGCGTAGTAAAAACTTGGGTAACCCAGAAAGTACTGCACAGGGAGCAGCTACTGGCCACTGATTCTGCACTCAACGAGAAAATCTATGGGGAAATCGCTGAAGAGGAGGAAATTTATCGCTACAAAAAACAAAAGGCAGAGGAGTTGCTAAGGCTACAGGCAAATGCCTTCCACGATTTGCAAGTGAAAAGCTTATAAGGATTTAATTGGGGCAGAATTTCCCAAAGCCCTGCGGATGGTCCAGTATCCGGATATTAAAAAGATGTGTAAGGAATCAAGTTTTAAGATCCAAGAAACGGGACATAAGTTCCAAGTTTTTGGCTCCCTTATTCTCGAGAAAGCTAAATTAGAGGGAATTCAAAAAAGTCAGCAGCGCATCCCTATCTCCTTTGGGAAGGGTCTTGAATTTCTCTTTGGAAACCTGGGCCTCACCTCCATGCCATAAGATGGCCTCAGTAATATTTCTTGCCCTTCCATCATGGAGGAATTCCGTATGTCCATTGATCAAATTGGTAAGGCCAATTCCCCATAAAGGTCGGGTACGCCATTCATTGCCATTGGCCAAAAAGTCCGGACGGCCATCGGCCAGACCTTCGCCCATATCGTGGAGCAAGAGGTCGGTATAGGGATAGAAATTTTGATTGGAAAGTGCGTCAACATCCGTAGGTCCCGTTCTTTGTTTAGGTGTATGGCATTTGGCACAATCAATTTGATCAAAAAGTTGCTCCCCTCTTATAACGGTAGCATCGTCAATATTCCTTGGTGCGGGAACGGCTAGGGTTCTGCAATAGAACGCCACTGTATTCAGAATGTCGTCAGATACCTCGGGCGAGCCGGTACTATTGTCTTGGCAGTTTTCTTGGCCTTCACAGTGTTCATCGGGAAACACATAGCTGGTAATCCCCATATCGTCATGGTAGGCCCCGGCACTCTGTACCAAGACAGTCCCCACATTGGCCTTCCAACCAAATCTGCCTACGACCTCCTTCTCTAAGTTAGGATCCCAAACCATGTTTGCCTTGCCGGAAATGCCGTCCCCGTCGGAATCGTTGATATCCTGGCTTGCCAAAAGATCGGATTCTGGAATAGCCTCCAATAGCCCCAAACCAAATACGGGAGAAGCCAACCGGGCCGAAAGCATAGATCCGGAAGGCAGGTCTATATAGGTGTTCTCTAGGGAAAAAATAGGCTTTCTCAGGTTTACGGTAGTGCCATCGGCAAAGGTTTCCGTACTCTCCTCAAACCGCACCGCATAGGTAGCTTCGGGCTTGTACCCATAAATAGCGTGGTTTTGAATCTGTGTTCCAAACCCTGGAACGGGAACAGGGGCCCCCTTGGAGGATACACCTGAAATACTCGCCCGCAATAACAGTCCGCCTCGGGCATTTAAGTCCTTTGGAAAGCCCGCACGGCCATCCCTGGGATGACAGGATACACAAGAAGAATTATTAAAAATACTGCCAAGTCCACCATTTACCGGTGCCGGTGCGGTTACAAAAGTCTGCTCAAACTGAAGGTCGCCGTCCATGTGGGTGTCAAATTCCTCTGCGGTCAAATTTTCCGCTGGGGTCGCAAATGCGTCGCTAGTGGCCAAAAAGGTGGTTGTTTTTCCACCGGCATATAAGCGTTCGGGATTCTGTGGTACGGGAACATAATCGCCACCGCCGTTGTCCTTCTGACAGGAGACAAGAACTACAATGCTTAAGAAGAAAAATAATCTTTTCATGATCGGTAACCCTTAAAGAGTAAAACTAAATTTAACAAATCCATTCAACGAACTTGTGTATGCGCATGGACCTTATCCGATCAAAGTCCTGAAATCAATGGCTCTAACTTGCTTTCCAACAAAATTTTAAGGTCCAAAACCTTTGTCTGCGCATTGGAAACTGCCGGTCTATTGTTGGAAATAGCGTCCGTAAAGGTTCCTGGAATTGCTTCGATCGCATTGATGGCGTCGGTGATCGAAGCCCTAATCTCTACATCTACCGCTGTGTTTTCTTGGGTGACGATGTTAGAAAGTCCATTGCCCTGGAACGATCCAAAGTCGCCCAGATACACATTTTGAATACTTCTGATGTTATCCGCAAAATCCAATTTGGAATTGTTGCTAAAACGCGACTCCTCAAATTGGGGCTGCGGTGTGCCACCTTGCTCGTTTAAGGGATCCGCAATCTTGCCGTTGCCCACCTCATCGGCAATAGTGATAAGGCCACCAACAAGTTCCAAAAGCGCTGTTTTTTGCGAACTGTAGACACTTCCTGTTTTTCCGGCATTTATAAAATTGGAAACATAATTTCCGCTCCCTGAATTCCATCCATCGTATAGGGTTTGGGTGTTGTTTTGCAAGTCTGTTGCAGCGGCTTGTAGATATTCCAATTCGCGAGCGGTAATTTGCGTCACCGTCTTATCGGAATCTACCCCCCATAATAGGTATTCGATCAAATGGAAGCCCCTGGCCTCGTTATTGGCTTGCAGGACCGCTGGGGTAATAGCGGATGAACCGGCAAGAATGGAATTCATGGAGTTTATATCCACAGGCCATGTGTCAATAGCAGGGTCTATTCCTTCGGTATCTACGGGACCGTACAAAAACCCTTCAGATTTTTCCCAAGGTGCCCTGGTATCTGCCCAGGCTTGACGGGCGTTTTCAAGGTTGGCCTCTGTTGGGTCTGAGGCCAAGGTAGCCAGAGCCGCTATCAATGCGTTCGCTTTTGCATTGAGTTCGCCATAGGTTTCTACTATAACCTTACTTGAAACATCGGTAAGAACGGAGGTATATAAGGTTTCATTGGGATCGGTTATATCGGTATCCGCCTCATTATTGCTGCAATTAAAAAGTGTGGCCGATGCAATTATTGTAAGGATTCCTTTCTTAATGGATGTGGATTTCATACGAAATAAATTAGTTGTTGTTATGATTATCAATTAATTATAATGCCTATCGAATTCGGAACTGGGAATAGAACGAATAGATTTTTTTTGAACAATACCCAATGGGTCTGTATTCTATTTCTTTGATCTTTTTTTAAAATTCAAAACCGATGCCTACCGAAAATGTTTTTTCCCTTTGTTTTTCCCCGGTAAAGCTCAATGTTGCGGGATCAAAATTTTCCGATCCCAGCCTTCTATCCTGATATTGGGCCTTGACTACCACTTCTGGAATGATGAACCAGTTGATACCACCTGTGATTGCATTGCGTTCCCATCGGGGTTTGTCCACTACATTGCCTTCCGTTCTAAACATGGTGTCATAATAATCGTATCTGGCAAACGGATAGATCTTTTGTTTGGTGGATGTGCTTACAAAATGCAGCATTTCATATCCTACCTCTGCCGAAAACCCCAGGGCATTCTTACCAACAGGGTTACGTTTTACCCCCAAATTGTTGGAAAGGCTGGAGTTGGCCTTGGACACTATATCGGAATTTTGCAAATTACCGAACAAAAGCATGGAATTGAATCTTAAGTACTCTTGGTCGTAATTTATATGGGCTTCTACCAAACTCACGTAGGCTGGCACGTTCATATCATTTTTTGGCCGGTTGGGAGCCGAGTTGCCAAGATACCCCGATACCCCAACGAAATTATTTTTTTGGTCGCTAAAATTGTAATCCAACCGCCCCATTACGGCAATAGCTTCGGCATTAACGAGTTCAAACTTTTCCTGATAACCGAATTTTATCCAGTTTCTGGAACTAAAACCCGAGGCATCCAGACCGTTGGTTACCGTTAGATGGTAGGTAAACTTGTCTTTTAGGAAATTCCCATGGAATTCTATACCGTTTTCGTACCATCCCAGCGGAAGGATCTGGGCTTCCATTTCTGGCCTGGTGGTGGTAAAATATTCAGTTGGTTCATCCAGCTTTTGGGCTAAGCCAAAATAGAGTTTTAACCTTCCTGCCCTAACATTGAAATAGGGCTTAATGGCAAAGTTGATATTGATCTGCTCCGCCTTAACCGCTCCCCCTTTCTCTATTTCCTGCTCATATTCCCCAAATTCTTCCTGATTGTCCAACTCTATGGAACTACCGGTGCCGCCGTGTTCAAATTCAATCTCGGATTTAAAGGTGATCCAATCGTTAAATCTGTAGGTGAGATATAAGTTAAGACGCTCCGCATCTATTTTATTTTTTAGGTTGGGGTCGGTATCGTAATTATTATTGTAATAATTGACCACACCGTATCCCTTAAGCCCAAACCTGTCCCAAACGTTTACCTTCTTTTTTGAGGTGGTATCCACTTCTTGTCCTTCCGTTTTTAATTCTTGCAGGATCTCGGTTTTTAACTCCTGTTTTAACTGGTTCCTTGCGGCAACGCTATCCTGGTACGATTGGGAATATCCCATTGTCACAGAACAAAGAAAGAAAGGCAAAAGGTGTTTGAGCATTTGAGTTTTTGGTTAATTCCGTGCAAACATAAAACCTATTCTTATTTAGAACAAATTAAAATAAGGAAAAATAAAAAATAATTCCTGCACCGAATTTTTGGGTCGGGAAGTTCGGAGGATTTAAATGATTCCTAAATATTTAAAAATCAGGAAATTAATTTGTGGATCTAAATGAAACAACCTTCTAAAATTAGTCGTATATGTCTATACCAAAGTCGAGTCTTGTTGCAAGCCCCTTGTTACTTGATTCCGAGGTAAATCATCATTTAAAAACACTGCTGTCGATTAAAAGAACAAAAGACCGCTGTGCTAAAAGATGAAGGACGTTGGATTTTTTCAACACATTGGAGCAAAACATGTTACAAATGTCAAAGAAGTGTACATTTTAATTTTTTCACCAAAATGGTAAAAATTGAATTGAAATCGACACGGTACTAAAATCGGCCCAAGACTTTTGTGATCAATTTTCAGCGGTGATTTCCTATTTGGTATAATGGTCACTATTGATTTAAAAAGGGAACTAAGCGTTTTCGTTCCACTCCTTATAAAATTGTTGCAAATAATCCAGCATAAATTGATGGCGTTCTTCGGCCAATATTTTACCGCTGGAGGTATTCATTTGGTCTTTAAGCAGTAACAATTTTTCATAGAAGTGGTTGATCGTTGGCGCTTTGGAAATCTTATAGGTCTCCTTGTCCATCCGTAGATTGGGGGCAATGTCGGGGTTGTGTAGCTCCCTGTTCTTAAACCCGCCGTAATTGAAGGCCCTGGCGATACCGATGGCCCCGATAGCGTCCAAACGATCGGCGTCCTGGACCACTTGTAGTTCGGGGGAATTAAATCTTTTAGGGCCCCTTTTATCTCCGTTTCCATCCAAGCTTGATTTGAAGGAAATGTTTTCAATTATCAAAACCACATGATCGATTACCGCGGTTGCCAACCCCAAAGAAGTAAGAAATTCCCTAGCCATTTGAGGCCCGATGGACTCGTCCCCTCCGTGGAATTTGGCATCCGCTATATCGTGCAACAGGGCCGCTAGGCTTACAACCTGAATGTCGACGTTTTCATCCTTTGCAATTCGCAGGGAATTGTTGAAGACCCGTTGTATATGGAACCAATCATGACCGCCTTCCGCCCCTTGCAAGGTTTCCTTTACAAAGGCAATTGTTCGTTCTACTTGCTCTACGTTGTTCACGTTAAAATATCTATATTAATAAGACACAAGAACCTAGACAAGGAAACTTTTTGAATACCGGTCTTGGTCCATTTCTCCTTTGTCGTTACTTGAATGAAGTTACCCCATCCGTTACTTGCTGCTCTACCTGGGCTACGAGATCTTCCAAATTCCCGGAATTTTCTATGGGCCGATGAACATCAAAAGTAATGTGCGAGCCTAGGCCAAAGGGGAATTTCCCGTAGCGGAGCATTTTCCATGAATTGTTGATACTGATGGGTACGATTAGAGCAGATGGAGCTTTTTTAATGAGCATCTTTAGTCCGGTTGTTTGGAACTTTTTTGGATGTCCGGTCTTGCTTCTGGTGCCTTCGGGGAAAATTACGGCACTTCTGTTATAGGTTTCTATATAGGTGCCCAATTTGGCAATTTGAACCAAAGCTTGTTTGCTGTCCTTTCTGTCGATCAGCACGGACCCTCCATGGTTCAGGTTATACGAAACGCTGGGAATGCCTCGTCCCAGCTCTATTTTGCTCACAAATTTCGGGTGATGGGCCCGCATATACCAAATAATTGGGGGTATGTCGTACATGCTTTGATGGTTACAAACCATTATCAAAGGCCTGTCCGTTGGTAAGATATGCGGATTTCTAAAGGAGTAGGATGTGCCCAAAATATGTGTACTGCGCATTAAGCATAGATTAAGGACGCTGACACTCCGCTTTAAGGCATTATATCCAAAAACATTAAAGCAAAACCATTGTACGGGGTGAAACACCACTAAGATCAGTGCAAAAACAGAAATATAAACGACCGATATAGGGTATGAAAGTATTCGCTGCATAATCACAAAAATAAAAAACCGCCTCGAAAGGAAACGGTTTTTAATTCTATTTTGTTCCCATCCATCGGAAGGACCGGGGGAGGACTAACAGAACTCGTTATATGCCTCCATTAAATTTTCGGCGATCATCTCTGCCGGTCTTCCTTCTATATGGTGACGTTCTATCATATGAACCAATTCACCATCCCTAAAAAGGGCCATACTTGGGGACGAGGGAGGGAAAGGCACCATTAAGCTCCTAGCGGCATTGACGGCTTCGGTGTCCACGCCGGCAAAAACGGTGACCAAATGGTCTGGCTTTTTATTGTTCTTTAGGCTCATTTTTGCACCGGGCCTGGCATTTGCTGCGGCACAGCCACACACGGAATTCACTACTACTAGGGTAGTACCTTCTTTAACGACGGCATTTTTAACGGCTTCGGCTGTATGCAATTCTTCAAACCCAGCGGATGCTAAGTCTTCTCTCATCGGTTTTACTAATTCTGCAGGATACATATATTAAAAATTTATTGGATTTAACTTGAAACGCAAAGATATGGAAATTGTATCAGCTACGGGAATGCCTTAACGTTTCGTTTATTCTTAAAGGAAATATAGAATAGAGAACATAGAGAAAAGACTAAATGGATTCACGTAACCAGAGCCAGGAAACAGGGCAAAAGAGTTTGCCTTAGATGGATGTCAAAAAGGATTAAGTTCAAAAGCAAGGGTTGCGATTAACGATTATAGCCTTTTTAATAACCATTCCCGTCTTGTTTCTTGTCTCTTGTTTCCCATTCTATGTTCTTTTCCCCATGTTCTTTCCTCTTTATATATCTTTGCCGAAAATTTAAAATACGCATGGTAAAATGGTTTGCTGCAATTCTAGGATATTATATTTTTCGATATCCTGGTGCAATATTGGGATTTTTGATAGGAAGTTACATCGATAGTTTGAATAGTAAGGGTTCCAGATCCATATTTGGTGGCCCTTCACAACAAAGTGTCTCTCCTGCCGATTTTGAGCTGCACCTGCTTTCGCTTTGCTCGATCGTTATCAAGGCAGATGGACAAGTAAGCCAACGTGAGCTGGACTATGTACGCCAATATTTTCTAAGTACCTATGGCAAGGAAAAGGCAAACGCTATTTTTAGGACTTTTAACGAAGTAGTTAAAAAGAGGGAGATCTCTGCCGAAAAGATTTGTAACGTTCTGACCCAACGTACCAGGTATGAGGTTCGACTCCAATTGTTGCATTTTTTGTTCGGTATTGCCCGATCCGATGGCTCCATTGGCAACGCGGAAGTAGACAAGATTAGGGAGATTGCAGGTTATTTAAAGGTGGGAAGGCATGATTTTGAGAGCATTATGGCCATGTTTATCAAATCGGCCGACAATGCCTACAAGATTTTGGAAATCGAAAAATCAGCTACGGATGAGGAGGTTAAAAAAGCGTATCGCACCATGGCCAAAAAATACCATCCCGACCGGGTAAATACCCAAGATGAAGCCATTAAAAAGGGGGCGGAAGAAAAGTTTAAAGAGGTTCAAAAGGCATACGAGGAGATCCAGGCAGAGCGAGGTCTCTAACTAAACTTATGGTCACTTCAGGGGAGCTAAATTTCCTTGGCAACATTTTTGGGCTTAAGCGACTTGTCCTATCCTTGGTGATTTGTCTTTACTTTTTTTCCTTTTCAACTTGTTCCACCAAATAAGGGTCCCCGTAACGGGCAGACTTGTCCCAATTAAACAGGCCAAAAAGTAAAGGACCTTGGAAAAGTTTCCAAATATTTCGCCGGTATGTATCGGTTTGATCAGGGAAGCGAACTTTTCGTTCCATGGTTTTGAATGGAAAAGCTCCTTTTGTAAAAGATTTCCCTGTTGGTCGATGGTAAGAACGTCCGGTGCAACTGGTGACCAACCGGCTTCCTTGTATTTTCTAATGCCGAAGACCGGATTGTTTTCATTTGGGAACGCAACGGACAGTTCTCCCGGATAGTCCAATTCCCTGTGGGCCGTTTCAATAACTTCATCATAGGTGACTTCCTGTAGGTTCGGCCTGTAATCGACCTGGGAAGGGGAGCTCCCCCTGTTGCCAAAAACCGGGGTGCCCAAAAGCTGGCCAAGTCCTTCACGATATCCCTCGAAAGACCAGCACAGACCAGTGATGCCCATGATTATGATAAAGATGCACGAATAGAAACCGAGTGTGTTATGTAGGTCGTGGTTAATGCGCTTCCAGTTGGCTGTCGTTTTTATTTTGAATCCTTTTTTTAGGGTGTTCCAACGCACCTTTTTTGGAAACCAGAGCACTAATCCGGAAAGGGACATAATTAGAAAAATTATCGTTGCTACACCAACGATCGGCCTGCCGATAGAAATATCCATCAATAACCAGCGATGTAATTTAAACATGGTCAACATAAAATCGTCAGCAGCAGTTTTTTGGGGCTCCAGAATCCTTTGGGTATAGGGATCCATTAAATAGGGGGTTCCCCTTCGTTCCTTAAGATCCTTTTTTACATGAAATTCATAGGGCTGATCTTTTTTTACCGGGAGGGTAACCCCCGACACGTGACCCTTGGTTGCTGCTGCAAGCGTGGCTGCCATCGTTTCTAGCGTTTGCTTTTCTTCGAGTACTGTCACTTCCAATTTTTGAGTAAAAAGACCCTCGATTTCCTTTTCAAAAGTCAGCAAGGTACCGCTGAGACATACCAAAAAGATTATAATCCCACTGCCTAGCCCTAGCCAGAGGTGAATATCATTGATCAAGGCTCGGATACCGTATTTTTTTCTATTTGCCATACGTATAGGTTTAGTTTTGAAGGTGATCATATGCTTTGGCCCAATTAAAAGGAATAGGAAACAATTCCCGCAAAATTTATGGGTTCCGTTTGGTTAATGTAGGCGGTACGGTAGGCATTATAGCCTATTTCATTGAACATATTGTTGAGCAAAGCCCTAAAGTTCCATCGGGCATTAAGGCGGTAGGCCAATTGGGCATTTACAATGGTGTAAGCATCCACATCAAATGGTTTTTGCCCCGGTACAATACCTTCGTGGGTTACGGGTCCTGCACTCCAATCGTTAATGGGGCGTTTTCCTGTATAGTAAGCTCCGGTTCCAAAGGAAAGCCCTTGTAATTTACCTCTAAACCCATAATTGGCCCATACATTGAATGTGTGGTCCGGGGTGTTTAAGGGAGAGGAGCCATAAACATAGGAGGTATGCTCCTTGTATTGGGCATTGATATAGGAATATCCGGTGATAAGCTCCAAGTTTTCCAGCACCCTTCCCGTTAGTTCCACTTCTATTCCCTTGCGCTCGTCGTTGCCCCCTTTTTGGTAATAACCGGTGGGCACCCAGTTTTCGTCATATACGGGGAGATTAATATTTTTATTGTTGATTTGGAAAAAAGTTAGGTTGAACCGCAGGCGGCTTTCCAACCAATTTGTTTTAATTCCCGCTTCCAATTGATCAAAACGCTCATTGCCCAAAGGATCTCCATTAACATCTAATCGGGTAGCTGTCCTAGGGTAGGAGCTGTTGGTATAGGATGCAAAAACATTGATGTTGCGATAAGGGGTTGCAATAAGACCGATCAACGGATTAAAAGAGTCGTTCCTGGTGGTTTCCGTTTTCCCGATGGTCTCCGTGCTGCTGTACCGAAGGCCTAGAAATGTTTTTAGCCAAGTGTTAAAAGTGATGACGTCCTGCGCCACAAGCCCTACAGATCTGGACGAAGCTTCTGCTTCATTGGGGCCGTTCAAACCCAGTTCCGTTGGCAGATTGTGGTCTATCGTTGCAAACACGTTTATGGAATCCAAAACGGGGTTGCTTTGGGAAAAAGTAGCGTAGTTTGTTGTTCGATAATCAAAACCTATTTGAAAGGTATGGCCTATGTTTCCTGTCTTTATATTATCCCCGTTAAGGTCAAATTGCAGGACCTTATTGTCGTCATTTCGTGTGGAAATAGAGTATCCCCTTTTTCTCTCGTTGTAAATTGGATCGCCCTGGCCATCCATTATAGGGCCGCCCAAACTTGCCCCTTTGTCATTTAAATCCAACTTGGAAGAGAAGAAGGCTGCACGCAGGTTAAGTTTGTCCGATAATCTGCGATTAAACCGAATGGCGTAAGTCATGTTTTTTGTAAGCGACTTATCGTTCGTATACCCCAAGAATTGGTCATATGGGAGGTCATAGATGGCGTTAACATCATTTTCTGCCAGATTAACGGTCCCCAAATCTGGTGTACGGCTATCGTCCAGATAATCCATTTCGAGGATCAAAGAACTATTATCGTCTATATTCCACTCCATCGATGGATTTATGTAGAACCGATTGGAAGAAATACCCGCCCTATAGCTGTCGGCCCGCTCCAATGCCCCGTTGATCCTAAAGGCAATGTTCTTCTTGTCGTTCAATGGCCCATAAACATCATAAGTAGTCCGCAATTGCCCATAGGTGCCCGCACGAAGGGATACCTGGCCCCCATGGTAATTTCTTGGGGTCTTGGTGACGATATTTACCACCCCGCCAGGGCTGCCCAAATCGGTGGCTACCCCTTGCGTTATTGAGGCGGATCCTTTTAATACCTGAATGTTATCCACGCCTTGCATGTCCGTTAAGATTCCTACCCCTCTAAAATCGGAGTTTACCCGAACGCCATTTTTCAGGATCGGAATTCCCCTAAAACCACGGCTGGACATACTTTCCCTTTTGTTGCCATAGGTAGCAAAAGTATATACCCCGGGAACATTCCGGGTAGCGTCGGCAATGGTCAGATTTCCCTGTTGCTCGATAAGTTTATCGGAGATTATTGAAATGCTTTGTATCTGATCGTAGGGAGCCATGGGTAGGCCGGTCAGGGCTTCAATCTTATCGGGACGTTCATAGCGGCTCCCAAACACCTCTACCCCGTTCAGGTCTACCCCTTCCACCAATTGGAAATTCAGCTCCAACGATTCCCCTGGACCTACTACGACTTCCTTAAACTCTGTTTTATGTCCGATCGCACTTGCCTGCAACGTTTGGTTTCCCGTTGGAATATTGCCCAAAGTAAACTCGCCATTTCCGTTCGCGGCGGTTCCGATCATGGAGTTCTTTAAGGTAATGGTTGCGAAGGCAACCGGACTACCTTCCGAATTTTTAACGGTACCATGGACTTCACCCATCTGGGCTGTTGCTAATTGCTGAAAGAATACTATCGCTATAAGTAATTTGTGGTTCATCGGAATAGTTATTATTATTTAGACTGAATTAAAATAAGTCGCGAATATATAACGTGTTTTCCCAATAAAAAAATTATTTAGAATCATTTTAAATAAAAATCCAACAATATTCTGGCTATCAAAATCTTAGATTGATTATTACAGTTTTCTATGCGTTAACCTTTTTATTTTATGCCGTAATTTCAGTTGGAATCGGTCCTCGACATTCTGAAAGATTTTAACGGACAGGGGAGATAGAAGTATTTTATACCATCTCCTGTTCGCTGGTGGCGCAGGGCGATTTGGGCAAAACGAAATGGCCGGCCGTTTGAATTTTGACCTATACGGTATTCCAGCTATGGGTGGAAAACCAAAAAATTGTAAGTTTGATGCCAAAATGAACGCAGGGAACTTTAGTGAAGCTTGATAATTTTCATTAAATCGGCCCACTGGCCAACTCATTCACTAACCCCCTATTTTACTGAACATATGCAGGATTTTTGGTTTTATTTGCAACTGGGATTACACCATGTTTTGGACATTCATGCCTATGACCACATTTTGTTCTTGACTGCCTTGGCGCTGCCCTACACTTTTAAAAGTTGGAAAAAAGTACTGATTTTGGCCACTGTCTTTACAGTCGCCCATTGTACTTCTTTGGCGTTGTCCGTCTATGGAATTTTTACCGTAGATGTGGCGTGGATCGAGTTCCTGATTCCGGTAACTATTTTGGCGACGGCTTTGTTCGATTTGTTCTATGCAAAAAAGGAGGAACATTCCCGTGGTTTGATATGGCATTTGGTTGCAACGGGATTTTTTGGACTGATCCACGGTTTTGGTTTTTCCAATTATTTCCATATGCTTATGGCAGATGTAGAGGAGAAACTGGGACCATTGATAGGGTTTGCAGGCGGCATTGAAATTTCCCAGGTTGTGGTAATCCTTTGCGTATTGGTCCTTGCCTACCTATTGCAGTCCCAAATCGGAATAAAACAGCACCTTTATATTACCTTACTTTCCATTATTATTATCTGCATCACAATACCAATGCTAATACAAACGTTTCCATTGTAGTCTTTGAACAAGACCGTCCAAAACAGTTTCCCTGTTGTGATTATTCCTGTATTTAAAGGGATTAAAAGTCAGATAATAATTAGTTAAAATTTAATGTTTTGGGTGTATTTCGGAGTACAAAGAGACTATAAAGGCTTATTTTTGTTCAGTTGGATTCCCTTAAAGGGGATATCGGCACCAAAATGAATATCGATATATAAATTCCCTAGGGGAAAGAGGTACAACAATAAACTGAATGAAGGAAGCGAAGCAGGAAAAATACGATAGGGCATATTTGCGAATGGCTACGGAGTGGGGCAAACTCTCCTATTGCAAGCGCAAACAGGTAGGGGCAATTATCGTGAAGAACAGAATGATTATTTCTGATGGTTACAATGGTACCCCTACGGGATTTGAGAACCATTGCGAAGACGAGGAGGGCTATACAAAATGGTATGTTTTGCACGCAGAGGCCAACGCAATATCCAAAGTGGCTTCCTCCACACAATCCTGTGAAGGCGCCACCTTATATATAACACTTTCCCCTTGTAGGGAATGCAGTAAGCTGATCCATCAGTCTGGCATAAAACGTGTAGTGTACCAAAAGGCCTACAAAGATGCTTCCGGTCTGGAATTTTTGGAAAAGGCAGGAGTAAAGCTATCCTATTTGCCAACAGGCGTGGAAGTAGAATAAAATCGCCCAAAATAATGAATCGTAAGTACAGCTACATATGGCCCACCGTAATCGGAACCGCACTTGCGATAGGGATTTTTATTGGTGGCAAGCTGCATTTCAATGATTCACCGGAAAAACTCTTTACCACCAATTCCAAAAAGGACAAGCTCAATAGGCTTATAGACTATATTGATTACGAATATGTAGACGATGTAAATACGGATAGCATTGTAGATGTAGCCGTAAACAACATCTTGGACAAACTAGATCCCCATTCCGTTTATATCCCCAAGCAGGACATGGAAAAGGTTTCCGAGGACATGAAGGGTGACTTTGTGGGCATCGGCATCAACTTTTACATTATTAGGGACACCATTGCGGTTATACGGCCCGTTGAGAACGGCCCTAGCTTTTATAAGGGAATACAGTCTGGTGACCGGATTTTAATGGCGGATCACGATACCCTTTTTGGAAAGCGGTTGTCCAACGAGGCTATAGTCGACGAATTGAAAGGGGAAAAAGGAACTTTCGTAAAACTCCAGGTGTATAGAAAGAAGGATAACAAGACCTTTGATGTTACCGTAAAGCGGGATCTTGTTCCCCTAAAAAGTGTGGAGGCCTTTTATATGATGACTCCCGATATGGGATATATTAAGGTAAACCGATTTGCAGAATCTACTTATAAGGAATTTAGAAAGGCCTTGGTGATCTTGGAAAAACAAGGAGCGAAGAAATTGACCCTTGATCTGCGCGACAATCCTGGAGGTTATTTGGGCATTGCGGAAGAAATGGCTGATGAGTTCTTGAAAGATGGAAAACTTATTTTGTTTACAAAGAACAAAAGAGGAAAAATAGATAAGAACTTCGCTACCGCCAAGGGCGATTTTGAGGATAATCCTGTCTATGTACTTATCAACGAACGTTCCGCTTCTGCCAGTGAAATTATCGCAGGGGCACTCCAGGACAACGATGTAGGTACTATCGTTGGGCGTCGATCCTTTGGGAAGGGACTGGTACAGCGAGAAATGGAATTGGGCGATGGCTCTGCAGTTCGCTTAACGGTATCTCGCTACTATACCCCAACTGGCCGCTCCATTCAAAAAACCTATAAAAACGGGACCAAGGATTATTACCAAACGTTCATGGATCGTTACCAAAGTGGGGAATTGGTTTTTGCAGATAGTATCAAGGTTGCCGACTCCCTTAAATTCACGACCCCAAAAGGAAAAGTGGTCTACGGTGGGGGAGGTATCATTCCCGACGTGTTTGTACCCATTGGGACAAACGAGGTGGAGGCCGTTAAAAGCGTGGAGGCATGGGGTTTTTTCTCCCGGTTTATTTTTGATCATTTGGAATCTGACCGAAACCGTTACAAGGATTGGTCCGAACCCGATTTTGTGCAAAATTTTAAAATAGACGATATCATGTTCAACAATTTTATCAATTATGCGGAAAATTCGCCATTGGTAAAAAATTTGAATTTACCTTACTACGAGCTGGAGGATAATATAAAACTTTTCCTTAAGGCCGATCTGGCCGAACAGTTATATGGGGACAATGCTGCTGCCAAGATCAAAGGCACAAACGATGCAATGTTGCAGAAAGTACTGCAATTGGACGGTCCTAAAGTCTCCCGGCAAAAGACCGCGGCAATTGGATCTAGGGATTAGCAACATTAGTTTTCCTCGATCTTTTTCTGAATTTTCTTTGATGCGATAAAGATCAGTAGAAGCATAATGGCACAAAGGGAGGCTACGATGCCGATTAAAGCCACGGTACTGTTTTCCAAGGGAGCGTTAAAATCGATCAACGTAACATTGTAAACAATAAGTGCCAAGGCAATTATTATTAAGGCAAGTGAGAATTTTTGGGTCATATCTTATAAGTTATGTAGTTAATTGTTATAAGGTGTATTCCATTTTCGTTCAAGGGCGCTGTGCAATTTGTTTCTTGTTTCTAATGTTGTGGGTATAAAATTTCACCTGCGACATAGGGTACCTGATACTTTCCCCACCTACAACCCTTATGCCTCCTTTTGCATCCCTAAGGGGTCACAAACAATTCATGGATATTGGTCGTGAATAACTTTACGGCAATGGCCAACAAAATTACCCCAAATACCTTTCGAATCACATTGAGGCCGGTGTCTCCCAGTATCCTTTCGATCTTTTTTGAAGAACGAAGTACCAAGTATACAAATATCGTATTTATTATTATGGCAACAATAATGTTCCCTACCTGGTATTCTGCCCGTAGGGCCAAAATGGAGGTCATGGTCCCTGCCCCCGCTATCAAGGGGAAAGCAATTGGGACAATGGAAGCTGACTCGGGCTGATCGTCCCTAAACAAGGAAATACCCAATATCATCTCTAGGGCCATAAAGAAAATTATAAAAGCACCGGCCACCGCAAACGAATTAATGTCGATTCCTATCAGCTTCAGTATTTTTTCTCCGATAAATAGGAAGGCAACCATAATGAGTGCTGCTACTACCGAGGCCTTACCAGACTGGATATGCCCAACCTTACTCCTCAAATTGATAATTATTGGGATACTTCCCAATATATCGATGACTGCAAAGAGCACCATGCTCGCCGTAGCTATTTCCTTAAAGTTAAATTTCATTTTTCATAATTTTATACCGCTTTGATTGTAAAATAATAAATTCAAAACCGTATTTGCGGCTGCAAATTTACGACATATCCAATATATTGACATTATAAAATGTATTTATTAACCGAAGCAAACTGGATGAAATAAGCATTTGCATAAGGCCGAGAATTCAACATTCCAATTTAAACCTCGCCATAGTGATACTGTCTGACCGGTGTTTGGAAGCGTTTGACCGTAAGATGCCCCCCGTAACGAAAGGAAAGGCTTTTTTTGACATGAATAGGGGAGAAAGCACGGGGCATTGGAGGCCAAAAGGAACTTTCGAACCTTCGGGATCTGCCAAATGGAAAAAAATTTAAGCCAGTTCATCCCATTAAACAATATCTTTGTAGCTTCAAGAGGGTTTTATGTTCCAACTGGGGAAAACAATAGTGTCCGAAGAAATAATTGAAAACGACTTTGTTTGCAATCTCAACGCATGCAAAGGAGCCTGCTGTATAGATGGGGAGGCCGGTGCCCCTTTAGAGGACAAGGAAACTGACATTCTGATCGATATCTACCCTAAGGTGAAGGCTTTCCTACGCCCAGAAGGTATCGCTGCCATCGAGTCCCAAGGAGCCTTTGTAAAGGGCGAGGATGGGGAATGGGAGACTCCCTTGGTCAACGGAAGTGAATGTGCGTACGTAATCTTTTCGGATAAGGGAATAGCCAAATGTGGACTGGAGGAAGCCTTTAACCAAGGTGCCACAAAATGGAAAAAACCCGTATCCTGCCACCTTTACCCGGTAAGGGTCAGGGAATATTCGGAATTTACTGCAGTAAACTACCATAAATGGGAGATATGTGATCCCGCTTGTACCTTGGGAACCGAGCTGCAGGTCCCTATTTATAAGTTTGTAAAGGAAGCGTTGATCCGCAAGTTCGGGAAGAAATGGTATGCGGAATTGGAGCAAGTGGCCAATGGTCTTAATGGAAAGTCCTAAGAATGTTGTTTTAAAACCATCCCTAAATTGTTGGGATATGGAGGTTTACCTGGGTTCCTATAGCCTGCCTTGCCTCATCATATAGATCTTCGAACTTTATAGTAAAAGAATTTTGGTAATCCTTGGAAAAGTTGGCCAACCTTTCCTTGGTTATGTCAATACCAATGGATTTTCGTTTAAGGACTTTAGCCCTCTTGATTTTCTCCGAGGCTTCCCGGCCCACCCCGTTGTCGATAATCGCAATGTTAATGTACCTGTCATTTTCACGGTTCACCTTCAACTGGATGTTCTTTTCCCCTTCTTTGGAAGAGAGACCGTGCCAAAGGGCGTTTTCCAAAAATGGTTGCAAGATCAATGAAGGTATCTTAACCGTGTTCACGTCAATATCATCGCTAATGTTAATGGAAAAATTGATTTCGTTTGAAAACCTAATATTCTCAATGTTCATATAGAGTTCCACGGTTTCAAGTTCTTCGGCCAATGAAATTTCCTTAAGGGACGATGCCTCCAGAATCTTGCGGACCAATTTGGAGAACTTGTTCAAATAATGGACCGCATTTTTCTTTTCATTATTGATAATATAAAGTTTGATGGAGTTTAGGGAATTAAACAAAAAGTGGGGGTTCATTTGGCTCCGCAGCATGGTCTGTTCCAAGGAGAGCAATTTTTTTTCGTTTTTAAGATGATGCTGGCGGTATAGAATATAAAAAATACCTGCCAATAACGCCAGGGCAATACCACATATAAGTAGAATAATATTGTTTTTCCGCAACTTTAATTTGACAAGCTCATTTTCCTTGGCCAATATTTGTATCTGGTTGTTCTTCTTTTCCGTGTCGTACTTCATGATTATATCGGTCACATAACGCACGTTGCGTTCACTGGAAATTTGCTCGTCAAATTGTGAAGCCAGCTTGTAATAGTCCAATGAACTCTTTGGATTGCCGCGTTTTTCCGAGAGTTCGGATAATATGCCATACGCTTGGGATATAGATCTGGGCATATTGTATCGCTGCGCCAAGGATAGTCCTTCCAACAAATGATGTTCTGATTGCTTATAGTTGTTTAATTGCATAAGGGCCCACCCCATATTGATTTCGACCGCAGTGATGATAGTCTTGTCGCCAAGGGATTTTGATTCTTGCAGTGTAGGTTCCAGAATTTTTAAAGCTTCGGCGCATTTATTTTGCTTAATATAAATTTGGGCAATGCTGTTTTTACAAATCGCAAGTCCCCTTGCCGAACCCAGTTCCTCGTCATAGGCCAAGGCAGTTTCATAGTTCTGTAAGGCCTCCGCCAGTTTACCTTGTTCCTCCAAGGCTTCCCCGATATTTTGATAATTGATGGCCATGCCCTGTTTGTTGCCCAGTTCCTCCTCCAATCTTAAGGATTTTCTAAGCTGTTGTATGGCAAGGTCGTATTGTTTTAATAACAGATATAAGTTTCCGATGCTATTCAGTGAAACATTGATGCTCCTTTTGATTCCCCTGGAAGGATTTGGGACTGATTCTGCAAGATCTAGGGCTTCCTTGTTGTAGTCGAGTGCCGTTTTTATGGCATCGGTCCGTCGGTAAATTACACCCAACATATTGAGACTTAATATTTTAAATTCAACGCTGTTTCCACTTATAGCTGCTTCCAATGCTTTCTTGTGCAGTTTGGCGGCTTCTGGGAAATGCGACTGACCCCTTTCTTTAATCCCCAACTGATTGTATGCATAGGACTGTCCTTCCCAATAATTTTTTTTGGTTGCCTCCTTAATAAAATAGTTCATATAGAGGGTGTCCCGCCGAAAAGGTTTCAAAACGGAATCCAATCCTTCGTATGTTTTTGGCGCCGCAATTATTAAGCTGTCCACACTTTTCTTAAAAAATGTCGGGATATTTTGGGATGTTCCAGTGAACAAGATGAAAATCGCCAGTGCGGAAAGCAGTGGCTTAATTACTGGTGGGACCCGATTTATACTATTGGATTTATCCAATTGAAAAAGTTTAAATGAGTTCATAAACGGGACGGCTTAAAACATATCCAGAAAATCGGATTTCTTTTGTCGCGAAACTGGGATTTTGTGGTTGGATTCCAAAACTACATATCCGTCGGTTTTTAGAAACTCCTTTATTTTGTTGAGGTTGATGATATAGGAATTGTGAATACGGAAAAAAGTATCGGGTGGCAGCATGTCGTTGACATCCTTCAACTTTTTGGTAAGTACCAATTTTTGCCCGTCGGTCAAATATATAGTGCTGTAATTCCCATCGGATTCCACATAAAGAATGTCATCGCTACCTAAGAACAACAATTTGCCATCGGTGTTGAAGGTAATTTTCCGATGCATGGAATTTGAATTGAAGTTGAGCAATATCTTTTCCAATTTTTCCACCGTATGATTCTTGGAATGGAACTTCTTTATTTTGGCAATTGTATCCATTAGGTCATCCGTATCGATCGGCTTTAATAGATAATCGATGGCTTCGTGCTTAAGGGCCTTTATAGCATATTGATTGTAAGCCGTGGTGATGATTACGGGAAAATCCCTGTGTTTCAGGTTCTGGATAAACTGAAATCCGTCCATTGTGGGCATTTCTATGTCTAGGAAAAGACAATCGGGGGTGTTCTTTTCCAAATAGGCCAATGCTTCAAAGGGATCCGTAAAAGAGTTTGCCACTTTTATCTCCTTGCTAAAATTGGTAAGCTCCCAAGTAAGACTTTGGAGGGCCTTGGATTCGTCGTCAACTATTACCGCTTCTATCATGGATTTTATGCGTAAGATACTCAAATTTATCACCAAAATAAATGGGGTTTCCCGAAAAATGTGCCAATGGGCGGGATTTGCGTATGACTGGCAGCAAAATATGTAGGATTGGTAGTTAATGACGGGATTGTGTCTGGAAGGGTATTCGCCATATGAAATGAAACGTAATTCTTACATTTTTAATTTACTGATAATCAATATAATAAGAATGGCGAGTTTATTTTAAAAAGATTATATCGGGTCCTTGCAATCCATACACAATTTTATACCATTTATACAAATCGCCTATTAATGACCTTGCAATTCCACTATTTTAGTCCTATGTAAATTTTGGGCAACCTTTAGTTTACATACCAACATAAAACCAAAACAACTTTACCATGAAAAAATGTATCATCATGTTTGCTCTTTTTGTAGCTACATTGCTGATAGCCGCATGGAGCAATAAAGACCGAAACCTGGATACCAAGGATAGTGTAGTTTCAAAAGTCGATCCATCGGCCAAGAAACTGTTGGTACAGGACAATACCCTAAAACCCCGAATCAGGGATTAGGATACACGTATTTGAAATTATTATTATGCCCCATTTATTTATCAAAATATCGAAGACCTGCCTGTGGGCAATTGTTCCTTTTTTCCTTATTTCACAAGGAAATCCGGACCAAGCATCCATGGTAGAGCTGGCGCACGAGGGATATTATGCTTTTAAAGTTACAGGGGAGGTGAGTGAGAATTTGAGTGGGATAATAAACTTTGTGACCACAAAGGAGACATCGGTAGGTGGTTCCGAATATTATGTTTTAAGGTTTATGTTGAAGAGCAAAAAGGAGAGTCCGATCCACAACATGGAATTTTTGATATCAAAACCTTGTACAAAAAGTAAGATTTCGGTGGGGACTTATGAAGTGGCAAAGCCAATCAATGGATTCCTTAATTATTTTGAAGGGGTATTTGGCGCCGCCGATTTTAAACGCATGGACGAATTGCCCTTTTTTACGGACCGGGGGACAATCAGGATTAGGTCGTTGGACGAGAACACGGTTGAAGGAAGTATGTCGGTCACCCTCCACGATCCCAACGGAAAGAAAATTACCATACAAGGGGAATTCGATGCGCTAAGGCAAGTACCATAGCACGAAAATCGATTACGAGCTTTAATTTTAATAAAAACTGTCAATTATATGTACGGACATTAGGGTAGGCAAGTTAAACAAATACTTGCCAATGCTTATGTAAGCGGCCCGGCCCGATGGAATTACGCGACTGGAAACCCAAAAAAACCAATCAGTTTATTTTGGAACACTGTGCAGTCTAGGTTTCGGGGGAACTACCTGGATAAACAGAGCCAATTGTAGTATTCATAATTTCCAAAACATCGGGAAGTCCGTACGTTATGACAGTGTTTTTTATATTATGCCAATCCTATCCCCTGGCCTAGATAGGTCTTTACAAAAGCATGCTCCCCGTTCAAAAATTTTTCCGGACTTTCCCCAATAAGCCTATTGAAATCGTTGATAAAATGTGATTGGTCGTAATATCCACAGTCCAATGCTAAATGGTGCAATTTTTCGGTCTCCCTAATTTTCAACAGATCGAAAATAGCGTTCAATTGCACTACTTTGCAGTAATATTTTGGCGATACCCCGATAATCTCCTTGAACCTTCTCCTAAAATGTCTTGGTCCCATTCTTATCTTATCCAACAGTTCGGTTTGGGAAACTATGCCATTCCGACCAAAAATTTCTGCCAAGGTAGCATCCAACCAGTTAATATGTGGAAGCTTGCTATTACTTAAAATGCACAAAAATCCCATTAAAAGATCGGCACGCTCCTTTGGGGTTGCGCATTTGGAAAGTTCCCGTAAAAGACTATCCGAATCCAAAGGGGAAACCTTGTCAAGACTTATTGTTTTATTTAAGAAGTGATCGCCCTTTTTATGGAATAAATAATAAGGCGCGGTCGGATATAGTACCAACCCTATTTGGCCTAGTTTTCCTTTGAACTCTAACTCTATATGGGCGTTGAAGACCTGGCCGGCGATATTTAGCCGCGATTGTGGGCGGTGTGTTTGGCCGTCGATATGTAATAGCGGAAGGTCGCTAAAGGAATTTATGAGAAGCGGAAATCCAGTGGGATGCACAGGATATGTAGCGTTTACAATAGAATCGGATTCCCCCAGAATAATGCAAACCACGTAAGGTTGCAGTTCTTGCGGGATATCAATATCCAACTTTTTTGCGAAATTTTTCACTATCTTATCCTATTGAAGTCCTTTGATATGCTGCTTTAGGGCCATATCCGATTTTTAAAGCTGTAGTGATCTTGAACAAAGTGCTATCTAAAGTTATTAAATTACGCCGATATAAATGATCTTTTTCTTCAATATGGACAATAAACGGCATAGAAGTACGTATCATCCGATGCTGTTGTTGTTACTAATTCCCTTAGCCGCCTCCCTTGGGTATGGCCAATCCCATATCACCTTTAGGCAATTATCCGTCAGGGAAGGATTGTCCCAAAGTAGTGCCATATCCATCACCCAAGACAGTACAGGTTATCTATGGGTGGCAACCCAGGATGGCCTAAACAAGTATGACGGGCGACATTTTACCACGTTTCCTTATCGTTTTGAAGACATAACCAAACCCGATTACAGCCGTTTAGGGAAGGTGTACACCGATCGAAAAGGTGGGGTGTGGATCGTTCCGATGAATGGCATTCCACATAAACTGGATGAGGAAAACAATATTTTTATACCGTTTGCCGGAATTGCCGATGCAAGCGTAATCTTTCAGGATCGCCAACTTAATATCTGGGTCGGCACCTATTCCCAAGGCCTTTACAAACTAGACCCCGATTCTTATAAAGCGAGCCGGGTAATTAGCGCTGGGCAGATAAACAGTCCGATCTATAGGATTTCGCAAGACTCAAAGCATAATTTTTTGTTGGCGACCGGTACCGGAATTGTAGAATTCGATCCAAAATCGAGGAAAACAACCTACCATCCTCCTAAAAACATTGAAGGAAAGCCTCTGGAAGGGAATATTAGCACCCTAGTTTTAGGCCAGGACGATAGGCAATGGATAGGGACCTATGGGGATGGACTCTACTTTAGGAAGGCCGAGGACCCCGCTTTTCGGCGAATTTCGGAGCTTGGATTCACAGACCCCATTCCGAACAACCTGGATATTCTTGATCTTTTTATCGATAGCAAGGAAAGGCTATGGGTCGCCACTTACGGAAGGGGACTCTACATGATAAATTTTAAGGAACTAAAAATCGCCCATTTTACGATTGAAAAACAGAATCCGAGGGCGCTGTCCTATAACGATATCTTATGCATATATGAAGATTATACCGGCACCCTTTGGTTTGGTACGGACGGGGCGGGACTAAGTTATTACGATGAACATCTGGAGAAATTCCACTCCTTCATCAATTTCCAAGTGCCGGAGGACATTCATATCGATGTGGTCCGAGCCATAGAAGTAGATAGTTCTGGTTCGGTATGGATAGGAACCTCGGGCAAAGGACTGACACAATATCGGCCCAAAACAAATAGTTGGAGGACATTTACCTCCGATTTTATGGATCCAGCCACAATTGCCTCGGATCGTATTATGTCCCTATTGGCCAATGACCATAACGAACTTTGGATCGGAACCCAAGGAAATGGACTTAATATCCTGGACTCTACCGGGAATTTTCTGCATTATTCCGAAAATTCCCCAGTTCCTTTATCGGCCAAAACTGTTTGGTGTATTTTTAAGGATAGGAATAACCGGGTTTGGCTGGGGACAAGGGAGCAAGGACTCATTATGTTCGACAAGGAGAAGGGCGAACTAAAAAAATACAAGCACGATCCTATATCCAAATATAGCTTGCCAAGTAATAATATTAGGACAATTGCACAGGCGGGTGATGGGAACTTTTGGGTTGCTACGGAGACCGATGGAATAGCCTATTTTGATCTGGATCAAAACACTTTTAAAACTTATAGACACGATCCGGAATCCAATTCCTTGTCCAATGACAATATAAAATCCCTCTATGTTGCCCCCAACGGAGTTGTGTGGATCGGCACCAATGGGGGAGGTCTTAATGCCTTTGACACTTCTGATCAACAATTTTATAATTATACGGTTGCCGATGGATTGGCCAACGATGTTATTTATGCCGTTTTACCCGATAACGATGGCAACCTTTGGCTGAGCTCCAACAAAGGGATCACCAAGTTTACCCCGGGGAATTCCCTGAAGGAGCGCCCAACGGCAATCAACTACAACAACTATGACGGTCTGGCCACCGAGTTTAACACCGGGGCATATCTTAAGGACAAGAAAGGTATTCTTTACTACGGAAGCTTGGACGGGTTTTATTGGTTTAAGCCGGAAGATATCCGGGACAATCATATCCTGCCCAAGACAATGATAACCAGTTTTAGTGTTTTCAACAAGCCCCAATCCCTTAGTCCGAACCTATCGTTGAAATACGATCAGAATACCCTCTCCTTTACCTTCAGTAGCATGCAGTTTTCCCTTCCCCAAAAAAATAGTTATCAATACAGATTGCTGGACCATGAGACCGAATGGGTGCAAGCGGGGAATATCAATACCGCCCGCTATAGCCAATTGCCTCCAGGGGATTATAAATTTCAAGTAAAGAGTAGTAATTATGACGGAATCTGGAACGAAAATCCGGAACAATTTGCTTTTTCTATTTCCCCACCCTGGTATATGGCACCCTGGGCCAAAATGATGTATTTGATCCTTTTTCTGGTAGGTGCCTTTGGTATTTACCGGTATATGAAATGGCGATGGCACATGAAAATAAAACTACAATTAAATCGGGAGGAGGCGGAGCGGTTAAAAAGGCTAAATGATTTTAAATCGAAACTGTATACCGATATCTCCCATGAGTTTAGAAGTCCCCTTACCCTTATTTCCGGACCTGTGGACGCCAAACTGGGAGAGGGGAATCTCTCGGATTCCGATTTCACCAAGTTCTCTATGATCAAAAGGAATACCAAAAGACTTATTAACCTGGTAGATCAATTGTTGCATTTGGCAAAGCTAGAAAGCGGTAGGTTAAACTTAACGATACAACAAGGGAATTTAGGGCTGTTCCTTGGGATGTTGGCTTCTTCCTTTGAACACAATGCCGGTTCTAAAAATATTCGCTACGAAATCAGCATCGAGAATTTGGAAAATGTTTGGTACGATGAGGATGCCGTGGAGAAGATAGTCTCAAATCTACTTTCCAATGCGTTTAAATATGGTAAGGCCGGAGGTGTTTGCCGTTTTATCGCCACAGGAGATCGGACTAAAATTCAAATCAGTGTAAAAAACACGGTTGGGTTTTTTACGGATGATGACCTGTCCAAAATGTTTGGACGTTTTTACCAAGGTAATAACTATTCGGAAGGTGCAGGAGTCGGCCTTTCATTGGTCAAAGAATTGGTGCAGTTATACAAGGGGGAGGTAGCCGTGACCTTGGAACAGAAAAACTTGATACATTTTAAAGTAACATTGCCACTCACCAGGGCCGACCTTGGGGATGCCAAAATTATAGAAGAAGATGCCAAAGAAATCCCTTCGGACATCCATAGCGCTAACGAAACAATAAACCAGTTGAACATGGCCAACGATAATGTTGAGCTGGCCGAACCGCCTTTGCTGCTCTTGGTGGAGGATCAAAAGGAGATGCGGGATTTCTTAATATCGGTTTGGAAGGAAAAGTACCAGATCCTGACGGCGGAAAACGGCAAAGTGGGTATAGAAAAGGCCCTAAAAACCGTTCCCGATCTTATCCTTAGCGATGTTCAAATGCCCATTTGCGATGGAATCGTACTTTGTAACACCCTGAAGACCGATGAGCGAACCAGCCATATCCCAATTATTTTGCTTACGGCCGGTACCGGCGAGGAACAAGAACTCAAAGGATTGCGCTCCGGAGCGGATGATTTTGTATCCAAACCCTTCAATTTGCGCATTCTAAAAGCCAAAATAGATAATCTTATCCAGGGCCGCAAAGCCCTCCGTCATCGATATAGCCAAGATGTAGTGCTCAAGGCCAAGGATATCGCAATTACCCCTACGGACGAGGCGTTCTTAAACCGGTTGCAAAAAGTACTGGACGAGCGGTTGTCCGAACCCGATTTTAACGCTGCTTCCTTTTGTAAGATTTTGGGCATGAGCCGTATGCAACTACATAGAAAATTAATGGTATTCACTGGCCTTTCCACTACGGCGTTTATACGTTCCCAACGCCTAAAGCAGGCCGTTCATATTCTTCAGACGTCCGATGCCACAATCAACGAAGTGGCCTACACAGTTGGGTTCAATACCCCTTCCTATTTCATCAAATGTTTTAAGGAAACCTACAAAATGACCCCATTGGAATATCTTCAAAATACCGATTGACAAGGTTTTCCGCTTTTTGGAAAGAAAAAATAGGAGGTGCGAAATACGAAATACGAGGAATTTCAGTTCAACTCATGATTTTTTACTATCCCCCTCTTGGGAGGGGCTAGGGGTGGGACTTTACAAAAGCCCTTGAATTTTCATCCTTTTATTGTCATCCCATCTCTAAAGGGTGTCAAAAGCTTAAAAATTATTGGTTTTTACCATCATACTTATTCTGAACTTGAGACTTTTGAATTCATAATTCCGAATTGAAAGAAACGGAAAAAATAAACTTCTAAACTTTTTTTTTGATTTTGATTTTCAACTTCAATTTGAGCTTGATACATAAGCTCGACACTTGAGCTTGAATTTTAAGGAACCGCCCACTGCCACTGCCAATTGATACCTTTTCAGGACCGGTTGCTGAGCGAAGTCGAAGCATGAACTTGGCACTTGAATTTAAATTTACCTTCCAATGTTACATCTCTTGCACACCTTGTTACATACATGGCATCTATAATGTAGATAAAGGGGTAGTATTGGCATATAATTATTTTTAAAAAGAGAACTTATGAAAACGTACCATCCAATGACAAAGAGAAGGCAAAATCGTTCCATTGTTTCGATTCTTGTTCTGGCAACTATTTTTTTCTTGACCTTGTTGGGTTCATGTTCGCCAGAGGACTTACTTGCCCCCAAGGACTTTGAACAAAGTTCGGATCAAAATCAAAACGATAATAACACTAATAATGACGGCAACGATAACAACAATGATGGTAGCGATACATCAGAATTTAGCCTGGATAATATCCAGGGGGATTGGTTCAGGATAGGCGGTAACAATCCTAATAATAATGGAATGAAGCTCACCGTGACCGACAATTCGGGGAAGATCATAGAACCCGAGAAATCGGGTTTTAAGGTTGGGGACATTAAATGGAAAGATATTAAAGGAACGGATGTCAATAAATACACCCACCTGGAACTGGGCAGTGATTATTCCTATTATTCGGCCTCTTTTGAATTTGGAGTGGATGATACGCTACGAGTACAGGTAGATTTGGCAGCAGTTGGCGATTTTCAAAAATGGGTCCGAGAAGAAAATTTTACCCCTCAAAGCAAGTATCTGGAGGTTTTACAGGGCTTTTGGGTCAGGGTTGGCGGAAACAACCCAGCAAATAATGGGGTAGAGGTAGAGGTGACCGAGAATACCGGGAAGGTCACCGTGCCAAAAGAATCCGGATTTGATGTTGGTGCCATTAAATGGAAAGACATTTACGCTTTAGACGGAGATAGTTTTACCCACATGGAACTGGGCAGTGATGGCTCATATTATTCCGCCACAATGGAAATTGGGGAGGCCGATACACTTAGAATTCATGTGGATAGTTCAGGACCTGGAAATATTCAGAAATGGGTAATGGAGAAGCAAGATTAATATTCAATTGAAAACGGATGCCCTAATGGGGTAAACTTCTTACGAAGATGTGTCTATCCTTAAATTACAAGATTGGGACAAGCACCCAAGACCTCAGATTCAAGTCAAAAAGTTTAAATAAACTCATTGGGAACAGTAGCCTTAAAATTCAAATGTCTAAAAACAAAAATCATGGAACGAGCATTTAACGCCAAATACCTCCGGGTTAATGAGGGCCTGTCGGTACCGAACGGGTGAACAGGCGAGTTTTTCAATTAATTTATTATCAAGAAATTACAAAAATTTAAACGTATGAAATTGAGATTCTTAGTTCTTGGACTTTGCATTGCACTAATTTCCATAGGCTGTAAGGATGCAAAAACCAACAAGGACAGCCCGAATGAAAAAGTAAACGTAGAAGTTGCGGATAAGGAAAATGTTGTAGAGGTCGTAACCCGTGTGATGGATTTGGAAGTCGTCCCCAAAATATCTTCGGGGTGGACAACTTTTAGATATAGGAACGAATCCAACGAAACCCATTTTTTTGTCTTGGAAAAATTGCCGGAGGGGAAAACTTTGGAAGATAGCAAGGCAGAGGTGGTTCCCGTTTTTAAGGAAGGAATGGACTTGCTGAACGTTGGCAAAACGGAAGAAGGCTTTGCCGCCTTTAATAGATTACCGGCCTGGTTTTTTGAAGTGGTCTTCAGCGGAGGGGTAGGTCTGGTCTCGCCCAAAGGGATTGCCGAGATAACCGTGAACATGGATCCTGGAATCTATGTAATGGAATGTTATGTAAAAATGCCGAACGGGGAGTTTCATTCCGCTCACGGGATGGTAGCACAATTGGAAGTGACCGATACCAAGAACGGCAACATGAATCCAAAAAGTGATGTAGATGTGAGTATTTCGAGTGCCGAGGGTATAAACATAAAGAATAAAATAAGTGCCGGAGACCACATCATTGCCGTGCATTTTGAAGATCAAAAAGCCCATGAACATTTCTTGGGCCATGATGTGCATTTGGTTCGTCTTGATGCAGAAGCAAATCTTGACAACTTGAATTCTTGGATGAACTGGGCAGATCCCACGGCGTTTAAGACGCCGTCGCCAAACGGAGTCACCTTCTTGGGCGGAATTCAGGAAATGCCTGCAGGTAGTACGGGCTATTTTAATGAAAATCTTAGCCCGGGAAATTATGCGCTGATCGCCGAGGTGCCCGATCCCATGGGTAAGAATATGCTCAAAACATTTGAGGTTATTATGAAGAATTAGCGATTATTTTTTGAATAATTTGATAACTGGAAATAGATATAAGATGAAATTGTTAAAGAATAAAAATCAAATTTTGGGGTGTATTGCTAAGAATAATTTTTCAATGCAAGCAATAGTGTTTTGCACTATGCTTGGCATAACACTTATTTCGAACGGATGTAAGCATGATCCGGAAGATTGCGCAAACAACCCTCAATTATGTTTGGCCACATGTATTAATGATCCTACGTATTGTGTTGATGTTGATGCCCAGGCTAAAAGTACGGAAGAAACTGAAAAAGCAACAGATTCAACTGCTGCCGTGGCCAAATTACCGGTGCGGGTAGAAATCGATGAATAGGAACCATTTAAAAATTTCCTGTAACCGTGTGCCCATGGGATACCGCCTAAATGTCTTACTTATCTGGATCTTTTTTTTACAGGCGTTTGCACAGGCGCAACCCATGGTCACCAAGGAGGCCAAAATACTGTTGGTAATGGATCTGAACGCCAGGGATTTTAAGACCATGGAATTGTTCAAGGACCAAAATAGCTTAAAGACATTGGTCATAAAATATCCAGGATACGGTGTTTATATTGGATTGTTGGAAGGGGGTTACGAGTTATATGAAAACCACATAAGACCGGAAGAGGATGCTGTAATTACAATTTATACCGACCAACAATTGTTCGCTGGGAATTCTAGTTTTCCTTCCGAAATTTATCCGGTGGGGGAAGTGTTTAAAATGCAGGACAATGGGGTTAGGGTCGTTTCCAACAAAAAAGGAGAGTTAATTCTCAAAATGAAGTAAAATTTGCCATCAAGCGGAAAAATAAATTAAGGCCAACTAAAAATAGGGACACTACCTCCATTTGCGTTGAAATTTGGATTTAAACATAACACTTTGATTATCGACAAACAATGAATTTATTTTTTCACTAAACACGAAACTCATTCTAAATGTTCCCAAAAGAAATAAAACATATTGTACTGGTCCTTTGGGCCATGATGGCCTTAGGGGTAGCTATGGCCCTTATCTCCATATTTGCTATGGCACTACATGGTTAACATCAGATTGTAGGATTAGAGATCATTGCAGATCTAGGGGCAATACACACGCTTCTGCCTTGGCACAAAATTCGCGATTGCCTTGTACATCTATTGAACATGAATTGCCCCTGGGCGCAATGTCCGATTTTTACAATGAAGTAGATTTTAAAGGGCGTACCTTTTTCAAAATTAATAGAATTTTAAATAAGGAGGCTATTTGATATGTATATGGTCTTGTAGGGTTCATTCAGCCCATTTATTCATGTAGCGTACCTTAAAACAAAGGATGGAAAATAGATACAAAGGAGATTAGGGATATGTCCATAGCTTTATGGGCTGTTGTAGTGCTGGGTTTGTTGATGGTCCTATTTGCACTTTTTGGATAATGGGTCCTGTTAAATTCTGAAAAATATCAACTCATAAACATTAACCAAATAAAATCATAAATCATGAAAAGGATTTTTTTTATTGACGTGCGCCTGCCTGCTTATTTTCTCATGTTCCAATGACGACAATGACGATGAGGGACCCAAAACCAGTGACATCGTAGGAACTTGGGCCATTACTTCTTCGGATTCGGGCAGTGATGCGAACGAGGCCGAAGCGGCCATAAAAAAAATCGTGGAACAACTGGCCGGCAAAGGATGTCCCATTATGACCTATACCTTCGATGCCAATGGATAACTATCGGTCTATAATATTTCCGAGGCGCTTTCCGAGGAAGAATTGGAGTCCGGAGCTGTTATCTGCCCGGCTTCCGGAGCCGGTAAGACATCTGCTGGCACCTATACTTATGAAAACGGTGTGTTAAAAATGGTTTTTAGCGATGATGGCGGGGGCTCTGCCAAAAATGTATCCGCACCGATTACGATCTCTGGAAATACAATGAAGGCTAAAATAGATGATTTTTTCGATGAGCTCCCAGATGGCGTGGATGGCAGTACCCAAGTAATACTTACCAAAAGCTAATACCGCTCTAAATTAAAAGTCTTTTAGTGAGCGCCTCAGCATATAGTAAGAACCCGTTTAAACCAAAAAGTATAATTTTCATACTTTTTGGTTTATTAATTTTAGGCCCATTTCTTTCAAAAATTTATTCAAAATCCAGTGTTGCGCAAAGGGCAGCAAACATCACTTGCGAGCATGGATGTAAACATTTTGTGTTAAGAACTTTGCGGCCAAACCTTCATTTCCCACTTTACAAACTGCTGCATTTTTTCCATCTTTGTTAGCACCGCTTCCGTATAAAACGGTCGGTAGTAGCAACAAGCGGTTATCAAGTAAAGGAGTTTTAACTCTTGTTCATCTTACTCCTTCACTTAATTTAAAGCACACAGCAAGCCATAAATTATAAACCTTTTAACAATAAGTAACTATGTCCACCACAAGTGTTGAGCCCATCTTAGAAACAAATGAAGACCGCTTCGTAATTTTTCCTATCAAGCATCACGACCTATGGGAATGGTACAAAAAATGCCAGGCCTGTTTTTGGACAGCAGAGGAGATCGATTTGCATCAGGACATGGCAGATTGGACCGGTAAACTGAATGCTGACGAAAGATATTTTATTAAACACATTTTGGCCTTTTTTGCTGCTTCGGACGGCATCGTAAACGAAAATCTTGCCGAAAACTTCGTAAACGAAGTACAATATTCGGAAGCCAAATTTTTCTATGGCTTTCAAATTATGATGGAAAATATCCACTCGGAAACTTATTCGCTTTTAATTGATACTTATGTAAAGGACGAAAAGGAGAAAAATCTGCTTTTCAAGGCCATTGAGAATTTCCCCGCCATTAAGAAAAAGGCAGATTGGGCGTTAAAATGGATAGAGTCCCCCAGCTTTGCCGAACGTTTGATCGCATTTGCTGCTGTGGAGGGGATTTTCTTCTCTGGTGCCTTCTGTTCCCTTTTCTGGTTGAAAAAAAGAGGTTTAATGCCGGGCCTTACATTTTCCAATGAACTTATCTCCCGTGATGAGGGAATGCATTGTGATTATGCCGTACATCTGCACAATCGGCATTTGGTAAATAAAGTGCCAAAGGAAAGAATCACTGATATTATTGTGGATGCATTAAATATAGAACGGGAGTTTATTACCGAATCCCTTCCTGTAAGCCTTATCGGCATGAATGCCAAATTGATGACCCAGTATTTGGAATTTGTGGCCGACCGCCTCTTGGTAGAATTGGAATGCAAAAAGGTCTATAACACTGCTAACCCATTCGATTTTATGGATATGATATCCCTACAGGGCAAGACCAATTTCTTTGAAAAAAGGGTGTCCGAGTACCAAAAGGCCGGGGTTCTCAACAAGGAGAAAGACCAAGAAGCGCAGAAGATCAGCTTCGATGCAGAGTTCTGATTTCGTAATTCACCATTCTAAAATCGCCAATCTAAATTCTTAAATCAAAATTCGTAAATCAATTATGTTTGTAGTAAAAAGGGACGGAAGAAAAGAGCCGATGATGTTCGACAAAATCACGGCCAGGGTAAGGAAATTGTGCTATGGTCTAAATGATCTGGTGGATCCGGTAAAGGTGGCCATGCGGGTAATCGAAGGTCTGTATGACGGGGTCACTACCTCGGAGCTGGACAACCTTGCGGCCGAGATTGCGGCTACTATGACTACGGCCCACCCAGATTACGCTAAATTGGCTGCGCGTATTTCCGTTTCCAACCTTCACAAGAACACAAAAAAATCCTTCTCGGAAACCATGAAGGACCTCTATGAATATGTAAATCCAAGAACGGGCAAAAAAGCACCCTTACTGTCCGATGAGGTTTATAAGGTGATTTCTGAGAATTCGGAAATTTTGGATTCTACCATCATCTACAATAGGGATTTTAGCTACGATTATTTTGGGTTTAAGACATTGGAGCGGTCATATCTTCTCAAAATCAATGGTAAGATCGCAGAGCGCCCACAACATATGCTAATGCGGGTTTCCGTCGGCATCCATTTAAATGATTTGGAATCCGTTGTGGAGACTTACGAGCTCATGTCCAAAAAGTATTTTACCCATGCCACGCCTACACTTTTCAATGCGGGCACCCCGAAGCCGCAAATGTCTTCCTGCTTTCTTTTGGCCATGAAGGACGATAGTATTGACGGGATTTATGATACCTTGAAGAATACCGCCAAAATTTCCCAATCAGCCGGGGGGATAGGTCTATCTATTCACAATGTTAGGGCCACCGGTTCCTATATTTCTGGGACCAACGGAACCTCCAACGGCATAGTACCTATGCTAAAGGTGTTCAATGATACCGCACGTTACGTGGACCAAGGTGGAGGAAAGCGTAAAGGCAGCTTTGCGATTTATGTAGAACCGTGGCACGCCGATATTTACGATTTCTTAGATCTTAAAAAGAACCATGGTAAGGAAGAAATGCGGGCACGCGACCTGTTCTATGCCATGTGGATACCCGATTTGTTTATGAAAAGGGTTGAGGCCAATGAAAATTGGACGCTAATGTGCCCCAATGAATGCCCTGGACTGTATAATAACCACAGTGAGGCGTTTGATGAACTATACCTAAAATACGAAGCGGAAAACAAGGGCCGTAAGACGGTCCGTGCCAGGGAACTATGGGAAAAGATTTTGGAATCCCAAATCGAGACCGGTACGCCATATATGCTCTACAAGGATGCCGCCAACCGGAAGAGCAACCAAAGGAATTTGGGAACTATCCGATCTTCCAACCTTTGCACGGAGATTATGGAGTATACTTCTCCCGATGAAATCGCTGTATGCAATTTGGCTTCGATAGCCTTGCCAATGTTCATTAAGAACGGGGAGTTTGATCATAAGGAACTTTTTAGGGTGACCAAAAGAGTGACCAAAAACTTGAACAGGGTCATCGATAGAAATTATTATCCGGTTAAGGAAGCGGAGAACTCCAATATGCGGCATAGGCCGATAGGTTTAGGAATCCAGGGTCTGGCCGATGCGTTTATTATGCTTCGTTTGCCTTTTACCAGTGACGAGGCCAAGAAATTAAACCAAGAAGTATTTGAAACGCTCTATTTTGCGGCGGTTACCGCTTCCATGGAGATGGCCAAAGAAGAAGGTGTCTACTCTTCCTTTGAAGGGTCGCCCATTTCAAAAGGTGAGTTTCAGCACAACCTATGGGGAATAAAGGATGAAGAGCTATCTGGCCGTTGGGACTGGGACAAGTTGCGCAAGGAGGTCAAGAAAAATGGGGTTCGCAATTCCTTGTTGGTAGCCCCTATGCCCACTGCTTCCACTTCCCAGATTTTGGGCAATAACGAATGCTTTGAACCGTATACTTCCAATATTTATACCCGTAGGGTTTTGTCCGGCGAATTTATAGTGGTAAACAAACATCTTTTGGAAGACTTGGTTCAACTTGGTTTGTGGAACGAAAATCTAAAACAAGAGCTGATGCGCGCCAACGGATCCGTTCAGGATATCGAGGGGATTCCCGCCGATATCAAGGAACTTTACAAGACCGTTTGGGAGCTGAGCATGAAGGATATTATCGATATGAGCAGGCAGCGGGGTTATTTTATCGATCAGAGTCAATCGTTAAACCTGTTTATGGAGAATGCCAACTATTCCAAACTGACTTCCATGCATTTTTATGCCTGGAAAAGCGGCTTAAAAACAGGAATGTACTATTTACGCACCAAGGCGGCGGTAGATGCCATTAAGTTTACTCTGGACAATTCCAAGAAGGAGGAAGAGCCGGTGGTAGTTGCACAAGCATTGGAAGCCACGACTGCCAATGCCAAGGTCATAGAGGTTAATCCGGTTGCTGAGGAAATCGATATTCAACCTATGACTGCAGAAGAGATGAAGGCCCTGATTGCAAGATCAAAGGAAGGTCAGGCCGATGATGATTGCCTGATGTGCGGTTCCTAAGCCAATGGGTAGAATTGACGTTGGATATATTAAACAGATATTGATATAGTGTTTATTTTGATAAAAGATGCCTCGGGAGTAAATCTATCTCGGGGTATTTTTTGTTTCCCTTAATTCTCTTTCTTTTCCTCCTTTTTTTTCTCGTTGGCTTCTTTTTTATTCTCCTTCTTAACTTCTTTGGATTCTTCTCTTGCTTTCTTCTTCTCCATGCGATGGAATTTTCCCGGCTTCATTCCCAATCCCGTTAGCGTACTAACTACTCCACTGCGGACACAGACCCATAGGTAATTGAAGAACGATTTGTTGGTATTGCGCTCAACTTCAATTTTCCCATGCCGGTAACCTTCACCATCCGATTTGGACCCGTCGTTGACAAAAAGATTCCCGATTGCCGTAAGAAATTTATTGGTCTCTTCCCTGTCTTTCTGCAAAACGGTAAACTTGAAGTCCCCATATTTCATTACCATGTCTCCGCCAGCGGTATTGTTGTTGCCAGTTGCCGTAAAATAAATTTGGTCGATATGTCCATCGGCCTCTACTTTGAGTCCGGATTTTAAGAAGGAATCAATTGTGGATGGGTCAAAGTTTTGTACCGATCCCGAAATAAGAAAACCGTCGGATTCGTCATTGATATCGAAGTCCCATTTTAGTTGGACAGGTGCATTTCCCATAAATTTTGAGGTGGCATTGATTTTGGTTTTCCTGCCAGGTGGATAAGTATTGGCCAATTGGTCAATATTAGCATTGATATCCGCAAAGAAAATTTTTCCTGGTTCAACCCCATCTTCTATTAATTGCTCTAAATTTATATGGGAATCGGCAATGTTGGTTTTTAGTATGGTCAGTTCTATTGGTAAATCCCGTAACATTTTACTGTAGAGAGGTTTATAACGCATATCTTCCGGGACTCGTTTATCCCTAAAAATATCCAATTTAGCCTCGGATACAGAGATTTCGGTAATCGAGGTGAAAAAGCGCTCCCCGTGGAATCCAAAATCGACGCCATTTAATTTTACTTCGGGTACGTTCAGGTCTAAATAATCCCGTTCTGTTTTTATGACCTTGGAAAGCTCTACTTTACTGTATTTTGTTTTAAGGACCAGGTCCTTGATATTTAAGTTATTATTGTCAACATCCAACCTGGCCACATTTAAACCCAATAGGGGCCCAAGATCTACAAAAATATCCTGGGCCGCAATGCTATACGAACCGTATTTTATGGGAATTTTATTCTTTATTATATCCGTGTCGGTCTTAATGTTGTCCATGGAAAATTCTATTCCAATTGCGGAAATCCTTGTGCTATCCATTCCTTTTTGCATCAAGGTAAACTGCCCATCCTTTATTTCGAAATGATCAAGGGAAAATGAATGAATTTTTTCTGGTACAATACTATCCTTACGGCTATGGTTGTCGGTAGATTTACCAGGGGGATAGTAAAATATTTTTGGCCCTATTATACTTGCCCTTTTCAGAGCTATCCGGTTTTTCATCAAAAATTGCCAATAACTTACCCCCTCCATGGCAATAGCATCCACATTTACTTTGGCCCGAAGAGATGCTGTATCCTTATTTTCGATTTTTAGACCAACATTTTTTATTTCTAGCGTGCCGGAAAAAATGCTCAACTCCAAATCCTCATATTGAAGTTGCACGTTGGTTGGCATTTTATGATCCAACGTATTGATCAGCTCCTTTTTGGCCCAACGTTGGAGTACAAAAGCGCCGATTAATACTAAAGCAACCGGAATCACCAGATAAAGTAGAAAGCGCTTTTTTGATTTTGTCATGAGCCTGGAATAATAGCCATTTAGAATGTGCTTGCCTAAAGATGCAAAAAAAAATGGTATGCTTCATATTATAAGATAAATTATAATGGACAACTCTTTAAGGTGCAATGGATTCCTGATTTAGGTTATATAAAAATGGCAGCACCGAAGCCTTGGGGTAATTTGCTTGCAATTTGTTACATCAAACAATGGATACTTTGACAAAAAGTTATAATTTTGCCAACCCATAACAAATTGGCCTCATAGTTCAACGGATAGAATAGAAGTTTCCTAAACTTTAGATCCAAGTTCGATTCTTGGTGAGGCTACAATGAAAACTCGCAACGCCCTAATTTGCAATTAAGTAAGTTGGGGCGTTGTTGTTTATATGGTCCTGCCAAATTAAGTCCGGAATTAAATGGAAAGTCGGGCCCTATTTAACTCATCCCCAGTTTTTTCGTTTCAGCCATGGTGAACATTAAAAAATGGAAAACTCCAGTAAATCCATTACCCTCCTTCCTCCTCTTAAATCCATTATTCGCTTTCATAATGTAAGAGCTGCATTCCCGTTGATGAACGTGGTTTAAAACCAGGCCAATCCTTTGCATTGGAATCTTTGGGAATGTTCAGGTAATTGGAGAAATCTTTATTTTTTAAGTACGTGCCAAGAAAAGCAGTAACAAAATGCTGGTTGATATTATTGAGCCTACGTTGGTCCCAAGAGGGTTCGGCATAGCGGTAATATTCGTTGATGTTCAACCCAGGTGCTAAAGCCTCCGGTGGAGGTGGATTGGGCGCTACATTGTGCCTTGCGTTTTTGTAGGTCAGTAAATAGCGATCGGTTTTTGAGGCACCCTCAAAGATTGCTTTAGTTCCCTTTTCATAACCTGAAATATCATCTTGGTCACCTGCAACAAAAAAGGTTGGAACCCTTAATCCTTTCAACCCTTCGGCATCCCATACCCCGCGTTCCATACCCCATGGGGCAAAAGCAACTACAGCTTTAATGCGCGAATCCTTGCCGTTTTGATATTCCGGATTGCTTGCAGCCAGACTGGCAATGGCGGTATTTCCACTGGTCATTCCTGTAAAAAATTTGGTAAGTACATCGCTATAACCTGCACCTGCTGCGTTGAGCACCCCATATCCACCCATAGAATAGCCGATGAGTCCAATATGTTCCCCATCAATCAGACCAGCAAGTTTATCGTTACTGCCAGTTTTACCCATTAGTACCATTTGATCAAGGACAAACCGAATATCCTTCGCTCGGTTGAGCAACGTACTCTGGAACGCGTTGGCATCCTTAAAAGTGGAGTCTGTATGGTCTATTGCCACCACAATATATCCTTTAGAGGCGAGGTTTTCGGTGAGGTAGGTCATCAGATATCTAGTCCCCACATAACCATGGGAAACAATGATTAGCGGGAATGCCCCATCAGACGTTTTGGGTGCGACATCCCGTATGGCCCTGCCCTCAAATGTAAACGGAATCAATGGGCGTAGCGTATCTCCCTTGGTGCCCATAAACTCGTCATAGGACACCGATGCTTTCGTACCGGCATCGACCTCTGCTGGATACCAGACCTCTACCGCCAAGGGTCTGTCATAGAAAACATTTTCACTGCCTTTTGATCGGAGGATATCTACTTGGTCAGGATTTGTAAAGTGAACAGTTCGAACCCCTACGGTATATTCGCCACGAGAGGCCAATTCTGGGGCATCTGGCAAAGGGTCCCCATAAATAAATTTTGGGCCTTGTGCGGTAAGGGTATTTAACGCAAAAAACGCGATGAACAAGATGGCCTGTGCCAATTGAAATTTGGACATGATTTTGATCTGCATGGGATTTTCATTTTTATAAAAGTAATAAATAAAAGGCGCGTTGTCCCATCGCTAAGAATCTTGATCAAGGAATACATAAATATAGCCCCGGGCAACAGATCTAAAGAACATAGTAACTTAATTGCTCTACAACCAACCCCCGAGCGGTCAGGGTCAATTTCATTGCTTTTCAAAGTCCCAACCGGAACGACGCTTGCAGGCTGGGATGGGTTTTAATTTATAGGGATGGTTTAGCTGACTACTTTTGAAATGACGGAAGCAAAAATCATTGAAAAAGTTCATAAATTGTCAACCTTATTAGATCGAATAAGAAAGTTCCTTTTAAAATAGGTTGCTTATTTTTAGAAGAGGTCTACACTAGGATTTCGGGTTGATGAGGCTAATGCCAAAATTCATAACACTCTAAGGTGATTGACTATAAGTTAGGGAGTCGAAGTTTTGATGGCAATTTTTCATGCTTTAATCGGTTATCACCTTACCGAGTACCTCCCACACGTTTTGCGCAACAATTTTGTGTCCTTCGGCGGTTGGGTGGATTCCGTCCGGCTGATTTAATTTCTGAACCCCTCCTACATTTTTTAATATAAAGGGAATCAGATAAACATTGTTCCTTTTGGCGAGGTCAGGGAAAATATTCTTGAACTTTGTAGTGTATTCTTCGCCCATATTCGGCGGAATCTGCATTCCAGCAAGAATTATCTTGATCTTTGGATCTTTTTTCCGAACTATATCGATCATCTTCTGTAAATTCTTTTCGGTCTCATCCAGAGGGACCCCCCTTAATCCATCATTGGCCCCCAGCTCGATGACTATTACTTTCACATCCTGATCCAATACCCAATTGAGCCTGTTGACCCCGCTCGCCGTGGTCTCCCCGCTCAATCCTGCGTTTACCACTCGATAATCCAGGTCTAAGGAGTCTATTTTCGATTGCAACAGGGACGAGTATGCGTCGCTCGGATCTACTCCCAACCCTGCAGTAAGGCTATCCCCGAACAAGAGGATTACGGAAGAATCCTTGTCCTTAATAATGGTGTCCTTTTCAACGGAAGTTGTTTCCGTTTCAATTTCCTTTTTCTGGTTATCCTTGCAGGAAATAAAAAAGGTAAAATTGAACAAAACATAAAATACCAACAACTTTCCCATATCAAACAGATTAATCCAATTCAATTTCTTATTTTGTAATCTTTCAGATTTCGCTCATTTTCCAATGAAACCGGTATAACAAAATCAGATTCATGCCAAAGATATTAAACGTTCGCAATTTAGGGAAAAGCTATGCCAGCGGCTCCAAAAAACTCACGGTACTTCACAATATTAATTTTGATATAAAGGAGCGGGAGACTTTTGCCATTGTTGGCCCTTCGGGAAGTGGAAAAACAACCCTCCTGGGAATTTGCGCGGGCCTTGATCGGCCAGATTCAGGTTCCGTGGAATTATGTGGCACGGATTTGGGCAGCTTGACCGAGGATCAACGGGCCGTACTTCGCAACCGCAATGTGGGTTTTATTTTTCAGGATTTTCAATTATTGCCTACCCTGACCGCCTTGGAAAATGTAGCTGTACCATTGGAGCTTCAGGGAGCCAAGAATGCCATCCAAATAGGTAGGGAGCTTCTTGAAAAAGTGGGACTTAAAGACCGTTTTCACCATTATCCCTCGCAATTATCGGGGGGCGAGCAACAGCGCGTTGCGGTAGCAAGGGCGTTTTCCAATAGACCGTCCATTCTTTTTGCGGATGAACCCACAGGAAACCTCGATGCAGAAACTGGGGAAAATGTGATAGACCTGCTCTTTAACCTCAATACGGAGTTGGGGACTACCCTTGTAATCGTAACCCATGACCTGGAATTGGCCCAAAGGACCCAACGGACGCTTAGACTTAAAGGAGGACGAATTGTCGAAAATTCTTTTAGGGATGATATAAAATAGGGCGAAGCCAAAAATCCTTATCCGCAGAATAGTGGACGAAAGCTCCGGGAACAGGGGCGGAGGAACGTAGCGACGCGGAGTTTCGGACGCGGTTTTTCGACCTTGTTGTCGAAAAAATTCATTGGAACCGAGTGGAAAATGCAACGATTTGCATTAGCAGCGAGGGGCCAGATGGTGCGTTGGCCTCGGCTTCGGCTGGCTCCTCCAAACCAAGGTACACAGTACCTTGGTTTTTCGGCCCTGTTTCGTTTCTTTTGGGCGAGCAAAAGAAACCGACGAAGGAGGTTCATGAATACCTTTTAAAAACAAATGGAAAACAATGAACTAAATGAAATGAAGAGACATCAGGACCATTGACAAGCCGAGCACAACAACATTAAAAGTTATGAAAAAACTAAATCTCAACTCCAAAACCGCAGGTTTCGGATGGCTTTTTAAAATGGCTTGGCGCGATGGTAAGGCAAGTAGAAAAAAACTTGTCCTATTTATGGCATCCATCATACTTGGCATTGCCGCAGTGGTTTCCATCCAATCCTTTGGGGAAAACCTGAAGGCCAATATATCCCTTCAGTCCAAGTCCCTAATGGGCGCAGACTTTAAAATCGACAGCAATAATCCTCCCAATGAAGAGGTCTTGCAAATTATGGATTCCTTGGGGGGTGCAAATGGAAAGGAAATCAGTTTTGCATCCATGGCCATCTTTCCCAAGAATGGAACTACAAAATTGGTCGACGTAAGGGGAATTGAAGGCGGATTTCCTTTTTACGGGGAACTGGAAACCGATCCCGTACCTGCCTCAAAAGATTATCAAAATAACGGAGGCGCATTAGTTGATGCCACGGTAATGCTCCAACTGGGATTAAAGCCTGGGGATAGCATTAAAATTGGAAGTACTACACTCCCGGTTGAAGGGGCCTTGAAGTCGGTTCCCGGTAGCAATGCCATCTTTAGCAGTATTGCACCCCCGGTGGTCATTCCATATCGCTTTATTGCCTTAACGGGACTGGTACAGACTGGAAGCCGCATTAATTATGACTACTACTTTATTGCTCCGGAAATGGATCTTAAAAAGTTGGAAAATACGGTTGGTAAACGATTGGATTTTCTGGAGGCAGATCTGGACACCCATACCTCGACGAGTGAACGACTGGGACGCAGGTTTGCGAATTTCGGAAAATTCCTAAATCTTGTTGCCTTTATAGCCCTATTGTTGGGGTGTGTAGGAATTGCAAGTGCCATAAACATCTATATCAAGGAAAAATTACGGGCCGTGGCCGTGCTCAAATGTATCGGTGCTACCCGTAAACAAACCTTTATAATCTATTTGATCCAAATTGGATTCATGGGCCTGCTAGGTGGAATCCTCGGAACGGTGGGCGGCCTGTTGCTTCAACAGTTGTTTCCGTTGGTTTTGGGAGATCTGCTCCCTGTTGAGGTCCACATAGTTTATTCAACACAAATAATCTTGATGGGTATCTTGCTGGGAATTTTAATGTCGGTCCTATTTGCTTTGTACCCTTTAATGGGAACCTTGTATGTTTCCCCATTGCAGGCCTTACGGGTTCAGATTTCAAATACAACCAAATCCCGGAAAGCGGCCACCCTGGTATTGCTTGCAATCTTCTTGTTCGTTTTGTTTTTCTCTTTTTGGATTTTAAAGGACTGGATGTATTCCATGGCATTCCTTTCGGGAACTATCCTGACCTTTGCCATACTTTCAGGCGTGGCCAAATTGTTTATGGTTGCCATTAGAAAATACTTCCCCCATTCCTGGGGATTTCCTGTCAGACAAAGCCTACTCAACCTTTTCCGACCTCAAAACCAGACCCTTACTTTGGTGTTGGCCATAGGGGTAGGAACGTTTCTAATAAGTACGCTCTATTTCACCAAGGACATTTTGCAGGTTCAGGCCAATTTGGATGATCAGATCGAAAGCCCGAACATCATCCTATTGGATATTCAGACCAACCAAAAAGAGGAAGTTGCGCATACGATCAAATCGCAGCAATTACCTTTGGTAAACAGTGTTCCCATAGTCACCATGCGCGTCAACAGCATTGATGGAGTTCCGGTTAATACAATAAAAAAAGATACTACTTCCCAAGTACATAGATGGATTTTAAATCACGAGTTCCGGGTAACCTATCGGGATACGCTTACGGCGTCGGAAAAGATCCTAGAAGGAAAATGGACACCTCAATTTACCGGGAAAGATTTGGTGCCTATTTCGGTAAGTGACAATTTTGCCAGGGATGCCAAGGTAGGGGTTGGGGATAAGATTGCATTTAACGTACAGGGGGTTCTTCTCAACACCGTTGTGGGGAGCATAAGGTCGGTAGACTGGAGCCGGATGCAAATGAATTTTACCGTTGTTTTTCCAATGGGTGTACTGGATAATGCACCACAGTTCACGGTAATGGCGACCAATGTTCCCGATGAGGATGCCTCCGCCAGACTGCAACAGGAGCTGGTAAAAAAATTTCCCAATGTTTCAATTATAGACCTGCGGCAAGTGCTGGCCGAAATTAAAAACATATTGGGTCAAATAGACTGGCTTGTAAGTTTTATGGCGTTTTTTAGTATTCTTACCGGGTTGGTGGTGCTTTTGGGTGCGGTGCGTACCAGCAAATATCAGCGGATCAAGGAAAGCGTACTCTTGAGAACACTGGGTGCAAAAAGCCGACAGATATTTAAGATCCTGGCCTTGGAGTACTTTTTTATGGGAACGCTGGGCGCGCTTTCGGGAATTTTGCTTTCCCTGCTTGCAAGTCAATTATTGGGTTGGTTGTTGTTTGATACCCCTTTCATTCCTTCTTGGATTCCATTTATGATCTTGCTGCCGGGAATTGTAATTCTGGTCTTGATCATTGGGCTTTCCAATAGTGTGAGCGTTATAAAAAGCCCTCCGCTAGAGGTGCTCAGGAAGGATGTAGGTTAATGTTGTCCCGAAAAATATCCGCTTTTCGGGACAACATTGTATTTTTAGGAAATGGGATTATTTTACAACTTCCTTATCCAGATATTCCTAAACTGGGTCTTGTTGTTATGATCTTGTAACGCCAACACATCCTCGCCGTGGGCTTCGGGATAATCGTGAAGACCAATGTAAAGGGTAAGGCCGTGGATGGTAGAATTATTTTGAACCAATACCCCATTGTGCAGTACGGTGATTCTACCTGGGGCATCCAAACGTCCATCGGGTTTAAAACGGGGGGCGGTATAGACCACATCGTAGGTATTCCAATCTAACGGACCACGCATGGCGTTGACCAACGGTGCCTGGTCCTTATAAACGCTTCCTGCTTGTCCGTTCCTATAGGTCCTGTTGTTATAGGAATCCAATACTTGGAGTTCATATCGGTTCTGAAAAAATACCCCACTATTGCCCCTGCCCTGGCTTTCGCCCTCAACAATATCCGGTGCGCTGAACTCTATATGCAACTGGCAGTCGCCGAATTTCATTTTGGTCTGAATGTTTCCGGAGCCCGGAACTACCTCTATATGGTCATTGTCTACAATTTTCCATGGGGCAGGCTTGGAAGGGTCATTTTGGCTTACCCATTGATCCAGGTTTTGCCCATCAAACAAAATAATAGCATCCGAAGGGGCATCCCCCAAGGTTTTGGCAGGAGTTATCACAGGTACTTCGGGCTCCCAGATTTCGGTCATTTCTGGCTTCATGGGCATTGGGGATACGGCAGGCGGAGTACCCCCGTGCTGTGCCTTAATTTGGATTGAAAAAATGATTGCAATTAGGCATAGCCCGATAATTTTTGAATTCATAATCTGCAATTGTTTAGTTAAATAAAGAAGTTAACATGTTTTTATCCCAATTTTGTAGAACCGAAAAAAGAATCGGAAGGAAAATACAGGAGCATAAATGTACACATATCACATAAAATAAGCTATTTTTTAAAAGGGAAACCTTTTGAAATTTCGGAGAAGATAAGTCACCGGTGTTATTTTTTAAAATGGCTTGGGACTATTTATTTCATTCCTCCTTGGCGGTATTCAGGAATTTGGGTTTTAGGGTTAGCATGGCCCAGGCCCAGTTTTGGGAATTGGCAGCGAATTCCTCAGTGGTACCCTTTAGTTCGTACATGCCATCTGTCGCAAAAAGTTGGGAGTATCCCAATTGGAGATTAAAACCTTTAAAGTTTTGGGTAAATACCAGATCAACTTCCGTGCCAAGGGATTTGTCCCCGCTTGGAAGTCTTTGTTGGCCGTGAAAGTTCAATACTTTGATTAATAAATTCGAGGCTTCGGCCAGTTTCATATTTGCTCCAACGTGGACATCTACCAGACCGATCGAATTTGCATGATTCCCAACATAAAAATAGTCCATAAACCCATTAAACTTGTGATTGGTTCCATAAAGTGGAAAGAAGGCATGGGTCCTACCTGTTGTCCCAGGACCGTTGCCACTCTGAACCTCTGTCCCTGCCATAAAACCGATATTTTCAAATGCCTTATAGCTAAGGTCAAATCCCAGAAGGAACGCTCCATTCACTTTTAGATTTCCCTGTTGCTGACCGGTCTGGATAAAGGCATTGGCCGTGGATCCAAAATCATTCTGCATGTATTCCAAATGAGTTCCTATGGTCTGTAGGTAACTTTGGCCATCGGAAGTGGTTCCATCGGATTTAAAATCCTGAAAACCATTGTTCAAGAGTAATAAACTGCCATTAAACTTTTCCAAACTCTTTTTAAGATACAGGTATTCCATAGTCTTATAGCTGAAAAAACCGGTGGTATAGTAGGTATTGCCGACCGACTGGAATCCGCTAGGGTCGTTAAAATCCTGATTATATGCCAAGGCGAGGTCTATTTGAAGGTCATTCTTGGCATATTTTAGTAGGGCAGCATCGTGGTTACGGCCTTGCTGTGCCCATCCTACGCTTCCCATAATACGCTGATCATCCAGATCAATGGTCTGCCTACCCAGTTTTGTGGAAAAATTTTGCCCTAGTCTTATGTCCGCCCAAGCCTCAAAAATAGAAAAGGAATTATTTGCATCTTCAGGTCTTAATTGCCTGTTTTCTCCCCAAACCATAACGTCCTGAAGGCTTACATAGAACTTATAGGCATCTGCGTTATATCCGGCATTGAGGCGCAGCCTATTAGAAATGGCATATCCGGCATCGGCACTGTCCGCAATAATGGTTCCATATCCGTGACGGTATTCCGTTCGCGGTCTAAACTCCCCATCCAATGTAAATTGGGCGGTACAGAACTCCACACTTAACAATAAAAGAAAAAAAAGGGAATACGGGTTGAATTTCATATCAATGTATCTGTTTTTGTCGGTTCTAAATCTAAAAATAATTTGGAAATGGGAATATAACCCAAATGCCAATCAAAAATACGTTAAGATAAATAATCAAAGAATGTCAAAAATCATTGTTTGTTAAAGGATAAAAATACTTAAGTAACCGTTTACTTATCCCTAAATTAGATGAACTAATTCCATGTTATATAAATAATTGGTTCACTTTGTCAAAATATTCTTGAGGCCTATTGGTACCCTTCTTAAGGGTAAATCTTTATCTTAGCAGAGGAATTGGGTGAATGCGAAAATCACTATTTATTTCAAAAACCTAAGAAAAACCAATCTGCCATGGAGCGCAATGAATTGTACCCCATCTTTTTAAAAGTTTCCCAACTGAATGTGCTTATCGTTGGCGGGGGGAATGTGGGATTGGAAAAACTCACCTTTCTGTTAAAATCCAGCCCCAATGCCCAGGTCGAAATGGTGGCCAAGGAGTTTAATGACGAAATTTTGGCTCTTGCAAAAAATCACAACATTAAGATTACCACGGCCGCCTATAGTGAAAACAGCTTGGAGAACAGGCATATGGTGATAGCCACTACCGACGATGTTGAAGTTAATGGACAAATTTACCGGGATTGCAGAAACAGGAACCTGTTGGTCAATGTAGCGGATAATCCACCTTTATGTGATTTTTACATGGGGGGCATTGTAACCAAGGGCAACGTAAAAGTAGCTATCTCCACCAATGGGAAATCGCCCACTACGGCCAAACGGTTGCGGCAATTTTTTGAGGATGTAATTCCCGATAATATCGATGACCTCGTTAAAAATTTGAATGAATTAAGGAAAACCATCAAAGGGGATTTTGAGGAGAAGGTGGAGACCCTGAACGAATTCACTAAGGGTCTGGTCGAAAGGAAAAGCAAGGACGATCAATGACAAAATCAGGCTATGGTAAACACCAATAGTTTGACGGAAGACTTGATTTATATTTGAAACTGATATCCATATTCCAGGAAATGGGTTGGTGCAGATTTTGGAGATTTACTTATGGGAATATCAACTTATCTGTAGATGGCCCTATAATAAAGGCAGGCACTCCATGTGACAGGGTGATTGCCATGTATGGAGCTGGGGCGTTTTGCCGGACAATCATAAAATAAAATTGATTATGGAAGTTAAAAAATCGAAGAACGTATTTCTCCAAGGACCTATTTCTCCCCATTTTATAGGGGACTCGATAGCAAAGCACCAGTCCAAGACCACCATTGGCGCCCACGATATCTTTTTGGGCCAGGTACGTGCCGATGTCATTGATGGCAAGACCGTATCGGCCATAGAATACACGGCATATGAGGAAATGGCAAACCAGAAGTTCTACGAGATCCGGGAGAAGGCCTTTGAAAATTTCGAACTCAGCTGTATGCACATTTACCATAGTTTGGGAACTGTAAAGGCCGGGGAATTGTGCTTGTTTGTCTTTGTATCTTCCCCCCACAGGAACGAAGCTTTCAATGGCCTGCGATTTATTGTAGAGGAAATAAAGGCACAAGTTCCTATTTTTGGCAAAGAACTTTTTGAGGATGAGAGTTATCAATGGAAAACCAATACATAGATTGCCCTAAAAAGTCGAATAAAAGCGTTTTACTGTATTTGAAAACAGGCTTACCAGGTAGCAAACTTCTTGATCGTAAAGATCGGGAGGCTTCCCCAGCCTTGATCCCGACTTTCCAGCTCGGGCACTTAATAAAATTGAAAAACCAGAAACAACACCATGGTCGATATAACCCATAAAATTACCACGCTCCGAATTGCAACCGCGCAGGCGGTGGTCCAAGTCAGTTCCCAATCTACCATCGATGCCATAAAAAATGGAACGGTGCCCAAGGGAGATGTATTTGCGGCCAGTAGGGCAGCAGGTCTTTTGGGGGTAAAGAAAACTTCGGACCTGCTACCCGATTGTCATCCTATGCCCATAGAATATACGGATATATCCTTTGAAGTTAATGGACTCCAAATCACCGTTGTGGTTACCGTAAAGACCATCTACAAAACCGGAGTGGAAGTAGAGGCGATGCACGGGGCCAGTATTGTGGCCCTAAATATGTACGATATGTTGAAGCCCATCGACAAGGGAATCGAGATACAACATATTAAACTTTTGGAGAAGAAAGGGGGAAAATCAGATTTTAAGGATGTCTTTGACGAAGAACTGAAATTCGCGGTTATCGTTTGTTCAGATACGATATCTGCAGGGAAAAAGGAGGATAGGGCAGGGAAGTCCATAATGGAAAAATTGAACGGGTATGGCTACAATGTATCGGAATATTCCATAATCCCCGATGAAATTGAGAAAATTCAGCAAAAGGCCATGGACTTGGTGTCCCAAGGTATGGATGTGGTCATATATACGGGAGGAACCGGACTTTCCAAAAGGGATGTGACCCCGGAAGCGCTGTTGACCTTGATCGATCGAAGGATTCCCGGGATTGAGGAGGCGATCCGAAGTTATGGCCAAAACCGCATGCCCTACTCCATGTTATCCCGTAGTGTAGCAGGCACTATCAGGAACACCCTGGTTTTGGGCCTACCCGGCTCCACCAATGGTGCCAAAGAATCCATGGATGCCATTTTCCCCCACGTACTGCATAGTTTTAAGGTGCTAAAAGGGTGGAGGCATTAAAAATGACACAGCACCAATTCGGTGAAGAGCGAAGAAATAGAGCTTGCCTTACCAGAGTTATGGAAACCGTAGATTTACGGAAATGGGAATCCGAAGTTTTAAAAAGCTTAAATTGCATCGGAATTCATGTTGTTTATGAAATGAGCCATAACCATTCTTGATACCCACCGAAATCGAAGATTCACGAACACCATAGTATAAAATAATAAGTAAGTGGGTAAATTATTATTGGCGAAACCGAAGGTTCACGAACACCTTTAAAAAACAATAAAAATAAACAGTTGAAAAGAGCATTGGTCATTCTATTTTTCCTCCAATTTGGCCCGCTGATGGCCCAGGACGACTTTCTGGCCAAGCAATATTACAATGATGGGGACTTTGAAAAGGCCGTGGTCTTTTATGAACGGCTGGTTGCTAAAAATCCGGGAAGGTCAGATTATACCGAAGGCCTGGTCGGGTGTTACCAACAACTCGAACGCTTTGGTGATGCCCAGGAGTTCTTGATCAAAAAGCTTGATGAACCCAATGCACAGGCCACGCTCTATGTGGAACTTGGCTATAACTATACCTTACAGGGGCTCCCCGAAAAAGCAGCTGAAAATTACAATAAGGCCATCTCAAAAATAGATGAAAACCCCAACTTTGGGTATATCATCGGACTTAGGTTTCAAAAGTATGCGTTGTTGGATTATGCCATAAAGGCCTTTACTAGGGGGATGGAACTGAATCCGCAAATGGATCTCAATTTTCAATTGGCCCGCATTTATGGGGAGCAGGGAGATATTGAGAAAATGTATCAATCCTATCTTACCTTGCTTTTGGATGGAGGCACATCCCAAGCCGTGGTCCTAAAAAATATAGGGGATTTCATTACTTCGGACCCGGATAACCCCAACAACCTCACCTTTAAAAAGGTGCTGCTCCGGAACGCACAGCAGAATCCCGATCTTGTATGGAACCAATTGCTAAGCTGGCTTTTTGTACAACAAAATCAGTTTAAAAGTGCGTTTGATCAGGAAAGGGCCATTTACAAAAGATCGGAGACCCGCTCTTTACAGCGCTTGGAGGGACTCGGAACGTTGGCTGTGGAAGCTAAGGAATTTGAAACAGCCACCAAGATATTTCAGTTCATCGGGGATAATGCACATGACGGAAGAACCAAATTACGGGCCCAGCTAAACTTGATAGATCTCTCCCTGCAAGACCCGACCGGGAAATTGTTGGTCGAGGTGGAAAAACAATTTGAAAACTTGACGGAAACCTACGGGTATCAAAGCTCAACCCTACAATTACAGCTCGATTATGCCCGTTTTTTGGCATTTAGGATGGACAAGCCGGACGCGGCCATTGCCATGTTGAAAAAATGCTTGGACCTGCAGCTGAACACTTTTAGTGAAGCCTATGTAAAAATGGAATTGGGCGATATTCTTGTGTACGATCGGCGGTTCAATGAGGCGCTTATCTATTTTACCCAGGTACAAAAGGACCTTAAGAACGATGTTATGGCACAAAATGCACGGTTCAAGGTGGCCCAGACCAGTTTTTACAAAGGTGATTTTGACTGGGCACTTACCCAATTGAAGATTCTAAGGAGCTCTACATCCCAACTTATCGCAAATGATGCCATGCAATTGAGCCTTTTGATATCCGATAATATGTTGGAGGATTCTACCTATACCGCTCTTAAAAAATACGCAAGGGCCGACCTATTGGCGTATCAAAACAAGACCCAAGAAGCAATAGCGGAACTAGATCTAATCCTGACGGACCACAAGGGCGAAAAAATTGAGGACGAGGCCTTGTTGAAACAAGGTCGATTATTGGAAAGCGTAAAGGAGTACCAAAAGGCCGAATTTGATTATCTAAAGATTGTCGAGTTCTATTCAGATGGAATCCTAGCGGATGATGCCCATTTTGCCCTGGCGGAGCTTTACAGAAATTTCCTGGATGAACCTCAAAAGGCCCAGGAGCATTATGCCAAGATAATCTATGACTATAAGGACAGTTACTATTTCCCCCAGGCACAGCGGTATTTTAGGCAACTCAGGGGAGACAGCGTGAACTAAGTCCATATTCAAATATCAAGTTCAAACCCAAGTATGAAGCTCAAGCTGCAACTCATAAGGTTTGTGGGTATATAAGCATAGGAGGTTACTATTTTAAACGTCTAACATTTAAAACTATGTTCATCTACAACGTTACTACCAATATTGAAGAATCCGTTCAAGAGGAATGGTTGCAATGGATGAGAGAGATCCATATTCCTGAGATGCTGGCGACGGGAAAGTTTGTCCGGGCCAAGATGTGTAGGGTCCTTGTAGAAGAGGATATGGGCGGGGTTACGTATTCTGTCCAGTTTACCGTCCCAGACCGGGAGACCTTGCAGAGGTATTATAAGGAAGATGCAGATATGCTGAGAAAGAGGGCCATGGATCTTTTTGCTGGTAAATTTGTATCGTTCCGGACCGAAATGGAAATTATTAGCGAGCATTAAAAAAAGGCGATTTTTTAGCCAATTGAAAGAGTTTGAATGGGTTCTTAATGTAACTTGCCACAAAACTATCCCATGTCCAATAAAAAGTTGAAAGGGAATCACCAACGTAAACCGAAAGCCAAAGACCCTGGGAAAGTGGATGGTCCTGTTAAGGCAAAAAAGCACCTGGGACAGCACTTTCTTAAAGATGAGGGGATTGCCAAGCAGATCGCGGAGACCCTTTCCATGGAAGGATATAGGGATGTTATCGAGATAGGACCGGGAACGGGTGTACTTACCAAGTACCTTTTGGAAAGGGATATAGATCTTGTAGCGATGGATCTGGACAAGGAATCCATTGAATATTTAAACCATAGTTTTCTCCTGGAACATCCAAAATCCGCGCAGGGCAATGCAGTCCTAAAGGTGGTCGAGGCCGATTTTCTTAGGGTTGACCTAGCTTCCCTCTTTGGCAGTAGGCCCTTTGCCATAACCGGGAATTTCCCCTATAATATTTCCACCCAGATCGTTTTTAAAATGTTGGAAATTAGAGGACAGGTACCTGAATTTTCCGGGATGTTCCAAAAGGAGGTTGCTGCACGAATTTGTGAAAGGGAGGGCAGTAAAACCTATGGGATCCTTTCCGTTTTGGTCCAGGCATTTTATGATGCGGAGTATTTATTTACGGTGCCACCAGAAGTTTTCAATCCCCCGCCCAAGGTACATTCCGGGGTATTGCGCCTGGTGCGGAAGCCCGATTTTAATTTACCGTGCGACGAAAAACTGTTTTTTCAGGTTGTGAAAACAGCATTTAACCAGCGCCGGAAAACCCTTCGCAACAGCTTAAAATCCCTTGCCCTTTCCGACGATTTAAGGGCGGAAGGTATTTTTGATAAACGTCCCGAGCAGTTAAGTGTATCCGATTTTATAGAACTGACAACGAAAATAGGGAACGATAGGAAGGGAACTAGTTCCGGACAGGGAGGATAGTGCAACGTTTTATCCTTCCTGATCCCGAAAACTAAATATTTTCTCGTTGATCGTTGAAAGGTATTGGTCGTTCCGGGCACTTGAGACCTATGACCTTCAATATCCAAACTGAACTTGATACTTGGGCTTTACTGTATCCGAGCAAACAAAAAACCACCGACCATCGTAGTATTTCGACGATTCTTACCGTAATTTGCAGGAAATTTGCTAACGATGACACCATTTAAACTTAGCGAAGAATTCTTAGCCGAAATAGAACAGCTGATTGCCGACCGAAAGGATCCCGAAATTCTGGAACTTTTGGAAGAAGTGCATTATGCGGATATTGCTGAGGTCATCAATGAACTTACCAAGGAGGAAGCTACCTATCTTATTAAACTCCTGGATACCGTCAAAACTTCGGACGTTCTTACCGAATTGGACGAAGACATCAGGGAGGCAATACTTGCAAGCCTTTCGGCCAAGGAAATTGCGGAGGAGATCTCCGAACTGGATACCGATGATGCCGCAGATATCGTTGCGGAGCTTCCTAAGGGAATGGTACAGGAAGTTATCTCCGAGATCGAGGACAGGGAACACGCAAAGGATATCGTCGATCTTCTTCGATATGATGAAAATTCCGCGGGCGGACTTATGGCAAAGGAGCTGGTCAAGGTCAATGAAAATTGGAACGTACTTACCTGCGTAAAAGAAATGCGGGCGCAAGCGGAAAATGTTACAAGGGTGCACTCCATCTATGTGGTGGATGACGATGGGAAACTAAAAGGGAGACTGTCCCTCAAAGATCTTCTAACAACTTCGACCAAGACTCATATAAGCGAGGTATACATCCCCAAGGTCGATTCCGTAAACGTAAACGAAGACCCTGAAGAGGTGGCAAGGATCATGTCCAAATACGATTTGGAAGCCATCCCGGTTGTGGATGAAATTGGTCGGCTCGTAGGGCGGATTACCATTGATGATATCGTAGACGTGATCCGGGAGCAGGCAGAGAAGGATTACCAAATGGCGGCCGGTATTACTCAAGATGTAGAGGCGGACGATAGTATTTGGAAACTTACCAAGGCCCGTCTCCCATGGCTCATCATCGGAATGATGGGGGGTATCGGAGCGGCAAGCATCATCAATAGCTTCCAGACCGTAATGCTGGAGTTTCCCATCCTCCTCATTTTCGTTCCGCTTATCCAGGCCACCGCCGGCAATGTAGGCGTGCAATCCTCGGCCATCATGGTCCAGGGACTGGCCAACGATACGGTAAAAGGGGAAGTCGTAAAAAGACTTTTAAAGGAGTTTATGCTTGGACTGATCAACGGGCTGGTCTTGGCCAGTATCGTATTGCTCATCAGCCACTTTGCGTTCCATACCGAATATTTGGTCTCGGCAACCATTTGTATCGCCCTAATGTCGGTGATTATTATTGCGGCCTTGATCGGCACCTTTATCCCGGTTTTCTTGGATGGTCGGGGCATAGATCCCGCCGTGGCTACCGGGCCTTTCATCACGACCGGCAATGACATTTTTGGCATTTTGATCTATTTTTCAATTGCGAAGATGATCCTTGGATTTTAAAAATCGCATGTTTTGGGCGCTCCCCGCCTTGGGGCGGGTCGGGCTTTCCGCGCTACGCGGTAGCTTGCTCCAATCCCTAGCGCAAATCCGAATCCTCTATAAAATAGACCTCGTGTAATTGATTTGATTGTTATTCGTTTATCATATTTTCAGGGCAAAAACCAATAAGTAATATCCCATAACCACAATGAAAGTCCTCCATTTAGACATTAATCACCCTTTGATCATAGAACAATTCAACGCCCTTGGCTTTATAAATGACGAGGATTATACCTCTTCCAAGGCAGCTGTGGAGGCCAAGATCCATGAATATGACGGTATTATACTCCGAAGCCGCTTTTCCATAGATGCCGGATTTCTGGACAAGGCCCACAACCTAAAGTTTATTGGCCGTTTGGGCGCCGGGCTCGAAAATATAGATGTGGACCATGCCAGGAAGAACGGGGTGTTTTTGGCCGCTGCTCCCGAAGGTAACCGCAATGCGGTTGGGGAACACACCTTGGGCATGTTGCTTTCATTGTTCAATAAACTCAATAAGGCCGACCGGGAGGTGAGGAACGGAATTTGGGACCGGGAGGGCAACAGGGGATTGGAACTGGAAGGCAGGACGATCGGAATTATGGGCTATGGAAATATGGGCAAGGCATTTGCCAAAAAATTGGCCGGTTTTGATGTGGAAGTCATTTGTTATGATATTGCTGGTGGGGTAGGTGATGCCCATGCCCGTCAGGTTGGGATTATGGAACTTTTCCAAAAGACGGAGGTGCTGAGCCTTCACGTACCACAGACGCCATTGACCATAAATATGGTAGACTCGGAATTTATTCGCAAATTCCAAAAGCCTTTTTGGCTGTTAAATGCGGCCCGTGGTAGATGCGTGGTTACCGAGGACCTTGTAGCTGCCTTAAAATCCGAAAAAATTTTAGGGGCAGGACTCGATGTGCTGGAGTATGAGAAAAAATCCTTTGAGAACATGTTTTCTCCCGATGTCACCATGGGCCCGGTCCAAGGGCAAACAGAGGCGATAATGCCTCCCGCTTTCCAATATTTGATCAAGGCGGACAACGTACTGCTCACACCTCATGTGGCGGGATGGACGGTAGAAAGCAAAATAAAATTGGCGCAGACCGTAGTGGATAAGATCGCGAAGGAATTCTGCTGAAATGAATTAAACGTGCCGTTTATCTAAAAATCCATGCTTCTTCATTAAAAATGCTGGCATTTGGCTACCTTGGTGAAGCTGGACTCGATTTTTTCATTAACCTCTTTGGGTTTAGTTTCCCGAGGCTCGCACGATCCCAGTTATATTTTCGGATTTTAACGTCTTGAGGGTTCGTCCCTAGGCCATTTAAAAAATATAATCAACCACTAATTTTACCAACATGAAGAATACAATTATTAGGTACGGTACCTATGGCTTTGTCCTTGCCATAGCAGTGTTTGCGATTTGTGTTAATGTATGGACGGATCTTGATCTTGCAGCGCATGAAAGGATCGGGTACTTTATGGCGGTCGTTTCCCTGTCGTTTGTTTTTTTTGGGATCAAACATTATCGCGACAAGGAGTTTAACGGCTCAATCGGTTTACGAAGGGCGGTACTAATTGGACTTTTAATCTCGGTAATTATTGGAGTGGGCATCGCGATCGCCAATCTTATATATACCACATTTATAAACCCGGAGTTTTTTGATCAATATGTGGCAGCAATGAGGAAGGAGGGGTACCGGGGTGAAATACCAAATTATGGTAGAGGATTTCTGGCCATGATCATGTTTATAATGGTGATGATGCTTGGCATATTTTTTTCGGTGTTTTCGGCCGCGGTCCTTCAACGTAAAAGACAGTAAATATTCAATTTAAGCGAGCGTTCCGTCCGAGGCAAGGCTCAATCTCTGCCCGACTGGTCATTTAGCGGATTTTTAATTAATTTGTCATCAAGTAATCACAAAAATTCAATCGTATGCAAAACAGGGTTACCGGATTGGGCGGATTTTTTTTTAAGGCCAAGGATCCAGATAAGATCAAGGCATGGTATAAGAACCATTTGGGATTGCCTACGGACCAATATGGTTGTTCGTTTTGGTGGAAAGACAAGGAAGGCAACGATTGTTCTACCCAATGGAGCCCCATGAAAGAAGATTCCACCTACTTTGCGCCCAGCCAAAAGCAATTTATGATGAACTTTAGGGTGGAGAACTTGGTGGAATTGTTGGATGCCCTAAGGAAGGAAGGAGTTACCATAGTAGGGGAAATAGAAGAATATGACTACGGCAAATTTGGGTGGATCCTAGATCCCGAAGGTAACAAATTGGAACTTTGGGAACCTGTTGATAAAGCATTTCTTTGATTCTAAAATTATTACTACATTTAACTGCTAATCAATACAATAAAATCATGTCAGACGATAAAAAAGATTTGGGGGATAAGGCAGAGGATGCCTTTGATAAAGCCAAGAAGAAAGCCAAGGACTTTGCCGAGGATGCAAAGGAATCCGCGGACGATTTTTCGGAAAATGCAAAACGGGCAGCCAACGATTTTAAGGAGGAATCAAAGCGAACTTTTGATGCTGCCAATCCGGATGCGGGTAAAAACGTCGCGATTATAGCCCATATTACCCTTATCGGGTGGATCGTGGCTCTGATCATGAACAACCAAAACCGAACGGAAATAGGATCGTTCTATATCCGTCAGGTACTTGGAATAGGGTTACTGGGGTTAGTGGTTTCTTGGATTCCTTTAATAAATTTTATTGGGTGGATATTCGTCCTTATCCTTTGGATTATGAGCCTTATGAGTGCCATCAACGGAACCCAAAAACCCATCTTTTTGTTAGGGACCCAATTTCAGGAATGGTTTAAATCCCTATAACCATTATTTGTGTCCCCGTATTATGGTATTGGGCACAGTTAATACCGGAACCTAACGGGTTTTTGCTTGTCGCCGACAGCAAGACCTGTTAGGTTTTTTTGATTGAACCAATTCGTGCAGAAATCCTGTCCCAAGGAAATTTAACGACCTTTTTAAATCATAACTTATAGGTTAGCTGTAAGCTAGAGTACCAATTCCGACCGTTCCCGGGATAATAATAACGGGGTTCGGCACCTCCAAAACCAACTGCGTTTATAAGCACGGATGAGGCATAACGGGCGTTTGCAATATTGTTGATGCCAAGATCCACGCCGAGGAAAAATTTGTTAAAAATCTGCTTTTTGTAACCTGCCCGGGAGTTCCAAAGGTTAAACGCATTACTGCTTAGGGTGTTGGCGTCCGTTAGGGGAATTTCACTGACGTACTGCCAGGTGGTATTCCAGTAAAATCCAGAGGTATGCCATAACTGTAGCCCCGAGTCTATCCTGTTCTTAGGCACCCCCGTCAATGGGTTGCCCGAGTAGTCGTTGTCCCCATCCACAAAATCCACAAAATTATCATCGCTAAGGGTATAGTTAAAGAATGGGGTCAACTGCAGGTCCGTGGAAGCTTGGAAATCATAATTTATTCCGAGCTCCAATCCTTGGTGCCTGCTACTGCCCGCATTTTTACCGACATATTGATCGTTCCCCACCCGTTGTGCGACCAAGAGATTCTTGATGTCCATTAGGTACAGGGTGGCATCGATCCCCAATTTGTCGGCCAGTAAGAAAAGGCGGCCCCCCACTTCGTAGTTCATTCCGGTCTCTTGGGCAATATCGGGGTTTATAACGCCGTCAGGGGTAAGGGTCTCTTCCAGACTGGGATTGGAAAATCCATGGCTGATATTGCCGAAGAGCCTTATTTCCCGGCTCAGGGCATATTCAAGGGTAAGGCTTGGCGAAAGGATGGCATCGAAGGACTTGGACGCGCTTTTATTGTCCGACCCCGAATTGTACAGGTCGTGAAAATCGTATTGGGTCTTGTTGATGTTCAGCCCAACCTGCGCCTTGAAGGAATCGGTGAACGGGTAGGTAAAGGTGCCAAAAGTGTTCAGTTGGTCCCGGAATTCCTTGTTCTGGCTAAGGGCCTCCCCTTGCAGGGACCCATTGCCGTTGTTTTCCCTATATAGGTTCTCAAATGTGCCCCAATTGTATTCGTCCTTGTAAAGTTCAGCGCCCAGGGAATATTCGGCCTTTTTTCCCATAATCGTGAAATTCCCTAGAAATAAAGTTCGGAAACCGAAGCCGTTAGTGAATTCGTCCAATATATCAAACGGCCTGGGCTCGTAGTTGTCCAGATATGAATAGAAAATACTGGTAGTGTTCTCCAATCGATCGCCAAAGGTATGGCCATAGGAAATCCCCGTCAAGGTAGAATTTACGGCTTTGTACCCCTGGGCCGCTGCCCATGTCGGGGCAGCCTTCTTAGGGTCTTCGTCGTAGGAGGTTTTGCTCACGGAACTGGCAATATAAACTTTGTAGTCGATTTGGTTCAGCATCAGGGAGATCCTATTTTTTGGATCGATCTGATACGAAGAATTCAACAGGACCCCATTGCCGTTATATGCGCTGTTCTCCCTGTACCCATCGGTCTGCATATGCCCATATTGTAGCCCCAACGCGAACCCGTTGTCATTATGGCCCACACTAATATTGTTTTTAAAGAGGTTATAAGATCCCAATGTAAGATTGTTGGAAAGGTCGAGCGTTCCCTTTTGGGCTTCCTTGGGGTTGAGTAGGATCGCACCTCCCAGGTTGGTGCCATAACCGGTGCCTTTGGGCCCTTTGATCACTTCGATACTGTTCAAGTTTTCAGGATCAAAGTTTTCCAAGCTAGAGAACCCGGTACCATCGGTGACCGGGATGCCGTCAAAATACAACCGTACCTTGTCCGATCCATAAGGAGTTCGGGCCCCCACGCCGCGAATAGTGACCCTATTTGTGGCAATGGCCCCCGATAGGATATAAACCCCCGGAATCTGATTTAACGGAGATACTATGTCCGCTGGACTATAGTTTTGAAAAACCTTTGGGCCTATTTGGGTGGAAGGAACGATTCCCAAGGCGGCTTTTGTCCTTGAGGAATCCAGCAGGATCACTTCCTCAAGTTGGGTAATGCTGTCCAGCGGGGTTTGCTGCGCCGTGGAAAAACAGGGTAGAATTACCAATAGGTAAAGAAGGGGGAAATTTTTTAGCATATCGGAAACAAAATAAGTTATAAAGATAATGATTATATCCTCGAACCATCAACTTTTACTACACCAGGGAAGGGTGGACTTTGGGATTACCGCAAATCATGTGTTTTAAGGACTGGGAAACTATTCCTATTTTTGAACGATTGTTCCGGCAGGACGGTCGCAGGAAGAATTTGTATACCAATTTTGAAATTGTGTGACCTCAATAAAAATTAGGATGAAGAACGAAAGGAAAAAAGGCAAAGACAAGAATTTGCACATAAAAATGTCTTTCCACTTTTGTCCAAACTTGATTCGAATCAAATAAAATGAAAATAATCTCATATAACGTAAATGGTATCCGTGCGGCGCTAAGGAAGGGTTTTTTGGAATGGCTGCAAAGCGCAGATCCTGATGTGGTCTGCCTGCAGGAAATAAAGGCAAACGAAGATCAATTGGATCTTTCCCTTTTCGAAGACGCGGGTTATCCCTATCATTACTGGTACAGTGCCCAAAAGAAGGGGTATAGCGGAGTGGCAATATTGTCCAAGACCCGACCGGATCATGTTGAGTTCGGAACGGGATTGGATTATATGGATTTTGAAGGTCGCAACGTACGGGCCGATTTTAATGGTCTTTCCGTCATGAGCCTATATCTGCCTTCGGGCACAAACATTGCCCGATTAGGCCATAAACTGCAGTATATGGCAGATTTTCACGAGTATATCAAGCGGCTTAGGCAGGAACGTCCAAATTTGGTCATATGCGGGGATTACAATATTTGCCACGAGGCTATAGATATTCATGACCCCATTAGAAATGCCAATGTATCCGGATTTTTACCGGTAGAAAGGGAGTGGATCGGAAATTTTATAAAGAGTGGCTTTATCGATAGTTTTAGGCATTTCAATAAAGAACCCGATAATTATACGTGGTGGACATATCGCGCCAATGCAAGGGCCAATAATAAAGGTTGGCGTTTAGATTACGGTATGGTTTCCCGTCCCCTGGAAGGCCGTTTAAAAAGATCGGTAATATTGCCAGGTGCAAAACATAGCGACCACTGCCCGATTCTTATAGAGATTGCTGCCCCTTGAGTTCTCCCCCACTAGATTGGGATCGTTTAACATTGTTGTTGGGTTAACAACCGACTTTTTTGAACGGAAGGTTGTCCTCGACCCCATTTTAAAACAAACACGGCATATTTTAATGCTGCCAAAGAAAAATATGTCTATTGTCTTTGTTCTTTTATCTTTGTTCCCATTGATTATTAACCTCAATCCATTCAAGTGAACTATACCACCTTGCCCCACACCGATATCGAAGTCAGTAAAATTTGCTTGGGCACCATGACATGGGGCAAACAGAATACCGAGGCCGAGGGCCATGAACAAATGGATTATGCTTTGGACCAGGGAGTCAATTTTTTTGATACGGCCGAAATGTATCCCATTCCTTCTTCCCGCGAACTTTATGCCGAAACAGAAAAGATAATTGGGTCTTGGTTTAAAAAGACGGGCAATCGGGACAAAGTGGTGCTGGCCTCAAAGATCGTCGGAAGGGGAGGACAGACCAAGTTTATCCGAACGACCGGATTTGATAGGGAATCCATTATTGAAGCGGTTGAAGGCAGTTTGCAACGCCTTCAAACGGATTATATAGACCTGTACCAATTGCATTGGCCGGAGCGCAAGACCAATTTTTTTGGTACCCGGGGTTATAAGCACGATGCGGCCGATCCTTGGGAAGATAACCTTCACCAAGTGTTGGAAACCTTTCGGGACTTGATCCGGGAAGGCAAAATAAGACAGGTCGGTGTTTCCAATGAAACACCTTGGGGAGTTATGCGGTTTTTGGAGGAAAGCAAGGTACATGCCAATCTTCCCAGGATGATAACCATACAAAACCCGTATAGTTTGCTAAACCGAACGTTTGAAATTGGACTTGCGGAAATATCAATTCGGGAGGGTATTGGGCTTATTCCATATTCCCCAATGGGTTTTGGAGTACTCAGTGGCAAGTATTTGGGCGGAAGGCAACCTGCAAACTCCAGAATTACCCTTTTCCCAAACTATAAGCGCTATAGTAGTGAACCGGCTACGGCCGCCACCCAGAAATATTATGAGCTTGCACAGGCGAACGATCTGACACTTGCCCAGATGTCCTTGGCTTTTGTCAATAGCCGCCCCTTTGTTAAGAGCACCATTATCGGAGCCACGGATATGCGCCAGTTAAAAGAGAATATAGGGAGTATTAACGTGAAACTGACCGATGAGGTCCTTGCGGGAATCGAGGCAATCCATAACGAGATTCCCGATCCGGCACCATAATGGGCTTGTCTATAACACGAATAGGTTTGTAAATCCTGATTTATTCAAGAAAGGACAAAGGACAAAAGAAGAAAGACAAATGTATTTTAAGGAAAATGTCAAAAAATTCAAATTTCTTCCCTAAAAATGCTTGTTCGGGACTGTACCAGTCCTTGATTTTTCCTCCAATGCAATATTGAGATAATTCCAATTTTATACCATAGAAACAGTGATAGTCCCATTTAGTGTTATGCATATACTAGCAATCGGTTTTTGGCAAGCAGCTTTAATCTTCGTAGTGATTTTGATTATTTTGTTTGTGGCCAGGATGATGAGAAGGTGATAAGCGCGCTTTTGGCAGACGCTATTTAAAAAGCGTATAGCCATATGCGTATTGCGAAAAGCAGAATTCACCCAAACAAACTCCCCACTACATCCTCGATCTTAGCCACCAATTGTACTTTAATATTGGTGTTTTTCAGGGAAATTTTATTGTTTTTGGAGACATAAATGGTGTGAAAACCCAATTTCCCAGCTTCCAGAATACGTTGTTCCACCCGTTGCACGGGTCGTATTTCCCCCGCAAGGCCGATTTCGGCCCCAAAACAAATTCCTTTGTCTATGGGAATATCGGAATTACTGGAAAGTATGGCTGCAATTACCGCCAAATCTATGGCTGGATCGTCCACGGAGATTCCCCCGGTAATATTTAGAAATACATCCTTGGCAGCAAGTTTAAATCCGGCCCGTTTTTCCAAAACGGCAAGGAGCATGTTCAACCGCTTTGCGTTATACCCCGTGGTAGATCGTTGGGGCGTGCCGTACACTGCCGTACTGACCAGGGCTTGGATCTCGATCATCAAGGGTCGCATGCCCTCTATGGTAGACGCTATGGCCGTACCGCTTAGGCCTTCATCGTTTTTGGAGATCAAGATTTCGGATGGGTTGTTTACCTCCCGCAACCCGCTTCCCTGCATCTCGTAAATTCCCAGCTCGGCCGTTGAACCGAAACGGTTTTTTAGGGCCCTAAGAATGCGGTACACGTAATTGCGGTCCCCTTCAAACTGCAGCACTGTGTCCACCATATGTTCCAAAATCTTGGGCCCTGCAATGGAACCATCCTTGGTAATATGGCCGATCAAAAGTACGGGTGTGTTGGTCTCCTTGGCGAACTTGATAAGTTCTGCCGTGCACTCCCTGATCTGGGATATGCTTCCCGCAGCAGATTCTATATAATCCGAATGAAGGGTCTGAATGGAGTCGATAACGACAATGTCGGGTTCTATGGCCTCAATTTGTCGGAATATATTTTGGGTTTTGGTTTCGGTTAGGATAAAACAGGTCTCGCTATGGGGGTAGATTCGATCTGCCCGCATTTTGATCTGTTTCTGGCTTTCCTCTCCGGAAACATAAAGGGTAGTGTAGGGAAGTTTTAAGGCGATCTGGAGTAGGAGCGTGCTTTTCCCAATGCCCGGTTCTCCCCCCAACAGCACCAAAGATCCAGGTACCATGCCACCGCCCAATACCCGGTTAAATTCCTGGTCATAGGTGTTGAGCCGCAGTTCCTTTTCCGTGCTTATTTCCTTGACGCGAAGTGGGGCGGCAACTTTTTTGGTGGTGCTGGCGGTGCTTTTCCAAGGGGTCTTTTCCTCTTTTTCCAGCACTTCTTCCACAATGGTATTCCATTCCTTACAGGCTCCGCATTGTCCTATCCATTTAGCGTATTGGGTGCCACAGTTTTGGCAGAAAAAGGCGGTCTTTGTTTTGGCCATTTTTTTATTGGGGTTTGGAGCTAAAGATATTGTGGTTAAAGTTAAAAACCAAGTCGGAAAATTTTGCTCATAGGGCGATAAACCAAAGTGAAAGTTTATTAGGAACGGATTACTGCAAGTTTGCCGAATTTGTGCAGCAGTTTTTTCTTTTTGCCAATGGAAGCCTAAAAGGAGTAGCCAACATTAAAATAAACGGCTAATCTAGTAGGGGCTATTTCGGTTAAAATATAATTTGAATTCACCTTAATTTTGGCACCTACTCCCGCATTCACCGTAGGATAGATTCCGCCAAATGTTGTTTGGCTCCCCACATTTCATAATCTTCAATAACGTGGTTGGTGTTTATCATCGCCGCTACACCCGCACCAATGTATCCGTAGGTTATTACTCGTCCAGAATTTCCTTGAAATTTAACCCCTACGGGTATGATATTTAATATTTGCTGTCTATAATTTGGTGTTCCGCTTTCATATTGGTAGTCTAGATTCCCGTCATTGGAACTCCAATATCTATAGATGATTCCGCTTAAGTAGGAAATTCTATTGGTTTTTTCAACAAAGGTTTTGTTTCGGAAAAAACCGATCATAAAAGCTGTATTTTCCTCGTTAAAAGTCAAAGGAATGCCCGCTAAGATATCATAACTGAATTCATAGGGCTCTTCATATTTTTTTATAGGGTATTCCTCCTGAAAATTTCTGTTGTATGATAAGATTTCCTTGCCAATTGCTTTTTCGCCAAATTTCAACCTTTTGCTTCTTTTGGCTTCAAGGGTTCCATCATTTTCGACATAAACTATTTGGTTTTTATATTTATAATTCGTTTTCGAATATATTTTGCCATCTATTTCTTTTCTTTCATTTTTAGGTTTGGTTAATTGTGCTTCCCTTCCTGAAGGGTTGTTTGTTATAAAATAATCGTTCGAATTTATTTTTTTATGGCGCCAAATATAAAGGTCGATTTTTCCATCAATTAATTTTTTTGCAAAAACATTTGAACTATCAGTACTCGCTTGATTTTTGTTTTTAATCTGCATACGCTCAAATACGCGTCCGGAAGTAAAGCCAAAGCCCAATAGTTCATTGGTCGTATATTGTGTAATCGTTGAATCTGACAACTCATTTTTAAAGCTTATTTTATAAGCTAATTTGGAATCTATATCATTTAGGATATAACCGTTGATGGTATCATTTTCTATGGTAAGAACATATCCTGGATCATAAGAATTTTGAGCTTTTATATTTTGACAAAACAATATAAATAGGACAAATAAATTTAAAGTTTTAACC
>JBLWZN010000026.1:0-62707 GCA_048266425.1 Sediminicola sp.
TGTTGAACAACATTCTGCGGCTTTCCAAATAATCACCGACATATTTATTGTGCAACAAAGGATTGTCCCAAATTAAAGGATTATTAATCTCCCCATCCGCGGTATAAGGATCAAAGGTTGGGTTTGTGGAATATCCTAAATTGTTGTTTTTAGAATTATCTGTGAGCGTTGTATTTAAATTATAATCAATTTTTAAACGATCGTCCAATAGTTTTTGGGTAACATTAACCCTGGCACTCTTTCTTTTAAGCCCAGAATTATATACGATTCCTTCCTGATCTTGGTAACCCACGGAAGCATAATAATTTAACTTATCGGTACCTCCAGATAATACCACGTCGTAATTCTGGGTAATTCCGGTCCTGGTAAGTTCATCTTGCCAATCAGTAGATCCGCCACCATCTATTAATTCATTTCCAGGAATTGCAGCAACTTGCTTACGGAATTCGTCTGCACTGAAAACATCAAGTTTTCGCGCCAAGGTCGAAATTCCCAAGCTCGTTGACAGGGATACCCTTGAAACTCCCGCTTTACCTCTTTTAGTGGTAATAATCACCACTCCATTGGCTCCTCGTGCACCATATATGGCAGTTGCGGATGCATCCTTTAAAATGTCGATGGTTTCTATATCATCTGGATTAATAAAATTCAAAGGGCTTTCTCCGGCACCCGTACCTGCAAGTCCCAACGGAAAGCCGTCCAGAACAAATAAAGGTCCGGACCCCTGACGGACAGTACCTTGTCCACGAATAATGATTCGCTGCCCACTACCGGGCTCGCCACTGGATGAAGTAACATTAACCCCCGCAGCCTTTCCTTGTATAAGCTGTCCAGGATTGGTTACCACCCCTTTGTTGAATTCCTCGCTAGTAACCCGTTTGACGGCCCCGGTCACATCTTTAATTTTTTGCGTTCCATAGCCAACCACAACAACATCATCCAGCACTGTAGCATCTGTTTGTAACACCACGGTAAGTGAGCTATAGTTTTCAACCACAACCTGTTGTGTTGTCATTCCTATATAAGAGATTTCCAAGATATCCCCTATTGAGGCTTCAATCTTAAAATGGCCATCAAAATCGGTTACCACTCCTCTTGAACTGCCCTTTACTACCACGTTCGCTCCTGGAAGCGGAACATTCTGATCATCCACAACCACTCCCGTTATCTCGGATTGTGCCCATGAGATTGAAGAGTAACTGACGAGCAGAGTCAGCATCAAAAATTTTAGTTTCTTCATATTTAGTAGTTTAAATTAGTTAATTTGATAACCAAATAACAATAAAATTTTCAAAATCAGAATTAATCCAATGTAAAAGTTTATGCAAAGGTTTGCATAAAACCTCGTTGTCTTTTGGATTTTAAAATCCATAATTTAGTTCCCATCAATACTATAAAATTTACATTTATGAATGCACTATTTAAATTTTTGTTTATCACATTTTTGATTTTAGCACAAATAATCCATGCCCAACAATCGGAATCGCCCAAAATACATTCCCACAATGATTATATGCAAAATATTCCATTTTGGAACGCCTATGGCAATGGGTTAAATTCAATTGAAGTGGACATCTTTTTGGAAAATGGCACATTGTATGCAACGCATAGCCATGAAGACATCAAGGAATCGCATACCATCGAAAGCTTATATCTACGGCCTCTGCAAAACGCAATGGACTTAAATTTGGAGGGACCAAACCAATTGCAGCTACTTGTGGATATAAAATCAGAGACCCATGCTACCTTGAAGAAGCTAATCACATTGTTGGAAAAATATCCAGCTATAATACATAACAAAAATATTTCCGTTGTGATATCTGGAAATGTGCCCCCTCCTAATGAGTTTGATGCCTATCCCAACTACATATATTTTGATTATCAAAATTTGGACGATTTAAATAACGATTCCATGTGGGCCAAAGTGGCATTAATTAGCTTAAATTTTAGAAACTTTTCTAAATGGAACGGTTTAGGACGATTGACAAAAAAAGATTCGGCCGTAGTTATACAAACAATCACAAAGGCACACTCATATGGAAAGCCCTTTAGGTTTTGGGCCACCCCCGACAGCAAAACTTCTTGGAAAGCACTTACCGATATGGGAGTCGATTATATAAATACCGATATGCCTTTTGCATGTGCCAAGTACTTAAATACTATACAAAATCGTATATATCAAAATAAAATTGTTTCAAACGTTTACAATCCCTCCTTCGAATCTGATAAAACGATTACCCCCCCAAAAAATATTATTTTGCTTATCGGGGATGGAAACGGATTGACACAAATTTCATCATCGGTTTTGGCCAATGGAGGTGAACTGACTTTGACCCAGTTTAAAAGCATAGGGTTTATTAAAACACAATCGGCCGACGACTTCACCACCGATTCCGCCGCTGCTGGAACGGCACTTGCAACTGGAACAAAGACCTATAATCGTGCCATTGGAGTAGACATTTCTGGAAAACCAATCATCAATATACCCGAAGAACTCTCAAAGCATGGCTATATTTCAGGATGTATCACCACTGACGGCATAACCGGGGCCACACCAGCTTCCTTTTATGCCCACCAAAAAGATCGATCGGATATCAAGGAAATTGCCGAAGACCTAAGCAAAAGCAAATTCTCCTTGTTCATCGGCGGCGGGGCACAAGACTTTCAAAATAATGGGATATCTACAGGATTCACCATGTTGAAGAGTATTGAAGCTATAGGAGGAAGCAAACTGGACAGGGTTGGTTATTTCTTGTCTGAGGACAAGGTACCCGGAGTTTTACACGGCCGTGGAAACCAGTTGGCCGAGGTAACGAGAAATGGTCTGGAGTTTTTAAAATCCAAAAACAAGCCATTCTTCTTAATGGTTGAAGCAGCTCAGATAGATAGCAATAGCCATCTAAACAACGTTTCGGGAATTGTTTCCGAAGGGATAGATTTTGACAGGGCCATTACCGAAGCCGTTAAATTTGCCGATGCCTCTGGAAACACCTTAGTCATTGTAACAGCAGATCATGAAACTTCGGGATTTAGTATTCCCCAGGGAAATTTAGATCATAAAATAATTGAAGGTGATTTTACAACCAATGATCATACCGCTACTATGGTACCCATTTTTGCGTATGGACCATATTCTGATAAATTCCAAGGCGTTTATGAAAACAATGAGGTTTATTGGAAAATACTTAAAGTGCTAAATATTGGAGGTAAATCACGTTGATGTAGCAATTAATCAGAAATGGTTCAAATAAAACCATGTATGCTTGCTAGGGCCCCAAATGATTTAGAAAGATGATTTCTATATGAAATTGGCTTCATTTTGTTTAAAAATGAAAGAATTTGTATTAATTCCCTTTTGGAATTCCAATTGTTTATAAGTTGTCCATAAACGAAAAACACACAAAGCCTCCAAGAGCTTGGAGGCTTTGTATTTAATATGTGGGCCCTAGTGAGTTCGTGCCAGTGACCCAATGTAAGATATATATGACAGCGAATTAGTATAGTTATAAGTATTTTGACAGACAATTGTTTTGACTTTGCCCAGTTATCTACCTAATCAACTAAATCTTGTAAATTATAAGTATATTTTTGAAGTGATCGGTCGGCCAGTCTGTCTGCTTTATCAACCGTAATTTCTTGTAGTTCTGAGGATACATCGTAAAGAATCTAATCGTAAAGTGCGGTCCTTTGTTTTTGTTCTTTCCTGGAATAATCTCATTGTTGTTTTGTTCCATCCCAGCATGAATTGCCATCATGCGTTCATTGCTGGCTTATATCTTTACAAAATCAGCGATTTCAAGTTCAATTCTTTTGAATTTTCTTAGCCAAGGTTAAAGGCATCCTGGTAATTTTCATCAATTTTAGTTACCTCGCTCCTGTCTTAAAAGGTTTCTCGGGTATGCTTCCCAATGTACTGGGTGACAGAATCATGGTCGTAAAAGGATTATTTTTCTAAGGGGCTGGGAAAATCTAATCTTTCTCTCATCTCTTAATTTTTGTATGGTGCTCAAAGATTTTATATTGAGAAGCTGCATAGACTCCACACCATCAATCCATTTGGGGAGTGTATCCTTTCGCTTCGCCTCAATATGTTTGGACAACCTTATCAAACAAGGCATAAAAAGCTTCTTCTTGTAGGCAAACAACTTGCGTTGATTTTTAATCCGATAATTGAAACTCGGATCAACTCCATAGTGTATTCCCTCAATTCAATAAAATTAAAAAATCCCATAATTCAGAACTTTTGTTTCACTCCTCTGGACTTGTAACTTTTGAATTAAAAAACCTTATCCCATGAAACTTTTGGACGTATTAAATTGAGAATACGAATTAATAAGTAATTATTAGAAGAAAAATAAATATTTAGCAAAAACGCTATTTGTTGTACCTATGTTGTACCCAAGAAAACAAAAATCCCCTGACTTCAATGAAATCAAGGGATTCGTGAGTTGGCCTACTAGGACTCGAACCTAGAACGACTGGACCAAAACCAGCTGTGTTGCCAATTACACCATAGGCCAATACCGCTTTAGAGCGTGCAAATTTAAAACAAAGTTTCAGTTGCACAAACATTTTTAATCACAATATCCAAAAATAACCGGGAAGACCAACATCCCTTTCGGTTTTTCATTATATTTAAAATTATCCAAAAAGCTCAAAAATGCCTAAAAATTTGCTCTTAATACTGTTGCTATTAGCAATGGACTCTTGCTCTACCTACAGTTCAATAGATACCTTTTACAATGCCCATAAAAATGACGATCAAGTGACGGCGTTGCGGGTACCTCGGTTTATGTTGTCCCTAATTGGCAATATCTCCCCCGAAATGAATGCGTTGATAGGCAACACCAAGGATTTGCGATATATGCAGTTTCCCAGCACAACTTCGGAACGGACCGAATACCTGAACAAGCAAATGGAAGGCATAACCGGGAAATCCTTTATCGAGGTATATCGAAAAAACGACGGCCTAAACCGAAATGTTATCTCTATTCGAGAAAAGAAAAATACCGTAAAAGAGATCTTAATTTATAACAACAATGGTCAAAACGGTTCTTTCCTTTATTTTAAGGGGAACTTCGACCCGGCTAAAGTACGTGAAATGGCAGGTAATGAAGAATTTCAAAAGCTTGGAAACGGTCTCATAAATCAGTACGGTCCAGAATCCCAAAAACCCATTCAAGTGGAATAGAATTCTGTTGGTAGGGCAATTTGGCGATGCAACAATGAGCGTCAAGACCTATAAACCTAAGGTTTAGCAAAAATTGAAGGTCATATCTATTTAAATTAGTAAATTCGCCCCCATAGGTAAACCTCATATTTCATGTTTTTAAAGAACTTCGAGAAATGGGATACCCTTCTTGGGTGGTCCGTTTTTTTAATTGCCCTCATTACATACGCTATTACAGTTGAACCCACAGTAAGTTTTTGGGACGCAGGGGAATACATTGCAACTTCGGCAAAATTACAGGTGGGGCATCCCCCAGGTGCCCCCTTGCTACAAATGATCGGCGCATTCTTCGCCATGTTTGCTTCCGGACCGGAACATGTCGCCAAATTGGTAAATGATGTTTCGGGGGTCTCGAGCGCCTTTACCATTCTTTTCCTGTTCTGGACGATTACAAGCTTAATGCGGAAATTAATAGTGAGCGACGGACCTATGACGAACAACAAGGCAGTTGCGGTTCTTGGAAGCGGTCTGGTTGGTGCCCTAACGTTTACTTATACCGACAGTTTTTGGTTCAATGCCGTTGAGACGGAAGTGTACGCCTCGGCCAGTTGCATTATGGCACTGTTGCTTTGGTTGGGAATTAAATGGGTCGACGAACTTGATAGCCCAAGGGGCAATAGATGGTTGGTACTCATTTCTTACGTAGTGGGCCTTACCTTCGGAATCCAATTTATGGGCTTTTTGGCGATTCCAACCATTGGTCTGTTCTACTATTTTAAACGATACAAAACCACTACGGTTAAGAATTTTCTTATAGCCAACGTTTTGGTTATAGCGGTACTGATGCTGGTATATAAATTTTCGTTGACGTATGTGCTTAAATTATTTGGTTGGAGCGAAGTGTTTTTTGTAAACAACTTTGGACTGCCGTTCAATTCGGGCACTATAATCATGGGGCTTATTTTTGTTGGAGTCATTGCGTTCGCACTGCGTTATACCCGAAAACACGATTATAGAACCGCAAACACTTTCGTCCTGTGTCTTATGTTCCTGTTTCTAGGGTTTTCCTCGTGGATTATGCTCCCGATCCGTGCCAATGCAGATACGGTGATCAATGAGAACGATCCATCGGATGCAAGATCCCTACTGGCATATTACAACAGGGAACAATATCCAGGTGTGGACAGCCCGGTATACGGAGCGTATTATTCGTCGATGTTCGCCCCCAATGGGCCGGAAGAAGACGATGAACCCAAATATGAAAAAGATGAAAAATTGGGCAAATACGTCATCGTAAACCATTATGAAAATGCAATTCCCGGCCCCAATCCAAAACACGTTGGCATCTTGCCTCGAATGTGGAGCGAACAGAATGCGGAAAACTATATCAAGTATTTTGACCCTCTGGAATTTAATATCAAGAGGGAGTATCAATCCAATGAAGACCTTAGGAATGCGGTAAAGCAATTTAGGGAGGGATATGCCAAAGGAGATATAGGGGCCGGTCAATATATAAAATTCTTAAGGGAATTCAGTGAATATATAGAGGTTGAACCACCCACCGTTTGGCAAAACGTAAAGTATATGTTCCAATTTCAATTTGGTTATATGTACTGGCGCTATTTTATGTGGAATTTCGTTGGAAAGCAAGATGATCTTCAAGGGAAATACGACGATCATGGCAACTGGCTCAGCGGGATTAAATTTGTGGACAATATGCGTTTGGGAAGTCAAGATAATCTACCTAGCGACGTATTGGACAACAAAGGAAGGAACACCTATTTCTTTTTACCCCTTATTCTAGGAATCGTAGGGCTCTTGTTCCAAATAAAAAAAGACCCCAAACAATTCTGGGCACTGTTGGTATTCTTCCTTTTTACTGGAATTGCCATACAGTTCTACACCAATCCCGGTATCTTCCAGCCCCGGGAAAGGGATTATTCCCTAGTTGGCTCCTTTTATCTGTTTTCCGTTTGGATAGGCATGGGGGTCTATGGACTGTTTGATGAATTCAAAAAATTGATTTCGCCAAAAATATTGGCCCCGGCCATAACATTAATCTGCCTACTTGCGGTACCAGTGGTCGTCGCTTATCAAAATTGGGACGATCATGACAGATCTAATCGCTTTACCACCCAGGCCATAGCTAAGGACTACCTTACCTCTACCCAAGAAAATGCGGGGGCCATCCTCTTTACCATTGGGGACAACGACACCTTCCCGCTTTGGTATGCCCAAGAAATAGAAGGCTACCGTACCGATGTCAGGATTGTGAACACCAGCCTATTTGCTACGGATTGGTACATAGACCAAATGAAGCGCAAGGCTTATACCAGTGACCCCATTCCTTCCCAGTTGACCCATGACAAGTACCGGTGGGGCACGCGGGACGCAATATATTACCAAAAGATTACCGAGAACAGGTGGAACATAAAAGATTTTATGGATTGGGTAGGTAGCGACAAACCGCAGACCAAGTTCCGGTCCCTTATCCAGAAACAGGGCGGGGACATCAGTGAATATCCAGAAAGCACCCTGGATCTTGTCTATTACCCCACCAATAAGATCCGTATTCCTGTAAACAAAAAGAATGTTTTGGAAAGCGGTTTGGTTAAAGAGAAGGATTCCGCCCTCATAGTGGATTATATCGATATAGATCTACCTCAAAGTGCATTGCCCAAGAATAGGATCATGATGTTGGATATAATTGCTAACAACGATTGGAAGCGCCCTATTTATTTTTCCGGAGGTAGTTTTGACAATGGGGAGTACATTTGGATGAAGGATTATTTGCAGCTGGATGGATTGGTCTATAAACTGGTTCCCATCAAGACCAAAAACAAAAGTCTCTACGAAATGGGCCGCATAGACGGAGACCTTATGTATGATATCGTTAAAAAATGGGAATGGGGGAATTCTGGCGACCCAAATATTTATCTGGATCCCCAAACACGTTCCCAAAGTCTTTCCTTTAGGGGGAACATGGCCAGGTTAACAGAGACGCTCATTGCGGAAAATAAAATTGACAAGGCCAAGGATGTCATAGATATTGCCATGACAAACATGCCAGTTGATGGCTTTGGTTATTACGCATTTGTAGAACCCTTTGTGGATGGCTACTACAAAGTGGGGGAATCCCAGAAAGCGAGGGACCTTTTTCAAAAACTCAAGAAAAAATACCAGGAAAGGCTGGACTATTATGCTGGGATCCCGCTTGATGAACAATACACAAAACTGGACGATATTTTGGATGCCATGCAGGGTTATCGTAGAAATATCGACATTTTAGTGGACAACAAGGACAAGGGTATCGCCGATAAGGAAACCTTGATATTTAATGAATATATCGACAAATTCAGTCACTTCTACAAGAAGGAGGATGTGGAGCCCAGCGCTATTCCTCCTATGCCGGACAGCAATCCCGATGTGATGGATTCAATTCAATTTAACGATACAACGTCGGAAGAGGTTATAGATAGTATGGTAATCCCTGAGGCTATCAATTAAAGTACAAGCTCAGGTAGCAAGCTTTAATACAAAAACACTTTGTTGTTGGATTGCTTGATGCCTGAACTTATATCAAATATATTCGTTGAGGATCCCTATGAGGGTATTGGCATCTTGCTCCCCGCTTTGGCGCCAGACCATTTCGCCTTTTTTATAGATCATCAAGGTAGGCAACCCTTTCACCCGTAGGGCGTTCGAGAGTTCCCTATTCTTGTCTACATCAATTTTTATAACCTTGCCCTTGTCCCCCAAAGCTGCCGCTACATCCCTAAGAACAGGGTGCATTGCAGTGGATTGTTCGTTCCATTCCGCATAGAAATCGAGCAATACAGGAACGTTTAAATCTATAAGTTCGCCAAATTTAGACATATGTACAACGTTGGGTTATAGAGTATACTTAAATCAAAAGTAATAAAAAATGTTAAAAGACAGACGATGCGCTCTTTTTTCTAATAAGCATCATGCCAAAGCCTTCTTTTTTAGTGTTATCACGGTAATTTCCGGCCATATCCCAACCCTGCCCGGATATCCCAAAAATCCAAAGCCCCGGTTTACATTAATATATTCCCCTCCTTCATTGTAAATTCCCGCCCAGTGCTTGTACCTCCATTTTGCCGGACTCCATTTTATCCAGCCCGGAATCTCGATCCCGAATTGCATGCCGTGCGTATGGCCACTTAGGGTTAGGTGGTAATGGTAATCATCGGCAAGAACTTTTTCTTCCCAATGTGTAGGGTCATGGCTCATCAGGATTTTAAAATCGTCCTTTGAAATCTTTTCTGCTGCCTTTGTTAGATCGCCAGCCTTTTTAAAACCTCCCTTACCCCAATTCTCCACTCCTACCAGGGCAATGCGGTCATTTCCCTTCTCAAGGAACCTACTGTCGTTCAACAAAAGATCAAAGCCGATATCCTTTTGCAATTTTTTTAGATCATCCAGGTTTTTTTGCTTTGCCTCCTCAGTATCCCATTCCACATAGTCCCCGTAATCATGGTTGCCAAGGACGGAATATTTGCCGTCTTTGGCTTCCAAGGTCGAGAAAAGATCGGCCCAAGGCTCCATTTCCGTAGCCATATTATTGACCATATCACCCGTAAACAGCAAAACATCGCTCTTTTGCTGATTTATAAGTCCCACGGCGTATTCAATTTTATTGCGGTTGTCAAAACTCCCACTGTGAACATCGGATATCTGGGTAATCCGGTAGCCATCAAATGCATCCGGAAGGTCATCGAACTCCAGCGTATACTTTAGGACTTTAAAATTATATTTCCCCTTGTACATCCCAAAGAGCATAGCACCAAAAGGTATTGCCGCCATACCAAGGGCAATGGTACTTAGAAACCTCCTTCTCTCCGGAAAGGTAAATTCTTTAGAGGTACCAAAAAAATTAGAGTACGTGGCCGAAACCAACCGAAAAATATCTTCCGAAAAAAGAAATAGGATAGTGATCAATTCAAAAACCATCAAAGTGATCAAAAATCCAAAAGCATAGCTCTTGGGACGGCTCAACACCCTTCCCGGCGTCTCCCCTAGGGTAAACTGATATATAAAGTTGCCAACGACCAAAATGGCTATGGCCATAAAAGTGTAATAAACCCAGGGATACCTGGTTATGGTTTTTAGGGCCTGCAAGGTATATAGACCTAATATAACATAAACAATAAGAAATACAATCCAACGTAGCATAACTGCTTTTTTACAAAGGTATTTTTTTAAGACCGCAGGTTTAGCCCATTTACACTTTATTTAACTCCTTTTAGAACATTTTGAATATTCCCAATAGCGGTGATGGCTATTTCGTCTTCCACCATAAATTTCAACGAATTCATAGAGATTTTGGGTTTTTCGTTCAGCGTTTTATGGAATTTGGTTCCTGTAAGATGTATCGCCTTGAACCCCGCTTTCTTAAAATCCACAGCGTTGTCCCCACGTATTCCCCCACCTGGCATTATCGTGCATCCCTTACTCTTCCGATTTAATTGATCCAACAATCCCATACCTTCCAACGCTGAAGTTTGCTGGCCGGAAGACAGCACATAATCCACTCCCATTCCTTCAAGTTGGTCAAAGGTCGCAATGGGGTCCTTTACCCAATCAAAGGCCCGGTGGAAAGTAAAATTTAGCGGTCTGGACAATTCCATCAATTCCATTGTGCGGTCAAAATCCAAAGTGAAATCGGGATTCAGCACTCCCGAAACAATTCCTGCAAACCCGAGTTCCACACAAAGTTCAATGTCCTTTTTCATGACATCGAACTCTGTTTCTGAATAGGTGAAGTCCCCACCCCTAGGCCTGATCAGCACATGCACAGGAAGGGAAAGTTGTTTTCTGACGCATTTTAACAGTCCGTAGGATGGGGTTATCCCTCCCACACCAAGTTCCGAACAGAGTTCAATGCGATCTGCCCCTGCTTTTTCGGCGTTTAAGGCCGATTGCAAGGAATTGGCACATACTTCTACTAGCATATCTATACTTTTATTTTAAAATTTAAACTATCGTTCGGCCTAAGGCTGCACGCATATCGCTTTACGCAAGAAGCGTATGGCGCAAAGCGTATTGCGAATGGCAAATATTCTTCTAAACCCATAAACTATTTTTGCACCGCCTTAAGGGGTTTCTTATATTTAGAGACTAGAAAAAGACAGGCCCTTCCCTGTGTTTATGGCTTTAAAATTAAACAACCCACCCTCATGAAACGAAGAAACTTCTTGAAAAATTCCACTTTAGGTACGGCAACCTTGATTTCCGCTCCTATTTTAGCTTCCCAGCAGCAACAAGATGCCAAGAACACCGATGGGATGAACAAAGTAAAGGAAGTACGGCCTATTGTTGTTTGCACTTGGAATTTTCACAATGCTACCGCAAAAGCTTGGGAGGTCTTAAAAAACGGTGGCAATTCCCTCGATGCGGTGGAACAAGGGGTGATGGTAGAAGAAGCCGACCCCAACAACCAGACCGTTGGGCTTGGTGGCCGACCCGATCGGGATGGGAATGTAACCTTGGACGCCTGTATTATGGACAAGGATTCCCGCTGTGGTTCCGTAGTTTACCTTCAAAACATCGTACATCCCGTCTCGGTTGCGCGCAAGGTCATGGAAGACACGCCACATATTATTTTAGCGGGAAAAGGCGCGGAACAATTTGCTTATGAAAAGGGATTTAAAAAAGTAAATCTCTTGACCGAAAAATCCAGACAAGAATGGTTGGAATGGAAAAAGACCTCCAAATATCAACCTATCATCAATATAGAAAACCACGATACCATTGGAATGCTGGCCATCGACAAAAACGGTGACATCTCGGGCGCCTGCACCACCAGTGGAATGGCCTATAAGATCGCAGGGCGGGTCGGGGATTCCCCCATTATAGGCGCGGGCCTCTTTGTCGATAATGAGGTGGGAGCCGCCACTGCTACCGGTGTTGGCGAGGAAGTGATCCGTACCGTGGGCAGTTTTTTAATCGTGGAATTAATGCGGCAGGGCATGTCTCCCCAAGAAGCGTGCGAGGAAGGGGTAAAGCGCATAATTAAAAAAAACAAGGACAAACAGGATTTCCAAATTGGTTTCTTGGCCATCAATAAAAAAGGGGAAACCGGCGGATACTGTATTCATCCGGGATTTACATATAGCATGTACACCTCGGAGGGGCAGATAAAACATCCTGCTGGTTCTTATTTAAAAGAATGATCAACTGCCATGTAAGGTAGGGATGTCCTTTGATGTGTTTCGATTGTCCGCCCTAAGGATTCGTTCTGGCCGGTGCCCCAGCAGGTCACGTTTCTCGGGACACGCAACATTAGTAAATTAATTTTCAGATCAAAACATAAAAAAAAAATTCAATGTCAGAACAAAAGCGACTATTCCTATTGGATGCATATGCACTCATTTTTCGTGGGTATTATGCATTGATAAAAAATCCCAGGATCAATTCCAAGGGCATGGACACCTCGGCGATCTTAGGATTTGTAAATTCCTTATTTGATGTTATAAGAAGGGAGAAACCGGACCATCTGGCCGTATGTTTTGACAAGGGCGGGAGCACGGAGCGCACCGAACTTTTCCCGGAATACAAGGCCAATAGGGACCAGACCCCGGACGCCATTAAAATAGCCGTGCCCTATATACAGGATATTTTACGGGCCATGCATATTCCCGTGGTGGAACTTAACGGACTGGAGGCCGATGATATTATCGGCACCCTGGCCAAACAGGCTGAAAAGGAAAACTACAAGGTGTTTATGGTAACGCCCGATAAGGACTTTGGACAATTGGTCTCGGAGAACATCTTTATGTACCGTCCGGCCCGGATGGGCAACGGAATTGAAATCTGGGGTATCCCCGAGATCCAAAAACGGTTTGGGGTAGAACGGCCAGAACAGGTTATAGACTACTTGGGAATGATGGGCGATGCCAGCGACAACATTCCGGGATTGCCAGGTGTTGGGGAAAAGACCGCCAAAAAATTCTTGGAGGAATTTGGCTCCATGGAGGCGCTATTGGCCAATACGGACAAGCTAAAGGGCAAAATGAGGGAGAAAATTGAAGAAAACGCAGAACTGGGCATTTTGTCCAAAAAATTGGCTACCATTTGCGTTGATTGCGATGTTACCTTTAATGCGGACAACTATGAGCTTTCCATGCCGGACAGTGAAAAGGTACAGCAGATTTTTGAGGAACTGGAGTTCAGAAGACTAAAAGACCAGTTCCTAAAAATATTCTCCGGGGAAGCTACGGAAACCACTGCCCAAGTAACTAGCACCCCCACCGGCAAACAACAGGCCCAGGAAGCTGGGGGCGGTCAATTTTCGCTTTTTGGAAATGATGGCAGTATGCCAATGGAAACTTTAAAAGAAATTTCGAGCAGAAAAAACATAAAGGATATACCCCATTCCTATCAAAGCGTAGCAACCGGGATGGCAATGAAACTCTTTTTAAAGAATCTGACCAATCAAACTTCGGTTTGTTTTGATACGGAAACCACTTCCCTGAACCCTTTGGAAGCCGAATTGGTCGGGATAGCCTTTAGCTGGGAGGCGGGCAAAGGGTTTTATCTGCCCTTCCCAAAAGAGCGCGAAAAAGCCCAAGAGTTAATTGAGGAACTTCGGCCTTTCTTTGAATCGGAAAGCATTGAAAAAATAGGACAAAATTTAAAATACGACATCAAAGTACTCCATAAATACAACATCAAGGTAAAAGGAAAGTGTTTTGATACCATGTTGGCACACTACCTCATCAACCCGGATATGCGCCACAACATGGATGTGCTCTCGGAAACCTACCTCAACTATACCCCCATATCCATCACGGAACTCATCGGAAAAAAGGGAAAAAACCAGCTATCCATGGACGATGTTCCCTTGGAACAGCAAACGGAATATGCTGTAGAGGATGCCGATGTCACCCTACAATTGTCACAACATTTTAGGCCCGAGCTGAAAGAAGCAAAAACAGAAAAGCTCTTTGAGGAAATCGAAATTCCCCTCCTTCATGTCCTTGCCGATATGGAACTGGAGGGCATAAGATTGGACGAGAAATTTTTAAGATCCCTGTCCAAAGATCTGGACAGCGATATCAAGAACCTGGAAACCACCATTTATCAAGAGGCCGGGGAGGAATTCAATATTGCTTCCCCAAAGCAATTGGGGGAAATCCTATTTGACAAATTAAAGTTGGTCGACAAGCCAAAAAAGACAAAGACCGGGCAATACTCCACTGCCGAGGACGTACTCTCCTACCTGGCCAAGGACCATCAAATTATTCGGGACGTACTGGAATATAGAGGCTTGGCTAAGCTAAAAAGCACCTACGTGGACGCATTGCCTGAACAGGTGGACGCTACAACGGGCCGCATACATACCGATTATATGCAAACCGTGGCCGCTACGGGCAGATTGAGCAGTAACAATCCCAACCTACAGAATATCCCGATCCGTACGGAGCGGGGAAGGGAAGTGCGTAAGGCGTTTGTGCCACGGGATGAAAATTACACCTTATTGTCCGCTGATTATTCCCAAATAGAACTTAGGATCATAGCCGCCCTTAGTAAAGAGACGACCATGATCGAGGCTTTTAAGAACGGGGAGGATATCCATGCATCAACGGCTTCCAAGGTTTTCAATATTCCGTTGGAGGAAGTCACCCGTGAGCAACGAAGCAATGCCAAGACCGTGAACTTCGGAATCATTTATGGGGTATCGGCCTTTGGACTCAGCAATCAGACGGACCTATCCCGTTCCGATGCCAAGGATCTAATCGATACTTATTATAAAACGTATCCCAAGTTGCGAAGCTATATCAGTGAACAAATTGATTTTGCCAGGGAAAAAGGCTATGTGCAGACCGTCCTTGGAAGGCGCCGATACCTTCGGGACATCAATGCCGGTAATGCGGTGGTTCGTGGCGCTGCTGAACGGAACGCCGTGAATGCCCCCATCCAGGGAAGTGCTGCGGATATCATTAAAATTGCAATGATCAATATCCATAAAAAACTAACGGAAGGTGATTTTAAAAGCAAAATGCTGCTCCAGGTTCACGATGAATTGGTTTTCGACATCTACAAACCCGAGTTGGAAACCCTAAAACCGCTTATCCGGTCCGAAATGGAAAATGCCTACACCCTTTTGGTTCCCTTGGATGTGGAATTAGGAGTGGGGGATAATTGGCTAGAAGCGCACTAAAAACGAAGTACGAGGTACGAAATACAAGGTACAAAATTTTCAAATCTTTGAAAATATGCCGTATTACATGTCCTCCCCTTTTTTACAAGGGGAGCCAGCCCGACAAAATCATTCCCCGTCCGAACGCCAGCCCGACATGGCCATTCTGGCGGGGTGCCGAAGGCGGAGGGGTCAACGATGTCAATTGTTTTGACCATGATATGAATTTTTATTAGACACATTAACAAATACCACAAAAAAACCTGTTGGAATTTGAAATTTCCAACAGGTTTTTTGAGTTAGATGGGCCTAGAATATTTTTAATCCCTACTACCCAAATATCTTAGGACAAAATAGGCCAGGGTAGCCAACGCACCAATAGCGGCTACCAAATAGGTTCTGGCGGCCCATTTTAGCGCATCCTCTGCACCTGCATATTCTTGAGGGGCCAACATATTCTTGTTTTTTAACCAAGCCAAGGCCCTATTACTGGCATCGTATTCCACGGGCAACGTAACAAGCGTAAATGCCGTAACAATTCCGTACAAAATAATCCCGGCAAGCATTAACGTACTTCCTAAGGCAGAAGTGGCGGAAAGGATCAAACCTCCCATAATGACCCATTGGGACAGGCCGGAGGCCACACTTACCATGGGTACCATCTTGGACCGCATCTGCAACCATTGATAAGCTGTCGCGTGCTGTACCGCATGGCCACATTCGTGCGCTGCCACGGCGGCGGCGGCGGCATTGCGCTGATTGTAGACGCCTTCGCTCAAATTAACCGTTTTTCTGGCCGGATCATAATGATCCGTCAACATTCCAGGGGTCGAGATTACCCTCACATCCCGGATTCCATTATCGGCCAACATTTTTTCGGCGATCTCTGCACCACTCATTCCATTTCGCAATTGAATTTTGGAATATTCCTTAAACTTGCTTTTAAGCTTTCTGCTAACCAACCAACTCACCAATGCAATGGCACCGACTATTACATAATAAAACATCATAACGCTGTCATTTTTAAAATTTGATAAAGATAACGGATTTTTCCATTAGCCCGTCTCTACAAGAATTACAAAAACCCCGCCAAACCTTTATTCGCTGTTTAACGACCAATACCCCCATTCATTTGCTGACAAAATGTCCAGCTTATTAATGACCCCCTAGGCAAGTCATTTAAGAACCTAAGCTTTTAATTTCCCCGTCGCTTCAACGGGAAGATGCTTTTGCCAATTCTTTGTCGGCATGACACTGTCAACCCTTAAGCAACCAAGCATGTAGGTCCAATATTTTACTTGTATTTCTATTTTACTTGTATTTCAATTTCAGCACCACCATAGTAAAAACAAGGATTGCAGTAAAGGCATTGGCAACAGTGATGGGCAAGCTTTCGTGGTAAATGCCATAGATCATCCAAAGAATTACCCCGAAGAGCATTACCGTATACATAATCAACGAAATATCCTTGGTAGACTTTTCTTTCCAAGCCTTGTACACCTGAGGTACAAACGCCGTAGTGGTAAGTACGGCGGCCACAAAACCCAAAATTTCAATCTTATGCATAGACAGGGGTGAATGAAATTGATTTAACTAACATTGGAGTAAGATCACCCTACAATATTCACGATCTTGCCCGGTACTACGATAACCTTTTTCGGTGTACGACCTTGTAATTGCTCTTTCGTTTTTTCATACGCCAACACCGCTTTCTCAATGGCCTCCTTGTCCATATCCAAAGGCAGCTCCATGGTAAAACGCATCTTACCATTAAAGGAGATGGGGTAGGCCTTGCTGCTTTCCACGACATATTTTTCCTCAAACTTGGGGAAAGATGCGGTGGAAATAGATTCGGCATGGCCCAATTTTACCCAAAGCTCCTCGGATATATGTGGAGCGTATGGCGCCAACAAGATGGCCAAGGGCTCCAATATAGCTCTATGGTTGCACTTTTGGGACGAAAGCTCATTAACACAGATCATAAAGGTAGAGACCGAGGTGTTAAAGGAGAAATTCTCGATGTCCTCCTCTACCTTTTTAATGGTTTTATGAAGGGTTTTAAAAGACTCCGCCAAGCTCTCCGCATTGTCTCCCCCCGAGATTGGGGTGTCTGTTATATGGAATTCTCCATTGGGGCCCGAGTGATAGAGTTTCCATAACTTTTTAAGAAAACCAAAAACCCCTGTTATCCCTGCGGTATTCCATGGTTTGGACTGCTCCAACGGGCCAAGGAACATTTCATACAACCGCAGGCTGTCCGCTCCATATTCCTCACAGATACTATCCGGACTCACCACATTGTATTTGGATTTGGACATTTTTTCGACTTCCCTCAGAACTTTAATTGGACCTTCATTGGGTATAAACTTGGCGTTCCCAAATTCTGGTTGCCAATTTCTAAATTTTACGATGTCCAACTCATCCGAGAGGTTTACAAAATTCACATCTACATGAATCTTATCAAAAGTAAGATTATCAAAGGTTAGACCGGTAAATCCTTGAATCAACTGAAATGCCTTATTGTTTGTTTCGGAATTATTATAGGCTTCTACTACATCTGCGGACACGTACACGTCAGGACGTTGACCTATTCTGTACACAAAAGCACTTGTCCCGGTAATCATCCCTTGATTGATGAGTTTTTTTGCAAACTCGGGCTTTGGTACCAGGCCTTTATCATAGAAAAATTTCTGCCAAAAACGGGAGTACAACAAATGTCCCGTAGCGTGTTCGCTTCCCCCTATATAAAGATCCACATCCTGCCAATAATTGATGGCCTCTTGGGAGAACACTTCCTCGGTATTGTGGGGGTCCATATAGCGGTTAAAGTAAAAGGAGCTCCCAGCCCATCCAGGCATGGTGTTGAGTTCTAAAGGTCCGCCTTGGCTTCGGCTCCGTTCAGCCCCCGCCATGGTTTTCTCAAAAACATCTTTAGAAACTACTTTTCCTTCATCTCCATTTTGCAACCAATACCACGCTTTGGCATTACCCAAAGGGGGTTCCCCGGTTTCCGTGGGCAAATATTTATCCACTTCGGGCAATTTAAGGGGGAGGAATTTTGCGTCAAGCATCTGCGGCATTCCGTCCTTGTCATAATATACAGGGAAAGGTTCTCCCCAATATCTCTGTCTGCTAAATACGGCATCGCGCAAACGGTAATTGATCTTTCCTTCGCCCTGACCCATTTTTTCCAGTTCCGCTATCGCCTTTTTGGTAGCTTCCTTATAACTAAGTCCGTTTAGGAAGTCGGAATTGGCAATGATCGTTGTCGCTTTGTCCGCAAAGGCTTCCTCGCTAATATCCACTCCCTCAAAAATATTGGGGATTGGAATATTAAAATGCTTCGCAAAATCGTAATCCCGCTGGTCCCCACAAGGAACGGACATCACCGCCCCGGTGCCATAGCCGGCCAATACGTAGTCCCCGATCCAAATGGGGATCGGTTCTTTGGTAAAAGGATGCTCTGCATACGCCCCGGTAAATACTCCCGAAATGGTCTTGACATCCGCCATCCTGTCCCGCTCCGAACGCATGGCCGTAGCTTCAATATAGGCCTCCACTTCTGCCTTTTGTTCCGGGGTGGTTATTTGGGCCACCAGCTCATGTTCCGGTGCCAAGGTCATAAAACTCACCCCGAAGATGGTGTCGGGTCGGGTGGTAAAAACTTCGATGAAGTTTTTACGGTTCAAAGTTTCAGGTTCAAGGTTATTACCTTTAAACCTTGAACCTTGAACTTTGAACCTCACCATAGCCCCTTCGCTCCTGCCGATCCAATTGGTTTGGGAGTCTTTTAGGGGCTGTGGCCAATCGAGTTGATCCAGTCCATTTAATAATCGTTGGGCGTAAGCGGAGATTCTCATGCTCCACTGCGTCATCTTTTTACGGATTACGGGATGTCCTCCCCTTTCGGAGACCCCGTTGACAATCTCGTCATTGGCAAGGACAGTGCCCAAAGCCGGACACCAATTGACTTCGGCCTCCGCCAAGTAGGTCAATCGATATTGCAACAGGATTTCCTGTTGTTGCTTCCTGGAAAATTCCTTCCATTCATTAGCAGTAAACTGGGGAATATCAGCATCGCAGACCGCATTGACCCGGGCATTGCCTTCCTTTTCAAATTGGCCGATCAGATCGGAAATATCCTTAGCCTTGTCCGTATCCTTATTGTACCAGGAATTGAAGAGTTGTATAAAAATCCACTGGGTCCATTTGTAATACTGGGGATCAGAGGTGCGGACCTCCCGACTCCAATCGAAAGAAAATCCGATTTTGTCCAGCTGTTCCCTATATCTTTTGATATTGGCCTCCGTAGTAATGGCCGGGTGCTGGCCGGTTTGTATGGCATACTGTTCCGCCGGCAGCCCAAAAGAATCGTACCCCATGGGATGAAGTACATTAAAGCCTTTGTGCCTTTTATAGCGGGCATAGATATCACTAGCTATATATCCCAACGGATGGCCCACGTGCAGTCCGGCACCCGAGGGATAAGGAAACATATCCAGTACGTAATATTTGGGTTTTATCCCCTCCCCGTTCCGGTGCTGCCCGGCATATGGGGTAGCCGCCTTAAAGGTTTGGTTCTCTTTCCAGTAGTTCTGCCACTTGGCCTCAATTTCCTTGAAATTGTAGTTCATATTCGGTATTTTTTGGAAACCTTAAGGTTCATCTCCCAATCTAGGCAAATCTACAAGGGCATCAAGACCTTGTAGGCCTTTCGATCATTATATGGAGGGCAAAAATAAGCCTAATCCCTGAAAGCCGAAAGTTTATCGGTCATTCAAAATGCTGTTAAACCAAAATCGGCCCTCAATAATTCCAATTACTTTGCTATTTTTACACATTCATTTTCCACTATGGGCAAATCTTTTGAACGTTATCAAAAAAGAAAACTGATTTCTTCCTATTTTTCGGTGGTACTTAGTGTTGGACTGGTGCTATTCCTTCTGGGTATTTTGGGTCTTTTAGTGCTGAACACCAAAAAGCTGGCCGATCATTTTAAGGAACAGATTACCATTTCTGTCTTTTTAAAGGACTCGGCAAAGCCCGTGGAAGTGGATCAATTGCAAAAAAGTCTGGCCCTGGCTGAATATACCAAATCGGCTACCTATGTTTCCAAGGAGGAGGCCGCCGAACAGCACAGCGAGGAAATTGGAGAGAATTTTATGGATTTTCTGGGCTACAACCCTTTAAAGAATTCCATCGACGTTCAACTGAAGGCCGATTTTGTTTCTTCAGAGCAGATCGCCGAAATTGCCGAAGATCTTGCCTCAAAAAATTATGTGGAAGAAGTCAGTTATGACAAGCCCTTAATTTCCTTGCTAAACGAGAATGTAAAGCGGATCAGTTTTTGGATCTTGGTGGCAAGCGGAATGTTTACCTTCATTGCGGTTCTTCTTATCAACAGCTCCATCCGATTGTCCATTTATTCCAAAAGATTTATCATCAAAACCATGCAGATGGTGGGTGCTACCAAGAAATTTATCCGATGGCCCTTTATATATACCAACATAAAATTGGGGATGCTTGGCGCCACCATAGCATTAATGGCCCTAGGGGCTGTTTGCTATTATGTAAACGAAAGTTTTCCGGAAATCCATCTATTAAAGGACCCCTCCATCTTGGCAATCCTGTTTGTTGGGGTATTTGTATTGGGGATACTTATTTCGGTCATTAGTACCTATTTTGCCACATCGCGTTTTCTAAATCTAAGGACAGACGATTTATATTATTAAATTTGCATTATGAAGAAACAAAAGAATCCTCAAAACCAAGGGCAAAAACCGGAGTTTATCTTCCAAAAGAAAAACTATTTGGTCATGGCAATAGGTTTGGCATTTTTGGTTTTGGGTTTTATCCTTATGAGTGGTGGTGGCAGTGATGACCCCAATGTTTTCAATCCTGAAATTTTCAACTTTAGAAGAATTCGTTTGGCCCCCACCTTGGTCCTTATAGGATTGGGAATTCAGATATATGCGATTTTGTTGAATCCCCACAAGAAAAACTAAGATTTGGATACCCTACAGGCCATTGTTCTTGCCATTATTGAAGGCATTACCGAATTTTTACCCGTTTCCTCAACTGGACACATGATCATAGCGTCTTCCTTTTTTGGTATAGCACAGGAAGATTTCACCAAACTATTTACCATTGTCATTCAACTAGGAACCATTCTATCCGTAGTTGTCCTCTATTTTAAACGGTTTTTTCAAAGCATCGATTTTTATTTTAAACTGCTCGTGGCCTTTATCCCTGCCGTGGTCTTTGGGCTGCTTTTGAGCGACTATATAGATGAGTTGTTGGAAAGCCCGGTTACCGTAGCCATTTCCCTGGTCATTGGGGGATTTATCCTCCTAAAGGTCGACGATTGGTTTGGCGATGGGGAAACAACGGATATCTCCTACCCTACGGCATTCAAAATCGGACTTTTTCAATGCTTGGCTATGATTCCAGGCGTTTCCCGTAGTGGTGCCAGTATTGTTGGGGGAATGTCTCAGAAGCTCACCCGTACCGCTGCGGCCGAATTTTCATTTTTCCTTGCCGTACCCACCATGTTGGGTGCTACCCTAAAGAAGAGTTACGATTACTACCAAGCTGGATTTACCCTCACCGGCGAACAGATTAACCTTTTGATCATTGGTAACGTGGTCGGCTTTTTGGTCGCCCTTTTGGCCATCAAGACCTTTATAGATTATTTGGGCAAGCACGGATTTAAGGTATTTGGTTACTACCGGATCATTATTGGGATACTTGTTTTGGTGATCCATTATTTTGTAGGCCCCTTAACCGTTATTTGATGACCGAAGCGGATTTTTTGGACGGACAGATTTTGTTGATCGACAAACCTTTAGGCTGGTCCTCCTTCCAAGCGGTGAACAAGATAAAATGGGTAATCCGCACAAAATTTAAACTCAAAAAAATAAAGGTGGGCCACGCCGGCACTTTAGACCCTTTGGCCACTGGCCTCTTACTTATCTGTACGGGCAAATTCACCAAAAAATTGAACGAGCTGCAGGGCCAAGTCAAGGAATATACTGGAACTTTTTATTTAGGGGCCACTACCCCTTCCTTTGACAAAGAAACCGAAATAGACCAAGAATTCCCAACAAACCATATTTCCGAAGCTCTCATCCATCAAACAACGGAAAAATTCCTTGGAGAAATCCAACAACTTCCGCCCATTTTTTCGGCCTTAAAGAAAGATGGAAAGCGGTTGTATGAGTATGCACGGGAAGGGGAATCGGTGGAAATAAAGCCTCGAACCATTGAAATATTGGACTTTGAAATTACCCGTATCGACCTACCCGAAATCGAGTTCAGGGTGGTGTGCAGCAAAGGCACTTATATCCGTTCCCTAGCTTATGATTTTGGCAAAGCCTTGGCATCCGGCGCACATCTTTCTTCCCTCCGAAGAACCAAAATAGGGGATTATTACGTAGATAAGGCAATAACACCGCTGGATTTTGAGACCCTAATGTTTTCAAACCCATCGGAGGAACAATAGTTTTGTTCATGACTTTATTTACGGTAAAATAAAATCGGACCTGATCTGGAGCAAGGACTAACGGACGAATGATTAAGGACAGCTCTTGTAAGGACAACATATTTAAATGTCATCATTGAACAATTTAAGCCAGGAACGATATATTTTTTGGTCCTTTGTCCAAACGGCCTTAATCTGATTTTTGGGGATTAGAAACTATCATGTTTTAACAACTTACGAGAACGAATCATATCTTGTTAAGATCTACTTTTATCGGATCGATAAAATAATTTGATAAAAATACGGTTATAGGACTATGCAATTAAACCGGCGTCAACTTTCACTTTTAATAACTTTCTTCACCATGGCCTTGGTGGTGTTGTCCCTTTTCAACATACATTTGGGTTCCAAAAAGGGAGATGACTATGTTATTGAATTAAGTCTGGCAGACGACGATTTTGAAAAACCCATTGAAGAACAAGAACAGGAGATGAAGGATATGGCCAACGCGGAATCCATTAAAAGCCATATGGCCTATAACGAAACCGCAAAGCCGAGTTTTGGAAATCCAGAGCCTTTGAAAACCTTGGACGAATTGATGGAAGAAAAGGAATCTGCTAGTGAATCCGACGAGTCCAAGGACTTTTTAAGCTCCGAATCGGGCTATGCCGCGAGTTTGAAGGAACTGGAAAAAAGACGCAAGGAAAAACAACAGCTCCTTGGCGAAAAGGATGCCCAGAAAACGGAGCGTACCAATAATTTGGCGAAGCGCCGGACTTCGGTTTCCTATTCCTTGGTTGATCGCAATAGTTTTCGATTGCCCCCTCCCATCTACACCTGTTTGGACGGGGGTACCGTTGTCGTAAACATAAAAGTGGATGCCTTGGGCAACGTAACGGAGGCCGAATTTAACAGTAAAAGCTCCAACACTTCCAACGGTTGCCTTGTAGAAAATGCAATTACCTATGCTTACAAGGCTAAGTTTAGCACCTCCGACAGATCTTCACAAAAAGGAACCATTACCTATATATTCCAAGGTAAACCCCTGTAACCTTTTCAGATTATTCCTTACCTTCATGCTATGGAAAAACATAGATGTGGCTGGTGTAAGGGCGATACCCTATATGAAGCCTATCACGACGAGGAATGGGGTGTTCCCGTTAAAGATGACGCAAAATTATTCGAGTTTCTTATTCTTGAGACCTTTCAGGCTGGCCTAAGCTGGATTACCATACTTCGCAAAAGGGAAAATTTTCAAAAGGCCTTGGACAATTTCGACTACAAAAAAATTGCGCAGTACGATGACGCCAAATTGGCTTCCCTCATGCAAAACGAAGGCATCATTCGAAACAAACTTAAGATCCAGTCCACGGTTACCAACGCACAAGCTTTTATAAGGGTACAGCAAGAATTTGGAAGTTTTAGCGACTATATATGGGGTTTTATAGATGGAAAACCTATAAAAAATCAACTTAAGGATTACAAGCTGGCACCTGCAAACACCAAACTGTCGGATACCATCAGTAAAGATCTAAAGAAAAGAGGCTTTAAATTTGTTGGCAGTACCGTAGTCTATGCGCATATGCAGGCCACGGGCATGGTAAACGACCATGAGGTGGGTTGTTTTAGATACCATGAAGTATGATATATTGCTGATCCTGTATCAATCGGGAAAAAACTGCTTTTCCTGTGTTGGATTGGAAAGGATAGTGCTTAGCCACCTCAATTTATGGTCGGGGCAAGGAGGCTATAATTGCTTACCGCTAGATCCTTCGCTCAAGATCCCAATAAAATTATCCCTTGAAATCTCTTCAGCACCAAGACTTTCCAAATGGGGATTGTAGACCTGACAATCGATAAGGCGATAGTTCTTTTTCTGTAGGTCTTGGGCCAAATGAATAAAAGCGAATTTGGAGGCGTTACTACGTTTACTGAACATGCTTTCCCCACAGAAGACATGGCCAAGATCAACCCCATAAAGTCCGCCCACCAACTCTCCTCCTTCCCAGACTTCATAAGATGTTGCATGGCCCAAGGCGTGGAGTTTTTGGTAGGCCGATTTCATTTCCGGACCGATCCAAGTTCCTTTTTGGCCTGGTCTCGGGATGATGGCACACTGATCGATGACCTGATCAAACACCCTATTTTTGGTCAGGGCAAACCGCTTGCCGTCGATTATCTTTTGCATGCTCTTTGATACTTTTACCTGGTGCGGAAAAAGTACCATCCGGGGGTCCGGACTCCACCACAAAATTGGTGAACCCTCATTAAACCACGGAAAAATTCCAGACTTATAGGCCAAAAGTAGCCGTTCCGGGGATAAATCGCCCCCAATGGCCAACAGACCTTCCTCGTCAGTGTGATCTAACGACGGAAATTCCAATCGCTCTGATAAAAAAATGAAGGGCAGCTGTTCCTTATTCATTGTCATAAAGGCCTTTCATGGATTGTTCGGGGCGAAGGAAAGGACGCAAAATTTTATTATAACCGTCACATTGACCACATCCAAGATACTTTTCGCGCTAAAACGCAAAGTTTTCGACTGCCTGCCCGCTCCATTACGGCTGGCGCTCAGCACGACAAAAGCGAACTTAGATGCCCAAAGGGACAAGCATAAAATGAATTAAAACGGGAGGTCGTCGTGATCTTCCTCGTTCAAATTATCCGCAGGTTCAAAGGCATCCATAGGAGGAACGGGAGGCATGTTGGACGACCCCGTTTCGGCTTCGAGATTTTCTATGCGCCATCCTTGGATAGAATTAAAATATTTGGTCTCCCCCTGTGGGTTGGTCCATTCCCTCCCCCTAAGATTGATACTTATCTTTACGGGCTGTCCCACTTTAAAATTGTTCAACAGGTCGCATTTGTCCTGTACAAACTCAATCATAATATGTTGAGGGTATTGCTCCTCCGTTGTGACTACCACTTCCCTTTTCCTAAAACCATTGTTGCCAAAAGTTTTAGTCTCATCGATCAATTTGATTTTTCCTTGTACTTCCATTCTTTATGTATTTGCCAACAACACTTTCCAGGCGGAAAGCACATCGGCGTTGGTTAAAAATTCTTGTGCCTTTAAGTGCAGTTTTAAAGGGTCGTCCGCACTGATAATCGACCGTATTTCTATATTCGATGAAATAAATTCTTCAACTTCCCTTTTACTTGGAATCTCTTCAACGTTCCCCAACATTCCTAGATCGTTCCCTGTAAGAACGGGGCTAAACCGAATATGTTCCGGGAGTGAATCTATGCCAATCCCATGCGTGGACAAAGGTTTGGGCACCTCGAATAGACCTTGGTTGGCCCTCGTATACCAATTGCCTCCCATACGGGCCACCTGATCTATTTTAGCCTGATCGATGCTGCCATCCTCGGCCAAAATATTTGGATCGATATGTATTTTTAACACCTCCGAAAAAATAAGGTTCCCCGCACCTCCCTCATTCCCCAATGGCTCTACCTTGATAACCTTGCATTCAAATTGCACAGGGGATTCCGCCACCCGGAATGGCTTTACCAAATCGCTCTTCACCATGGTAAATCCCGCCTTTATAAATTCGTTTTCTCCTTCTGCATATTCTGTGCTGGCCAGGGAAACCTGATGTACCATGGAGTAGTTCACAATATTTATGACCACCTCTTTGGTCTTCAGCACATTGTCAAGGGTATGCTTGGTGGTATTGTTCCTCACCCTTCGGGAGGGCGAGAAAATCAAAATTGGGGGATTGGAACCAAATACATTAAAAAAGCTAAACGGAGCCAAATTTGGCTGTCCCTTTTCATCCACGGTACTGGCAAACGCAATAGGTCTAGGCCCGATCGCCCCTAAAAGATAACCGTGCAATTGAGCAGTAGTCGTCTCTGCCGGTACTATGGAAATCATATCGCCCATGGACTACAAAAGTACGTAAAATGTAGTCTATCTGAAACAGGATTTTCTAGGATTAATTTTATCTCCCGGACCGCTTTCCCTACTTTGGAAAGTTTGGGGAAGCCACTTTTAAGAAAACCCCGACTTTTCCTATGACCCCTTAATGGGGCCTTACCTATGGTAATAGATCAAGAGTGTTCAACTGCTTATTTTCGAAATTGCTAACGGAAAATCATCTTCATTAAAACAAGATTCCGTTCGCTTTTAAAACTGCATTACCCAATTTTACAACCAAACCACTTTTTCCGAAATTGGAATCCTCGGAACTGCCTCGATTTCGCCATCGTAATGTCCCATATAAAAAAATCCAAGGCACTTTTCCCCTTTTTTTAGGTCAAAGAATTCGTCCATATACTTTATCAGTCCAGGAGAGCTCCAATAACACCCTATTCCCATTTCGGTGCAACAGAGCCACATATTCTGAACGGCCATGGCCGTGGATGCCAATTCCTCCCATTCGGGCAGACTTTCCTTCGGATCGCGTTGCATACAAATGGCGATTACAGCACCTGACCTATTCGGATTATCTTGTAGTTTACGATACTTGAATTCCTTGGGACTAGGGTCGTTCTCCTTGTATTTTCCGGACAGGAACAGCCCAAGTTTTTCTTTGGAATCCCCCTGTAGGACCTTAAACCGCCAGGGTTCCGTTCTCTTATGGGTAGGAGCGCAATTGGCAGCTTCCAGGATCTTTTCAATGTCGGCTTTGGCTATAGGCCTATCATTGTATTGGGCCGGAAATACGGAACGCCTTCTTTTTATAATATCAAAAATCATCGTTTTGGTTTTAAAAAAACAAAAATACGTGTTTTCCCATCGGGAATATGAATCAAGGACAATTAGACCAAATTCCATCCGTAAAACAGGGCAATATCAAACATAATGTATAATTTTAGGGAATCTGCCTAACTTTCTTAAGAAGGAAATTGAACTGGTTTTAAAGAGGGGAAGGATATAAGGATGAGAGAATAAGGACAGACCTGCATGAATACCACATTTATTGGTTTAATTGGACTTTTTTGTCTTCGATTCATAGCTTTTGTCCTTGGTCTTCATGTTTTAAATCAATTTTATATGGGAATTGATAATCGTATTTCCACAACATACGTGTTAGTGCTATTTTTAGGAAGAAACAAGTGACCTTATGGATCCAAAATCCGAAATATTCCGCTTTGGGGAAGATTATTTAACTGCGGGCAAGGCCCTTGGCCTGGCAAGGGGAAAAATCAATGGACGATTGACTAGTGAAAGTCGTGAAAAAATAGCCTCCAGTCAAAAAATCGTATCCGATATTGTAGAAAAAGGGGACCCAGTTTATGGGATCAACACAGGATTTGGTCCTCTCTGTACCACAATCATTTCCAAATCGGATACCAAGATCCTCCAATCAAATATCTTGAAGAGCCACAGCGTGGGTGTCGGCGATCCCATAGCTACGGAAATTGCCAAGCTAATGCTGATTTTAAAGGTGCACGCCTTGGCCAAAGGATTTTCTGGGGTAGCGGAAACCACCTTGGACAGGATCATATGGCATTTGGAAAACGATGCCATCCCCGTTGTACCCTCCCAAGGATCGGTCGGTGCTTCAGGGGATTTGGCCCCCCTGGCCCATCTATTCCTGCCGTTGATAGGGTTGGGCAATGTTCACTATCAAAATAATGTTATCCCCACTTCGGAATTATTTAATGAAACCGGACTTGTGCCCTTGGACCTGGGGCCTAAAGAAGGGTTGGCCTTGATAAATGGTACACAATTTATAGCTGCCCATGCCATATCCGTGGTGGAAAGAATGCACAACTGCCTTACCCAAGCCGATATTATAGGAGCCATGATGATCGAAGGCCTACAGGGTTCTATCAAGCCTTTTTATGATGAACTGCATGCGCTCAGACCCTTTAAAGGAAGCGTACATGTGGCGGCAAGGATCAAGTCCCTACTCAAGGGGTCAGAGATCATGGCAAACCATGCGGATTGTGAAAAGGTACAAGATCCCTATTCCCTTAGATGTATGCCCCAAGTACATGGGGCTTCGCGCAACGCATGGCTTCACCTCAAGGAACACTTGGAGGTGGAACTCAATTCGGTTACGGACAATCCCATCATTATCGATGAAGATCTAACCATAAGTGGGGGTAATTTTCATGGGCAACCTTTGGCCATGGTCTTGGACTATGCCTGCTTGGCTTCGGCCGAACTCGGGAATATTTCTGACAGGAGGGTATATTTGGCTTTGGATGGCAATAGTCCGGGAGTACCCAAATTGTTGATGAAGGATACAGGGATAAACTCCGGTTATATGATCTTGCAATATACCACGGCAGCCCTGGCCAGTGAAAACAAGGGATTGTGCTTCCCTTCAAGTGCGGACAGCATTCCCACCTCCTTAGGCCAGGAAGACCATGTAAGTATGGGATCCATCAGTGGCAGGAAAGCGTTGCAGGTCATTGAAAATGTAGAAAAAATCTTAGCTATAGAATTGTTGACCGCCGCACAGGCGTTTGAATTTCGTAAACCCATGAAATCTGGACTGTTCTTGGAGGAAGTCCATAAGGAAGTACGCAATAAGGTGGCCTTTGCGGACAAGGATCGTGTCTTTGCAGATGATATTGGGATGGGAATCGACATGATTCGGGATAGATCCCTGTTGAAAGTGGTGGAACGGGTGAGGAAAAAGGAAAAAATAGGTTTGGACACTCCTTTTTCCGATGAGTTCGAGACCTATTAATGCCACATGATCGTAAATTCCAAAGAAAGCAGTAAGCAATTGACAGAAAAAAGTTCAAGTTCAATAAAAAATACACATATAAACTTATAATTACCCACAAAAACTTCATCTTAAAGTTTTGTGCTTGAATCCCTAATTTAGATATGGACAACCAAAAACTCATCGGCCCCTTTACCCAGCTGCTCCCTATGACCGGGTTATCGCTCAAGGGAGCAATTTCGGATTCCGGGCTTAGCGTTTTGGAAGATTCGGGAATCCTTGTCGTGGACGGGAAAATTGAGTCGGTCGGAAAATTTGATGCGCTTGTAAACCGCCATCCAGATACTGAGGTAATACTTTTGGAAGGATACAACGTGGGCCTGCCAGGTTTTGTGGATTCCCATACCCACATCTGCTTTGGTGGGTCCCGTGCCAATGATTATGCCTTGCGCAATGCAGGCAAGTCCTACCTGGAGATTGCCAAGGGTGGCGGCGGGATATGGGATACCGTGACCCAGACCAGAAAATCTTCCCAAAATGAATTGGCAAAAGGAATTATTAGGCGGGCCGACTGGCATTTGAAAAATGGGACTACCACCATAGAAGTAAAAAGTGGATATGGTCTTTCCCTCCCAGAGGAACTAAAGATGTTACGGGCGATCCAGGAGGCAAATACCATGGTCGCCGCCGATCTGGTCCCTACATGCCTGGCTGCCCATATTCTTCCCAAGGACTTTAAAGGCACGGCAGAAACATATTTGGAGGTGATGGTCGATCAACTCTTCCCCCTTCTCCAAAAAGAAAATTTGGCCCACCGTATCGACGCATTTGTCGAGGAAAGTGCCTTTTCCGCGGCACAGATCGCTCCCTATTTCCAACATGCAAGGGCCATGGGTTTTGACATCACCGTACATGCCGATCAGTTTACGCCGGGCGGCAGTGAGGTGGCCGTAAAATTTGGGGCGATCAGCGCCGATCACCTCGAGGCCAGTGGTGAAAGGGAAATTCGATTACTGGCCCAGAGCGATACCATTGCAACCGCATTGCCAGGGGCGTCTTTAGGATTGGGGTGCGGATTTACCCCGGCCCGTAAAATTTTGGATGCCGGAGGGGCACTGGCCATAGCAAGCGATCACAATCCAGGGTCCGCTCCCATGGGAAACCTGCTGGTCCAGGCAAGTATACTGGGAGCTTTTGAAAAATTGTCAAACACCGAGGTGCTGGCAGGGATAACTTTCCGGGCAGCTGCAGCACTCGGACTAACGGACAGGGGCAAGTTGGCGAAAGGATTTTGGGCAGATTTTCTTGTTTTCCCTACGCATCATTACAACGAAATCCTATACCACCAAGGCAGCATTGCCCCTTCCATGGTATGGAAGAAAGGGAGGGCAATAAAAATTGAGGCAACATGACAACATCAAACTTCAAAGAAAAAATCCTTCAGGGGATTCCCGCGATGCTTCCACCAAAGAAGGAATACGCAAAAGGTGCAAGCCATGCACCGACGCGAAAGGATATACTTACCGCAGAAGAAAAGAAACTGGCCGTCCGCAATGCCTTGAGGTACTTCCCCATAGCCTGGCATGCCGAATTGGCCAAGGAATTCATGGATGAATTGAAGGAGTATGGCCGTATCTATATGTACCGCTTTAAACCAGATTACAAGATATACGCTAGGCCTATTTCCGATTATCCCGCGAAGATTCCACAGGCCGCCGCCATCATGCTTATGATCCAGAACAATTTGGATACAGCCGTGGCCCAACACCCGGAGGAATTGATTACCTATGGCGGCAACGGGGCAGTGTTCCAAAATTGGGCACAATACCTGTTGACCATGAAATATTTGGCGGAAATGACAGGGGAACAGACCCTGCATATGTACTCTGGGCACCCTATGGGGCTATTTCCTTCCAACAAGGAAGCACCTAGGGTGGTGGTCACCAATGGCATGATGGTCCCCAACTATTCCAAACCGGACGATTGGGAACGATTCAATGCCCTGGGCGTCACCCAATACGGCCAAATGACGGCGGGATCCTATATGTATATCGGGCCACAAGGCATCGTTCACGGTACCGCCATAACCGTGATGAACGCCTTTAGAAAAGTTCTGCCACCTGGGGATACACCCGATGGGAAGATATTCCTTACTGCCGGATTGGGGGGTATGAGCGGAGCCCAGCCAAAAGCTGGAAATATTGCGGGCTGCATTACCGTATGCGCGGAAGTCAATGCAGCTGCCGCCAAAAAAAGACACGCACAAGGCTGGGTTGATGAACTTATCGATAACATGGATGACCTAGTGATCCGCACCAAAAAAGCCGTCCAAAAAAAAGAAACCGTTTCCCTAGCTTACTTGGGAAATGTGGTGGAAGTTTGGGAACAATTTTATGAGGCCGACATTTTTGTCCACCTGGGGTCAGATCAAACCTCGCTCCACAACCCGTGGGCCGGCGGGTATTACCCGGTTGGATTAGGATTTGGGGAAGCTAATACTATGATGGTGGAAAATCCTGAAATGTTTAATGAAAAAGTTCGGGAATCCCTGCGGAGACAGGTAAATGCCATCAACAAACACACCGCCAAGGGCACCTATTTCTTTGATTATGGCAACGCATTTCTATTAGAGGCTTCACGGGCGGGAGCCGATGTAATGGCCGAAAACAAAATCGACTTTAAATACCAAAGCTACGTTCAGGACATTTTGGGACCTTTGTGCTTCGATTATGGTTTTGGCCCTTTTCGTTGGGTATGTACCTCGGGAAAACCAGATGACTTGAGAAAAACAGATGCCTTGGCACTGAAGACCTTACAAAAAATAAAGCTGAACGCGCCCAAGGAAATACAGCAGCAACTACAGGATAATATCAAATGGATTTCTGAAGCCGAACAGAACCAATTGGTTGTAGGATCACAGGCACGGATTCTTTATGCGGATGCCGAAGGGCGGACCAAGATTGCCGAAGCCTTTAACAATGCCATTAAATCAGGTGAAATTTCGGCTCCCGTGGTGTTGGGAAGGGACCATCATGATGTAAGCGGTACGGATTCCCCATTTAGGGAAACGAGCAATATTTATGACGGCAGCAAGTTTACGGCAGACATGGCCATCCATAACGTCATCGGCGATAGTTTTAGAGGTGCTACGTGGGTCTCCATCCACAACGGAGGGGGCGTTGGCTGGGGCGAGGTCATCAATGGGGGGTTCGGCCTGGTCTTGGACGGCTCCAAAGATGCCTCTAAAAGATTAAAAAGTATGTTGTTCTATGATGTCAACAATGGAATTTCCCGAAGAAGTTGGGCAAGAAACCCAGGGGCCCTATCGGCCATAAAACGTGAAATGTCCCGTACCTCAGCCTTAAAAGTGACCTTGCCCAATTTGGTAGACGATGAATTATTGGATGAATTGTTTCCCTAAACGATTGCTTCCAAAAAAAGGATAAACTAATAAACCCACAAACCTTTCTTAACCCCATGAAATCATACGACCGCGCTGACCCGGAACTCTGGGCAGGAAGAAAATCGGACCAAAAACTATATCTACACGAGAAGGTGGAATGTATGGCCCTGGAGGAACTGACCCAGGAAGCGGATTCAAAAATATTTGCTCTTTTAGGCTATGCCTGCGATGAGGGCGTAAGACGAAATCAGGGACGAATCGGAGCGGAGTACGGTCCCGGGCAAATTAGGCGCCAATTGGCCAAATTGCCAAACCTTCTCAATGAAGGAACCCGTTTTGTTGACCTGGGCAATGTCAACTGTCTCGGAGGGAACATGGAGGGTGCACAGGCACATTTGGCGGAACTGGTATCCCAAACGCTCGGAAAAAATGCCTTTCCCCTACTTTTGGGAGGAGGTCACGACATGGCCTATGGCCATTTTACGGGTATCAAAAAATATGTGGGCGGAGATAAATCCATTGGCATCATCAACTTCGACGCCCATTTTGACTTGCGTATCCCCAATATGGAAGACTCGGAGAAAACGGGTAATTCCGGCACTCCCTTTTATCAAATAGCCAAGGATTGCGAAAAATCGGGAACACCGTTCCAATATTTGTGTTTGGGAATCAGGAAGGATGCCAATACCAAGGTGCTTTTCCAAACCGCCCAAAACCTAGAGGTTTCCTATGTGGAAAAGCACAACTTTACCATGCATCATTTGGAAGCCGTAAAGACCGAGATCGGTAGATTTTCGGAGAACCTAGATTATATATACGTCACCGTCGACCTGGACGGATTTTCATCGGCCTATGCCCCAGGTACCAGTGCCGCCTCCCCCATGGGGTTCGATCCACAATTGGTAATGGAATGCCTTGAGCAAATTATAAAATCCAACAAGTTGATCAGCCTGGATATAGCCGAGATGAATCCGGATTACGATCTGGACCACCAAACCGCTAAATTGGCGGCGTCATTAGTACATTTTGTATTGCACCAGCTGTGAAATATGATTTGGGGAAACATCCCCCTACCCCTTCAAAGGGGAATCAAGATTAGTATATTACAACGATAAACTTATAAACCTCAGAAACACATTAATCCCTCAATCGGATAAAATTTTATTAATGGCTAAGAATTTTCCAACCAGGATCTATAATACTTGCCATCATCGATGTCCATCGCGGTTTGCGTTAGTTGCAAGGGCTTAAACGTGTCTATCATGACGGCCAGTTCCCCCGTCTTGGTCTTGCCTATACTGGCTTCATAGGTGCCCGGATGCGGACCGTGCGGAATTCCTGCGGGGTGCAATGAAATATAGCCTTTCTCTATATTTTTTCGGCTCATAAAATCGCCATCCACGTAATACAACACCTCGTCGGAATCTATATTGGAATGGTTGTACGGCGCGGGAATGGATTGCGGATGATAGTCGTACAGCCTGGGCACAAAGGAACAGACCACAAAGGCAGAGGTCTCAAAAGTTTGGTGTACGGGTGGCGGTTGATGTACCCTGCCGGTAATGGGTTCGAAATCGTGAATTGAAAAGGCATAGGGATAATTATAACCGTCCCAGCCCACCACATCGAACGGATGGGAGGCATATGTTAGTTGATGAAGTTCCCCCTGTTTTTTTACTTTGATCAAAAAATCACCCTTTTCATCATGGGTAGTTAAATTTTCGGGCAATTTAAAATCGCGCTCGCAGTATGGGGAATGTTCCAAATGCTGCCCAAACCAATTGCGATAGCGCTTAGGGGTATAAATTGGATGGTAAGATTCTGCAAACAAGAACCGGTTATCCTCTGTTTGGAATTCAATTTGATAAATGACACCTCGCGGGATCAGGATATAATCCCCATACTCAAAGGGAATCTCACCGAAAATGGATAGAAGCTTCCCTTTCCCCTTATGTACGAACAACAGTTCATCTGCATCCGCATTTTTGTAAAAGTAGCCCGTCATTGACTTTTTTGGGGCAGCGACCCCAATATGCACATCAGAATTGAACAATAGAATTTTTCTGCTGTCCAAATAGTCTTCTTCCGATCGTACTTTTAGGCCGTGCAACAGCCTGGATTTAATATTGTGGTCTACCGCGGCCCTTGGGGCCACATCCAGGGACTTCCCAACTCCCTTTACCATAGTGGGCCGGTATAAATGATAAAGCAGGGAAGACATACCTTCAAACCCAATGGTTCCGAACAATTGTTCATAGTGAAGGCTCCCATCCTTTTTCTTTAATACGGTATGTCTCTTAGGTGGTATTTGGCCAAGTTTGTGGTACAATGGCATAAGTTTCTCTTTTTAAAAAATCCATATTAAAATTACGATAAATTACGAGACCGTTCAAGAACTTGTGACCAGAACTTTATAGGCCATTTATGATGCAGTATAAGGCAAGGTTCTTAAGCCTAGCCGTAGCTACGGTTCAAATATTTTAACGAAATAGTGCGCAAAAAGGGATTTAAAAAAATAATTGATGAATTCTTGAACAGTCTCTATGATTTAATAAAACTAAGGACTTATTTTGGGAGATCGTTAGGTAATTGAAACAAAAAAAGCCTCCCCAAAGGAAAGCCTTTCATTGGCTAGAATCAACCTAAATTGATACTACAACCAGCTTCAAGTAAACTTGAAGCACAACACAACGTTGCAAATATAGCAAAGGTTTCTTATAATTGACGCATTGTATTAGAGAATCTGAATTCTTCCCTTTTGATCAAATTTCAAAATCGAAGCCAGACTCTTCTAATTTAGCGTACTTTTCATGATCAAATCTGTAGAAAAATGCACCCTTTTTAGACCCTGATCGATCTTTTTCATCGAGTTTTATGAGCAGGTCAAAGGAAAGCAGCTTTTTTCTAAAGTTCCGGTCGTCCAACGGCCTTTGGTAAATGGCTTCATACAACTTTTGTAGTTGGGGTATGGTGAACTTTTCCGGGAGCAGTTCAAAACCAATCGGCCTATGCCGTGCCTTTTCCCTTACCCTTTCCAAGGCTTCGGCAACCATCTCGTTATGATCTAGCACTAAATTTGGCAACTCATCAAACGAAAACCATCTGGCGCCATATTTTTGCACTTGCCCGCGATCATAATCGGATATTCGGATCAAAGCGTACTGGGCAATACAGATACACCTGCCACCTGGATCCCTATCCACCTCACTATAAGTTCTCAATTCTTCCAGAAAAATATTCTCCAAACCGGTAAACTTGAGAAGTACCCGTCTAGCGGCATCGGTAATGGACTCATTCTTTTCTACAAAGCTTCCAATTAGGGACCATTCCCCTGACAAGGGATCTACCCTACGTTTAAACACCAATAACTTTAAAACCCCTTGATCAAAACCAAACACAATACAGTCGGTCGCCACTAAAATTTTGGGCGTCCCTTTATAAGGTTTTAGGATTTCCGGGTTTTCCATTTATTATTTTAAGAGATCAACCTGTTTAAAAGAGTTAGATGCTAAAATAACTAGTGTCCACTAAAAAACAAAAGTGCGCTATCCTAAAAATTGAAGGAAGTAGGACTTTCCCAACTCCTTGAAGCAAAACATATTACAAATACCAATACAATATACATTTTAATTTTTCCGCCCAAAAACGGAAAATACTAAATTAAAATCGACACCGCACTTAAGTCGACCTAAAGTGTTTGCTATCAGTTTTTTACATTGCTTGTCAATTCGTATGGCGGACACTGGTATGCTAAAATATTAAAATAGTATATAACATTTGGGAAAATCTTGTCCTAATAGCTACTTTTTTGGTTGATAGGGCCTCACTATCAGTCGGGCAGCCTTGTCATAATTGATATAATTGTACATCCAATTAAAAAATACAATGACTTTGTTTCGAAAGCCTACCAGTGCAATAAGATGTACAAACATCCAAATAAACCAGGCGAAGAAACCCCCGAACCTCAACTTGTGCAAGTCTACCACCGCCTTGTTCCGACCTACTGTGGCCATAGACCCTTTATCAAAGTAATTAAAGGGCTCCATGGGTTTTCCATCGAGCAGCCTTTCAAAATTTTTTGACAATAATTCCCCTTGCTGTATGGCCGGTTGTGCCATTTGTGGATGGCCCTTGGGGTAGTCCTCGGTGGCCATAAGCGCAATGTCCCCTATTGCGAAAACGTTTTCATATCCTTCCACCTGATTGTAGGCATTTACCTTGTAGCGATTCAGTTTAGCGACCAATTGATCGGGACCGAAACCATCCAACGCTGCTCCGGTAACCCCCGCTGTCCAAATAAAATTCTTGGTCTTCATGGTCTCCCCGTTCCCCATGGTCAAAACGGTGCCATCATAATCCTTGACAATGGTGTTCAAATGAATCTTTACCCCAAAACCTTCTAAAAACTTCATCGCCTTTTCCGAGGCGTGTTCGCTCATCGGGGGCAAGACCCTACCGCCTCCCTCAAAGAGATTGATCTCCATTTCATCTATGTTGAGATGTCTGTAATCTTTTGGGAAAACATTCCTTTTAAGTTCTGCAAAGGCCCCAGAAAGCTCTACCCCTGTTGGCCCAGCGCCCACGATGCAAAAATTAAGCATGGCCTTTCGCTCTTCCTTGTCCAGACAGTCATCCGCATCTTCAAAATTCTGAAGCATCAAACTCCTGATATCCAATGCCTGGGGCAAATACTTCATTGGCATGGCGTGGGACTGGATACTGGTATTCCCGAAAAAATTGGTCTTCGTACCCGTCGCGATGACCAAATAATCATAGGTGAAACTTCCAATATCCGTAAATACTTCGCGGGTCTTGGGGTCCACCTTCTGGACGGTGGCCAAACGAAAATGAAAATTCTTAAGCCTTTTTAGGATTTTTCTAAGCGGATATCCTATAGAATCCGGTTCTAAGCCACCGGTAGATACTTGGTACAACAAGGGTTGAAAAGTATGGTAATTCTGTTTATCGACCATGACCACCTGAACATCGAGATTTTTAAGTTTTTTTGCCAAGGAAATACCTGCAAAGCCTCCACCGATAATTGCAATTCTTTTCTTGGAGCTTTTTGGAAGATTCATATGTTTATTTTTCATAAAATTAGGTAATTTGCGAGAGAATTCCTTAGAATTCTGAACAACAAACTGGCGATAGATTTCTCTTGCCAAAAGAAAGTTATACTATGATGCTTAAAAAATTGGAAAGAGAACTGGAAAAGATTTACCAAACGATTTTGGACAACGACCCTAGTGATATCCCAACTGTTGCTACCGTCGATCCCAGATATCGCTCCAGTGCCATAAACCTATACAGATATTTAACGTTGCGAAGCATCGATATTCGAAAAATTCAGGGCAGGTTGTCCGAGCTCGGCATCTCCTCCTTGGGCAGTGGTGCGGGATATGTGTTTGACAATGTTTCCAATGCCCTTAAACTGGTAAAATTACTTAAGGGCAAAACTTGGGAAAAGGACGGCCATGTAACATCAATCGGGTATTTGGGCAGCCAACAACTATTACAATCCCACGTCAATTCGCTCTTTGGCGTAGAAAAGAAGGAACATGATACTAAAATAATGGTAACCATGCCCGACGAAGCTGCGGACGACCTGGAACTCTTGAAAAACCTGATGTTGGCGGGCATGAAAATAGCGAGAATAAACCTAAGTCATGGCGATCGGGAGTTGTGGGAGCGTATCTTGGGCAATATCCGGATGGCGAGCGAAGACCTTGGCCTGCCCATAAAAATTTATATGGACCTGCCCGGTCCAAAAATTCGTGTTTCGGATATTTTAATATTCAATGAAAAAAGCAGGCAATGGGATAGCAAAAAAAGTATTGCTATTCAGGACGGAGATCTACTTTGCTTAAGGAATGGTGATTTAAAGGACGATACGTCTGACCTTTCAAATAATGATGTTAACGCCATTCCGCAGGTAGTAGTTTCCCTCCCACAAATTATCGATGACCTTCAAATAGGGCATCGGGTATTTTTCGATGATGGGGCCATAGAGGCCGTGGTAATATCCAAATCCTCCAAAAGTTTGCAAATTACCCTTAATCACGCCTATAAGAGAAAATTGAGGCGGGAAAAGGGCATCAACCTACCCGACACATCCCTTTCGCTTCCCTCATTGACCCAAGAGGATCTGGAACTGCTCCCATTTGTTGGGGAACATGCGGATACCCTAGGTTATTCGTTCGTAAGAAAACCAGAAGATGTAGCAAGGTTGTACGGGGAACTTCAAAAATTAGGGATTACCCGTTGCGGAATCGTTTTTAAGATAGAGAACAGGGAGGCCTTTGAGAACCTTCCCCTGATTCTTTTTGAGGCCATGAAAGACCGGAATATTGGAGTTATGATCGCGAGGGGAGATTTAGCGGTCGAAGTAGGTTTTGAACGAATTTCGGAGGTGCAGAACCAAATACTATGGCTTTGTGAAGCGGCTCATATTCCCGTTATTTGGGCAACACAAGTGTTGGACCATTTGGCAAAAAAAGGAATCGCCACGCGAGCCGAAATTTCCGATGCCACCATAAGCGCCCAAGCAGAGTGCGTTATGCTAAACAAAGGTCCCCACATTGTAGAGACCGTTAAAGTATTGAAAAATATCCTTGTGCGGATGAAAGGCCATTCCCTTAAAAACAAGAACACCCTTAGAGCTCTCGATGTAGCAAAATCCAGCCTCGCTAAAATTGGGCGGTAGTTTTATTGAACCTATAGATTATCGAACCTATAGATCGGGTATAGCTTCCATTTTTCCGTTCTTCAATTTTCCAAGAACGGTCACATCCTTGCTCTTTTCATATTCCTCAATGGCGAGCAACATCAATCTTTTGGTTTCCCTATGTATCTTTATTCCACTTTTTTGGTTCTTGTTGCGTACTTCTATATAATATCCATCCCGTAATTCGGTAGGCTTTGTTGCGGGTCTTCCCATAATAAATCACATTTTTATTTCGAGTCCTAACTCAATCTTTAGGCTATTAAGGAGGTAAACATAAGAAATAAACCTAAATATTTGAAACTATGACGGTTAAGCAAAAGTTAAATTATTGATGCTTGCCCCAATTCTAGGCATTATATCAACAGAAATCCGATAAGAATTACGATATAAATATACCCAAAATGCCATTAGCACCCCATTCTTAATCGTTTATTAAATTATGATCAGATTAAATATATTACAATCACTATTACGCTGAACAATAAACTGGCAATCAAAGTGTTGAACATTGGCCTTGGTTTCCAGTGAATTAGGACCGACATATTAAAACCCAAGCACAACACCGTAACCACAAAAAGCAAGGGCAACATAAGGAAGGGGGAGGATTCGTGCTTCAAAATCATCATGGCGGCAACTGCACCAATGCAGCTCTGCGCTATAATCGCAATAGTGGCGTAGCCCAATTGTGCCTTCTCAAATTCAGCTAACAAATTGTTGTATAAATTCATCGGTTTCATTTTTCTATAATTTTAAGGTTAAACTTGATATGCGCTTTAGTATTTTGAAGGGTAATTTTCGGAACATAGTTCGGGTTATTTGGATTTCGATTCCTTCGCCTCGGCATTCTTCCCCTCCGAATACCCACAAGTAGGACATTCCTGGATCAACCCTTGTTTCAACCGTATGCCGTCCACATACTTTACCATAAACTTTCCAACCTTCATATAACTGTCCAGGTGGTTGTTCACATCGATCTGTTTGTCCTTGAACATCTGCCGTATTTTGGTGTCGTATTCCTGATAGCCCCAACAGACGGGACAGGTGCCTTCCGGGGATTTGCCCTCGGTCATTTTTTTTGGTTTTTTTAAAAACTGCAGTATATTTTCAACTAAATCCATTTTAATGAAATTTAAGTTTCCTATTTACCAGGTATCCAGTGGTGTTCCTTACAATTTTTTTAATGTATTTAGAAGCACTACGGCCTGGTTATGGTCGGTATCCCTCGCCCCATATAATAATGTCACGTTCCCATCCTTAGCCAGATTTCTGATTTCTAAAAGATCTTCCTTCTTCCCCTCTAGTTCCTCGCTATATTTTTGTTGGAACCCGACGAACTTTTCCGGGTCGTGGCCAAACCACTTTCTAAGCTCGTCGGTCGGACCCAGTTCCTTCTTCCAAGAGTACAGTTTTGCATCTTCTTTGGACACTCCCCTTGGCCAGATACGATCCACCAAAATTCGGTAGCCATCCTCGTCTGATGGATCTTCGTAGATTCTTTTTATTCTTATATTGTCCATTTTCCCTAGGTTATAAGTATCCTTAAAATCCGGTCAGTCCAATGCTTTTGGAATCAAGGGCCGTACAGTAATCTCATCGATCAGAAAATTATCAGGTGTTTCCAGGATTTGAACGATCAGATCGGCCAGTTCTCTTGGTTGTAGCATATGGTCGTGGGGCTCAATTCCTGAATCCCTAAAAAAGTGGGTCGCAATGGATCCGGGGTTTACACAGCTAACTTTGATCTTATCCGTTCTCAATTCCCGGAAAAGGGCCTCGGTAAAACCCTGTACCCCATATTTTGTAAGGCAGTACGCAGCACCTTCGGATCTAGCGGTCTTCCCAAGTATAGATCCCATATTGATGATATGGCAGGTACGTGGATTGCGTTTCATAAACGGCACAATTTGCGAGGTAATGTAAAAAAGTCCGTTTACATTGGTATTGATCATTCCATGCCATTGCTCCAGGGAAAGCTCATCTATCTTACCAAAATGGCCCGCCCCTGCATTATTGATCAGGATATCGGGGGAATGTTGATCTTTAAATGTCTCGGCCACCCATGAAGAAACGGCATTCTGATTGGAGATATCCAGAGGTACGGGAATAAATTTTTCACCCAATTTTGCTTGTTGCACATTTAAATCGGCCTTACTTCGGGAAAGTCCATAGACCGTTGCCCCCTTGGCCACCAAGGAAGACGAAATTGCGGCACCCAAACCCTTACTTGCGCCTGTTACAACCGCTATTTTGGAATTGACATCCATACTTTCCAACTAATTACAGATTACCTTGCCTTATATGTTCCGGGCTCGGTGCGGAAGCCAATAGCCAAACGGTTCCATCCGTTAATGGCGACAATGGCCATGGACAATGCCACCATTTCCTTCTCATTAAAATAGCTGCAAACATGCTCATAGAGCGAATCTGGAACCTCCCTTTCTGAAATCAAGGTCAGTTCTTCCGTCCAAGCTAGGGCAGCCCGCTCCCTCTGCGTATAAAAGGGTGTTTCCCGCCATGCATTGAGCGCATACAGACGTTGCTCGGTCTCGCCCGCTTTACGGGCATCCTTGGCATGCATGTCGATACAATAGGCACACCCGTTTATTTGGGAAGCCCTGAGTTTCACCAGCTCATACAGAGGTTTTTCCAGACCGGAGCTGGCCAAATATTTTTCAAGGCCCACCATGGCCTTCATGGCCTCAGGAGATACCTCCGAGTAATTTATTCTAGCTTTCATCCTTTGTGTTGTTAGTATTGTGAATGGTTCAAAACCGATCAATCCGAAAGCATTCGATTGGTTATGGAATCCTGCGTTTCACGCCGATAGATGTAGGTTGCCTCATGGGTCTTCATCATAGTGACCTTTGCTTCCGATGCCCGATCGAACAAATTGGCATCGGTTCCTAGGGCGATATCCCTAAAACCGTTCAGCTGAAGTAGCGTATCGCGCGCAATAAAGAAACTACCTCCAATCACACAATCTTGTAGATCGATGGTTTTTGAATGGTCGAACCTGTCCGGGACGTGCTGATTTCCAATTATCCGGACACCCCCGTGCAAAAATTTTATATCCGGATGCGTTACCAAAATTTGTTTTCTCGACTCTAAATGCAGCGGGGCGTACTCGTCGTCGGAATCCAAAAAGGTAACATATTTTCCGATCGCCTTCCTAACCCCTTCATTTTTGGTTTTCGCCTCTCCCGTATGTTGCTTTTTTACATATCGTATTTTGGGAAACGCTTCTAGGAAAGGTGTAATTTCCTTATGGGTGCCATCTGTACTGCCATCGTCTACAAGTACTGCCTCCCAATCCGTTTCAGTTTGTGCCACCAAGGATTCCAACGCCCTTTTTAAGAGTTGGGCCCGGTTATAGGTGGCAATTACGACCGAAAAAAAAGGCGGTAAAGTACTTGTCCTGTTTTCGTCCAAAGATGGCATAAGTGGAGTTTTAATTGTAATCAAGATCAAATGTTGCTAACTATTTTCACCAGAAATATTGATTTTTATGGTTATCTCCAGGAAAATGCGTTTTATTATCCATGTTTTTCCATTTCATCCATGGCAATAGTGGCGTGGGCATAGGCTGCCCCCGCCCGCATTTCCGAGGCCACCCAAATAGCCTCCATAATCTGTTCCTTGGTCGCACCCTTGCGCATAGCCTGGCCGGTATGCGACCTAATGCAATAAGGGCACTGGGTAACGTGGGCAACTGCAACGGCTATAAGCTGTTTTGTTTTTTCATCCAAGGCCCCCGCCTTGAATATAGTCCTGCTAAAATTGCGCCAGGCCTCAATGTTATCGGGGGCCAGTTCCGCTTTTTTCTTTGCAAGATCAGGCGTTACGAGTGGAAATAGTTCGTTATGATTGTCCATTTTTCCGATTTTTAAGAATTTAAAGTAATCGTATTAATCCAATTTCGCATCCAAGGTTATTTTAATGCCCAACGCTTTGCTCACCGGGCAGTTTTCCTTGGCAGCATTGGCACATTCCTCAAATTTTGCCTTATCAATATTTGGAATTTTTGCCCTGAGTGTCAAATGGGAACCGGTAAGCTCCAGTTTATCGGTATCCATGGTAACCGTGGAAGTAACATCCAACGAATCTGGTGTAAACCCCTCCTTGCCCAAAAATAGGCTCAAGGCCATGGCAAAGCAGCCCGCATGTGCGGCTGCGAGCAATTCATCCGGATTGGTGCTCTTCCCTTCCCCAAAACGTGAATTGAAGCAATACTTGGAATTGCTCAAAACTTTGCTTTGGGTAGATATTTTTCCTTCCCCTTCCTTTAGGGAGCCGTTCCAAACGGCGCTTGCAGTACGTTTCATAATATATATATATTTATAAATTTAATTAATTTGTTCATTGGGAATCCCTGGCAACATCCTCTACACGTTTTGCGGAATCGGCCTTATTCAGGCTCAGCCGCACGATACTATCTTTTAACGCGGTAAGATCATGGGGCACGTTGCCTTCCAAGGCAATTAGCTCTCCCCTATTTAAGGCAAGGACATCCCCGTTGACCCCAAAATTTATACTGCCTTCAAAAATTTCAACAACAATTGGAAATGGCGTTCTGTGTTTCTTCATTACTTGGCCCTCCTTAAAGGCAATCCGGATTTCCCTTCCAGTTTCCGTGTCCAACATAACCTGGATGGCAGGCCTACTTTCATTGTATTCAACGTTTGCCGTCAATGATGCTTTTTCCATACTATTTACTATTCTAACTTGTTAATCTTCCCAATAATCGGAAAGCCTCGGGTTCGTTAATTTGGGTTTATCATAAATGCAAGCCCGTTAAGACTAACGGAAAGTTCCATTTACTATTCACAAAGATACGCATTTGTTTATTTCGGACAAACTTATCCGAATTAAAGATTTGGGAAGCGTTCTAAATCCTCAATTCGGCCAAAAAAATATGAAACCAATATTATGTTGAAGATTTTTTTTAGTTTCACAGCGAAGTTACCCAACAAAAAAAAGCAACGAATGGATAAAATCCATTCCAATGGTAGATATAGGGACATCTAATTTTCGCCTGGACCAATTCGTTGTAAAAACCCGAAAGGAGTTCAAATTTATTTTAGTAATTTACGGCCATGAAACTACTTACCACCATCACTGTCATTGCAGGTACTGCTTTAATGTTAATTGCGTCCCCCTGCAATAGTCAAAACAAATCCGATGAAGACGGATTTACAGAACTTTTTAATGGTTCCAATTTGGATGGTTGGACCGGTAACAAGCAGTCTTACCAGGTAGCGGATGGAGCGATTGTCGTCCATCCCAACAAAGGCGAAGGTGGCGGCAACCTGTTCACCACAAAGGAATATGGCGATTTCGTACTTCGTTTTGAATTTAAGCTAACTCCAGGGGCCAATAACGGAATAGGTATTCGGGCTCCTTTGGAAGGTGACGCCGCCTATGAAGGCATGGAAATCCAAGTTCTGGATAACACCGCACAAAAGTATGCCGAACTACACCAATATCAGTATCACGGTTCGGTCTATGGGGTAATTCCTGCCAAACGGGGATTTTTAAAGCCCGTTGGGGAATGGAACTCTGAGGAAATTAAAATTGATGGCTCCAAGATTAAGGTAACGCTAAACGGGACGGTAATTTTGGAGGGGGATATATTGGAGGCCAGCAAAAATGGCACAATGGACCACAAAGATCATCCAGGGCTCCAACGTAAAACAGGGCACATTGGTTTTTTGGGGCATGGCGATGTAGTGAGTTTTAGGAATTTGCGAATCAAAGAATTGAATTGACTTTACATTAATTAGCAAAATAAAAATAAACATGGGTGAAAATCTTAAAAATCAAGGACGAAGGGATTTCGTAAAAAAAAGTAGTTTAGGGATAATAGGGGCCGCATTGGCACCTTCAATTTTAGCCAATCTGCCAGCCGGAACAAGGTTACGAACCGCACATATCGGACTTGGCATGATGGGTACGGCGGATCTTGCGTCCATTTCTTCCCACAGTGCCGTAGATGTTGTGGCACTGTGCGATGTGGATTCAAACAATATGGCAAAAGCTGCCAAGCTGCACCCCAAAGCAAAATTGTTTACGGATTATAGAACCCTTCTTAAGGAAATGGGCGATAAGATCGATGCGGTTGTCGTCTCTACACCAGATCACACCCATGCGCCTGCAGCTATGGCCGCCATGGAAATGGATAAACCTGTGTATTGCCAAAAGCCGCTTACCCATTACGTGAGCGAGGCCCGGGCCATGAAAAAAATGGCTGAGAAAAAGAACTTGGTTACCCAAATGGGAATCCAGGTGCATTCCTTTTATGATTATAAATTGGCAACCCTTTTGATCCAATCCGGTATTATCGGTAAGGTCCATACCGTAAGGGCATGGTCCCCAAAAGATTGGGGATATGATGGAATGCCACCAGAGGGTTCAGACCCCGTACCGGAAAACCTGAATTGGAACCTCTGGCTTGGCACCGCTCCAGAACGACCATATAAGGAAGGCTGGTACCATCCCAGCAATTGGAGGAAAATAATGGATTATGGGTGTGGCACCCTTGGGGATATGGGTGTCCATATTTTTGACACCCCTTACAATGCCTTGGAACTGGATGTTCCCAGGACCATTAAAAACGAATGTAGGGCACCCAATGGATTTAGCTACCCGGCACACAATACGGTAACCTATGAATTCCCTGGCACAAAACACACCGCAGACTCTTTAAAATGGGTATGGTACGATGGTTCTGGTGCTCCTCCAAGTCACGAGGACTTAAAATTGCCAGACGGGGAAGCCTTGCATGATCAGGGGGCTATGTTTATGGGAGAGAAGGGCAGGTTATATCTACCCCATTTTATGAAGCTGCCCCAGCTTATCGTCGATGGAAAATATAAGGATATGGATATCGAATCCTTTAATTTGGGGGCCCCTGTAAGGGATTATGATTCCGAAGGCGACAAGCACTATCACCAGTTTGTAGATGCCTGCCTTGGAAAGGATAAAACGAGTGCTCCGTTTTCCTATGCTTCACGCCTTACCGAGACCATCCTGTTGGGCGTAATCGCAGGCCGCTTCCCCAACCAGACGTTACATTGGGATAGCAAAAATGCCAAGTTCTCCGAAAAGGAAGCCAACCAATATTTAAAAGGAAAATATAGGAAGTTTTAGGCATCCAAAACGTTGAAATTGCATATTAAAGTGGTTCCTTACGGTGTTTGGAACCACTTTGATTTTTAATTGCTCCGCATTGTAGTTCAACTTGCTGCTTAAATAAACTGCAATTCACATTTTAATAGTTGATCACAATTATTAATTCCAAAATAAACACTTGTCTATATTACATTTTTCGTAAACTTTTGTTATTTTAGTTGTATTATTTCAAATAAACACTAAACATATAACACTATGAAAATCAAAACGTTACAAAAATTAGCAGGATTAGTTTTTATCCTATTTTTCTCGCGTTCATTTGCGCAGATATCGAGCGACTATGACAAATCCACGGATTTTACAAAGTATCACACCTATTATTTTGAAGGATGGCAAAAGGATAGCGATAAACTATTGAACGAAATTGATAAAAAACGGATCCTGGATTCATTTAAGGCGGAGTTCGCTGCCAGGGGAATGACCGCTGTTGCCGACAAATCCCAGGCCGATGCCACTATCGTTCTGTATCTGGTACTCGATAAAAAGACCAGTACTACGGCTTATACCAATTTTACCGGTGGTATGGGCTACGGTCCTCGTTGGGGTTATGGAATGGGTATTGGAATGGGCTCTGCCACAACCACTTATAATGAGGAGGATTATGTAGAAGGCACCTTGGTGGTCGACATGTACGATGCCTCGACCAAAAAACTTGTATGGCAGGGCATTTCTATTTCCACAGTTCAGTCCAAGGCCCAAAAAAGGGACAAGACCATACCAAAAAAGGTCAAAAAACTCATGGCCAAGTTTCCGGTCGCCCCAAAAAAATAAATTCACTATCTAGAATCCCGTCCCGATACAACTCGGGACGGTTTGTTAATATTCAGGGGAACGGGTGTCCGGTTTTAAAATCGAATACAATTACTATGCTGGTTTTGAAAATTTTCCGCGAAATTTAATTTTTCACCAAAACAAATCAATTTCCCAGTTTTCAATAGTCAATTAATTTTCCTTATCGTTCTGCTATATTTGGACCCAATCGTTTTCAACTACCTGACCAACTCAGCCTTTTTGCAAGAGCCCAATGTTACATAAGCGCAATATGTCCCCTATCGAATATCATATTTTAATGATTTAAAATCAAGCTGCATGAAACCAAAGACAAGTTTCCGCCTACGACATAAAATTCTATCCTTGAACGTACATGGGGTCCTTTACATAGGAGAAAAACCGTCAGGTTTCTCTTTAAGCGCCAAAAATTTATCGCCTTCAATTTTTTATAATCCCAATGTTCATTTTAAAGGAATTTCTGGATAGATGAATCGAAAAATGCAATTCATATTGTTCATTTTCGTAAGTGGTCTGGCGATCGCTCAAAAGCAAACTGCAGATGATAAGCCGAAATTTAGCATGGCCGTCCTCAAGGATTCCCTGGACGGAAAACTGGATATGAGCGACTTCTTGATACATTATCACGGTTTTATACCTGTGGCCCAACTTATAACCGAACCAGCTTTAGGCGGTTTTGGACTAATGGTCTCCCCTGTTTTTATTCAACCCAATAAACACCGGACAGAAGGGGAAAATGTGCCACCGGACATTACTATGGGATTCGTGGGTTATACGGCAAATAAGACTTGGGGAATTGGCGCCGGAAGAATTGCCTCCTTACCGCAATACCATTTAAAATATAGGACCGGGGTGGCATATGGGGATGTCAACATGGACTTTTACAGGAACTTTCCAGTTATCGGGGAACAAGAATTCCCCTTCAATTTTAATATGATCGCTGTCTTTGGCACCCTGCTAAGACAAATTGGACAAACGGACTTGTTTGCAGGTTTGGAGTATCTATATCTCAACAACAAGGTAAAACCTGAATTTGAATTTGAAAATTTACCAGAATTTATTGGGGATAATGACCTAAATAATAAGCTAAGCAATCTTGGAATAGTTGCCGAATACGATAAGCGTGATAATATTTTTACGCCCAATACGGGGTGGTATCTTCAAACCACATTTAGGGTAAATGCCTCATGGACAGGAAGTGATTACGATTTCCAAAATTTAAATCTGGTGGCCCTAAAATACGTTCAATTTACGCCCAAATGGGTAAGTGGGTTTCGTTTTGAGAGTAAAATTCAATGGGGCAAAGCCCCATTCTATATGGAACCCTCCATTTCCATGCGCGGCGTTCCCATGGCCAAATATCAAGGAAACCAGACCTATGTCCTGGAAACCGAACAGCGTTATGATTGGAATCTACGATGGAGCAGCACACTTTTTGGAGGATTGGCCAAGGCTCCTACCGATAAAGAATCCTTTAAGGATGTAAAATTGATATACAACTACGGCACCGGATTTCGTTACCTAATTGCCCGAAAGTTTAAGATGAGGGCGGGAATCGATGTGGCCTGGTCCAACAATGATTTTGGATGGTACGTAGTCTTTGGTTCAGCATGGAACAACCGGAATTGAAAATTCAATTCGCATTACCTAAAAAGGGATAAAATCAAAATGGGGTTCCTTTAAAATACTAAAATAAAGGCTATCTTGGGAGCCTTAAAATGAAGCACGCTATGATCAAAAGCTACTGGATTTATCTATTTTCCATCTTATTCTTAGGCGGCTGCCAACAAGAAAAGAACCATTGTGATCCCAGCAACCAACCTGTAAATTTCCCAAGTACGGATTCCCTGGCCCAAAAGCTCAACTGGCCCAAGGATTTGGATATTAATGTGTTTTCGGGACCTGATCTTACCCCAAGCCCTGCCTGTATGGCCGTAGCGGCAACCGGAGAGGTATACGTCGGGGTAGATATGATCGGCTCATTGGGCAAGGAAATGGGAAAGGGCTCTATAGAACGCTTGGTAGATTGCAACCATGATGGGATTATGGATACCCATACACAATTTGCCGTATTGGATGATCCCCGTGGCATCCTACCCTTGGGCGATCAAGTTTTCGTTTTACACACGAGGTTCTCCCAGGAAACAAAAAAAGCGGAAAACATGGATCTGGTCGTATTGGAGGACAAGGACAGGGATGGAATTGCCGATGGTCCGCCCAAGGTTTTGATAGAGAACATAAGCAATTCCAAATATCTTCAAGAGCGCGGTACAGATCACGCTACCAATGGCATTCAAATGGGAATCGATGGATGGATCTACATCGCGGTCGGGGATTTCGGATTCCACGACGCGACCGATAGGGACGGTATAAAGCATACCCAGCTAGGGGGCGGGGTCGTAAGGGTACGCCCAGACGGTACGGAAATGGAGGTATACACCCACGGATTGCGCAATATCTACGATGTTGCCATAGACCCCTTTATGAACATCTTTACCAGGGGAAACACCAACGACGGGGGTGGCTGGAACGTGCGCTTCGCCCACCATATACAATCCGGGGAGTACGGTTATCCAATGCTTTTCAAAAATTTTACAGAAGAGATTCTCCCTGCACTTATCGATGTAGGTGGAGGGTCAGGCACCGGGGCATTATATATGGACGACCCCAGATGGCCGGCAAAATACAACCATGTACCCTTGATGTCCGATTGGGGCCGAAACTATCTCTACACCCACGAAGTACAGGAATCCGGGGCTAGCTTTACCCAAAACGAAAAAGAATTCATTCAGCTCCCACAGATAACCGATGTGGATATTGATGCCTCCGGGGCCATGTATTTATCTTCTTGGGACGGGGCCGGGTATTCCGGAAGCAAGGATAAGGGCTATGTGGTAAGGGCCGTCCCTAAAAATTTTGAGTACACACCCTTTCCTATCGCCAAGGAAGCCAAGGACAAGGAACTTTTGGAAGCCTTGGGATCTCTAAGTGCCAAAGCGCGCCTAAGCGCACAATATGAATTGCTGCAAAGGCCACATAGCAATACCGCCCCAGCAGTCCTAAAAATGGCCGAAAACGATAAATTGCCAATGGAAGTCAGGGTAGCCAGCCTTTTTACCTACGCCCAAATGAGCGGAAAGGCCGGAATTGATAAATTGGTGCAACTGGGCAATGATCCCAAACTTCAGGAATTTGCCCTTAGGGCGCTATCCGATCGTGAAGAATGGGCACAAAACGTACCGTTGGCCCCATTTTTAGACGGCATCAAATCCCCTTCAGACCGGGTGAAGGCCGCTGCAATCATCGGAATGGGAAGATTGGGAAATCCAGAGGCCATCCATGCCTTGCTGAAAATACGGGTTCCCAGTTCCTTTGTAGCTCCCGAAATGGGAACTGAAGGGCCGCATGCCACGCCGAATTCTGATATTGTCCTGCCCCACCTAGCGGTAAAAGCCTTGGTTAGATTAAACGCCGTGGATGCTTGCGTTAGTGCGCTAGGGGCCGAAAACCAAGACTTGGCCTTATGGGCATTGCGCTATATGCATGATACGAAAGCGGTAAACGGACTTATCGCAGCCTACACCAATGCTGGTGTTAATTCCAATGCTGTGGAAGGAGCCGTATCGACCATACAAAATAAGAACAGTACAGAATACAAAATTAAAATAATGAACACCCTGGCGCGTATATACCATGAGGAAGCCCCATATGACACCTCGTGGTGGTGGAGTACCCGACCCGATACCCATGGACCTTACTACAAGGCGATCGACTGGGCCGCCACCCCTACCATACGTTCCTTTATGATGGAGGAATGGAAAAAAGCAGACCGATCCCAAAAGAAAAACTTTGCTGAGATGAACACCAAATACAGGCTAGGTATCGATTCCTTTGGCACTGTTGATGTAACCCCTCCCAAGGAGGATATTCCCGTTGTTGACCTTGAAAAAATAAAGAACGAAAAAGGACAGGTAGGCAAGTCGTCCATAGAGGATGTCATGTTGGCCCTTGACCAAATTAAGGGAGACCCCAAGAAAGGGGAGGAACTGTTTAAAAGACAAGGATGTATTGCCTGTCATAATGTAAATAAAGGAGAAGTGATGAAGGGACCGTTTATGGGGCAGATAGGGTCTATCATGAACCGACATCAGATCGCCGAGTCGATCCTTAAGCCCAATGCCTCCATTTCCCAAGGATTTTCAACGGTACAGATCCAGACCAAGGGCAAGAAGAACTTTTTGGGTTTTGTTACCGAGGAATCTGCCGATGACCTAACCATCAGGGATATTACCGGTACGGCAACACATTTAAAAAAATCCGATATCGAATCAAGGAAGGAACTGGAAACCTCGATGATGCCTTCCGGACTTGCCAATTCCCTGAGCTATGAAGAGTTTGCTTCATTGGTAACGTATTTGGAAAAACAGAAGTAGAAGTTGATCGTAAAGAGTCATTTAATTATCCGGAGAAATATCAAAATATCCAAAATTGCAATTATCCGAACCGATAAGTAAAATAAATCGCTAGTTGCCACACATAAAAAATCGAACGATCGCAACGCCAAAGGACTAAACACCTAAAACCAGAGGTTAGCCCTGAATTTCCCATAAAAAATCCCGAAACATTGATGTCCCGGGATTTGGTTTATTTATAAAAACCAGATGCAATCAATTCATCGATTTTATATAGAACAAAAGATATTAATCAGGGTTATAAATGAATTGCCGCCCCGGTACTGATCGCAAAAAATGCTTGTGCCCCGTCCAAATCACCCGATTGAACACCATAGTAATATTTCGCCGCAAGTTTAAAGGAAACCCTGGAATTAATTTCGTACAAAAACCCGACTTCCGGCTTCACGGTAAAATGTAAAGGATTTTCCTCGAACCTCCATTGGCCTATGTCGGTAGATCTTTCGGTGTACATAACACCAAGACCAAATCCAATATAAGGTTTAAATGGATTGTCCGTTGAAAAAAAATAATCTCCCGCTAGCAACAAAGGAACTTCATTTTGTGTACGGTATTGCTTTCCATAAAGCGTTTCCGTACCAGAGGTGTATGTTTTGGCATCTACCTCATCATAAAACACACTCCAACCCAAATCAAAACCAACTAGTAGGTTATCTTTAACGGCTTTCCTATATTCGATCAAAGCACCACGAAAACTTGGGGCGGAAATATAGTCTCCCAAATCCCCTGAACCAAAACCTACTTGATACTGGGCGGACCAGTAGTCCGTTTGTTGACCGTATGAATTTTGTGTAAAGCAAATCAATATAAAAACTGCACTAGCAATTAATTTTTTCATCTTTTATTCTTTTTGGAATTACTAATTTATTTAGTATTGAGATAAGGCGATTGATCAAAAGCTTGATCGATACCATTTGTAGCTCGTGAGATGTCATATGCCCCGGAGAGCAATCCGTTTACCATGCCAGTCCAGACAGGCATCGGATTAGAATCCCCTCCTCCATTACCCGCAGGCACAATAGTCATTACGAGAGTACCTGCCGTAACCGTAGAAACAGAAGGGTAGCCCCATCCCCATCCCCCACAATAGTAGGGATAATACCAGCACCAGTAATCATACCAATAATAGACCGTAGTATTGGTCCATGCCGCAGGAAATAAAACGACATCGGCATCTGCAGGATCATCTACTTTTATCCAGCCCATATCCGACATGTTCCTTTCCATTTCATTGAGCATCTGTGTAGCTCCAGGTTCATCAACAAATTCAGGCAGTTGATCATCGATAAGATCGCCTGTCAACTTTACAATTTTATCTGGAATGGAATAGGTGCCTTTGCTGGCAAAGTCAAACCCTTGATTATAGTCTGTATATACCACATCAAGATCTTCGTAATTATCCGGACCCTTTGGATAACAAGAGAACAGTAAAATAAGGATACTTACATAGGATACTATTTTTATCTTCATAATTTTATAAGTTAATATTTAATATTAAGACTTTTGACTTTAAATTCTCAGAAATATGCCTCAGATCTTGTAAATAAAACCTGAAATTATTTTACAATCTATAGCAAAGATACTTAAAATTCATAAATTCGATATCGCTTTTTACCATACACCTACATGACGGTCAACAGGCTAACAATCATTGTGTTACGCATATAAAATAACGTTTTGTGGGCGACCAAAGCTCACTTTGAAACTGCCGAAGGGTAAAATTTTAAGCACAATCAAACCGTAAATTGCACAGAAACATATTTAGAACTACCCACTTACCTCATTATTGGAATTTACCCAACCAATTAACAATTTATATCCAATGGACAAAACAATGGCCCCCGTAAACAGCCCAATAAATCCAGAGAAAACAAACCCCCCGATCACCCCTACAAAAATTACCGGCATCGGGACTGGCGCACCTTTCCCCAACAAAATTGGCTTCAAAACATTGTCCGACAAACCGGCCAAAATTAATACAACGGTCCACATTATTGCAGGGCCGAGATCAATGGTGGCGTACAAATAAACGATGATCGGGAGTGTCACAATAACAATCGGGATCTGCAATATCCCCAGAATAAGTATAAGCAACACCCAAATCCCAGCATAAGGGACGCCTGCCAAAATAAAAATAATACCATGCAATACGGCCAAAATGAGCGCCACGCCAAGTACTCCTTTAACTACATTGCTAATGGTTTTAGTGGTTACATCTGCAAATTCATCCCCACGATTGCCGGCTAGTTTTCTAAAAAATTTACGAATCGATTCCCCGATTCCCCCATAAACCATCATAAATCCAGCAATGACAAGGGAAACAAGAATCTGAAAAACACCACTAGCTGCCTTGGTCGTCCCTTTGATGAGCTTTTTACCTAGGTCCAGTAGTTCTTTTTGGTAGACGCTTATCGTTTCCTCCAGATTCTGTGATGCCAATAACCAAGTGTCATACAATTTATCTCCAACCAATGGCCATTCCTTTACTTTTTCATTTGGCGGAGGGATTGCGAACGTACCATTCTCATAATTTGCCTTTTGCTCTTTTACCTCTCCCAACAAATTACCGATCAGGATTGCTGTTGGCACAACAAGGATGACAATGATGGAAAATACTATGATAAAAGAGGAAAGTTTTGGACTCCCCCCTAACCTCTCCGATAGGCTTTTATGCAATGGAAGCAAGGCCAAAGTCAGTATTAAACTCCATAGGACAATGCTAGCGAAGGGATAAATGATCATTAGGCACCATACTACTATCAAAAGCGTGATTAGGAGCCTGATTGTAATATCATAAATTGAGTTGTCGAATTGATTGCTTTTCATCTGTTTTGGTTTTATTGGTTTTGTTTTTAATAAGAATTCCTAAATCTTCGATTTCACCAATAAACGGCTCCACCGATATTTCCCAGCGCACCGCCTGGTTTCTTCCTACAAAAGTCTATACTTTGGATCACATTAATAATCATTGCAACACAAATTGAATCTTGGATTGAAAAAACTGTGCTCCACTTTTCATTTGGAAACGGCCCATCACCCCATAACCGTGGACCAATTTGAGTCTTTTGTATTTCAAAATCGCAGTATCTATGCTATAGGGTCGTGATTCTCCCTGAAGGAAACATCTCAACTTAATATATAGAATTCATTATTCCCATTAATAATGTAATTCACTGCCGTCCATTAAAGGACAAAAGACCGCCGTGCTAAAGGATGAAGGAAGTAAGGCTTTCCCAACCCGCTGAAACAAAACATGTTACAAATGTGAAAAAGTGTGCGTTTCATTTTTTCAACCAAAATAGGAAATACAAAATTGAAATCGACATGGTGATAAAATTGGCTCGAGACGTTTGCAATCAATTTTTAACAGTGCTTACTATTTGGTATTGTGGATACCAGTGAATGTGATTATAAAAAACTGATTTCAAAAATGTGATATCCCCATTCCGGCATATCAAGGAATAGACCCTTGGACGATATCTCCCCACCATCACGATCGTAGGAGGCGGAACCCATCATGTCCTTGAACCGCAATGTACGTCCCACAATATTTGCGGTTGGTAGCTGAACATAGCACTGACTATTGTGATCTGAATAGTTTACCACAACCAAAGCCGCATCACCGTCTTCGCTAACCCAATAAAATGACAAAATATCGCGGTGACTTTCATTTCCATCCCATGCTTGCCAACATTCAATCAGGCTCCAATTTCCATCCCGGATCACGGGATTTTTTAAAACTGCGAGGAGCTTATCATAGAACTGTTGTATTTCTTCAACAACAGGTTCCTTTGGGGCCCGAATCAGGTGTGGGGAAATGTGCGTTTTCCGGCCTTCGAACTGACCCTGGTGAAAAAACCGCAATCCCGGGGACACAAACGTAATCACCGCCGCAGCCTTGTGTTTCCCAAATGGGAATTCCTGTGCCGCACGGGGTTCATCGTGATTCTCTAAAAATCGGGCTAGCTTATCCTGATAGTCAAGACCTGCAAGGAAATGTTCTCGAACAGGTACGGCATAACCACCAACCAACCGGTCGTATAAACATTTATCATAGGCATAATCGAATCCCAACTGCTGCATGGTCCATTCCATGTCCCAATATACCTCTGCCATAAAGCAAAAATCAGGGTAATTCTCACGAATCGAATTGATCGTATCGGGCCAAAACGGCAACGAACTTCGCCCCCAGGTCCTCAAGAAAACTTCCGGCAATATCAACATTGCCATATCACATCGCACACCGTCACATTTTTTTGAAATGCTTATGAGCTCCTTGGCCATTGCGGCAACAGCTTCAGGATTGCTGTAATCAATTTGTAATGTATCTGGCCACCCCGAAAAATATGGATCCCTGCCATAGGCAAACACATCGTTTCCGCTTTGAACTTTTACTTTTGTATAATTCTGGGGGCTATTTTCATAATCGCTTTCCGTGCCCTGTATAAAATAGTTTGCATGATTGCGTAGCCAGGAATGGTCCAGTCCCATGTGGTTTGGGACAAAATCTAGCATCAATCTAAGGTTGCGTTTTTGCAACCTTGTGCGAAACCTTTTTAAACCTGCTTCCCCGCCGATCGCAGGATTAACCTTATAGGCCGCAATAGCAAAACCTGAACCTGCTATATCATCATCTTTCAAATCTGGCAAGGTAGCTTCGAAACTCCTACGGAAATCCGGATTATTGAGGGATACTTGCCTACTTGCCTTTGAGGTTTGCCAGACACTTAACAACCAGATCCAGTCAAATCCCAAGGATGCTATTCGGTCGAGTTCCGAATCAGGAATGTCATCCAACGTTACCGGCCGCCCTAACGAGAGTGGGATTTCATTGAGCCAGACCCTTATATTGATCTGATATAGCGATGGGTATTTTGGTAAACTTTTCATTTCCTTACGATTTTGCCTTGTTAGTACGCTTTGCAAATGCAGCCGATTTACCCGCCATGATCAATTCCATTGGATCAATTAAACCATAAAGCTGGATAAGCCGCCGCCGATCCCGACCATCCCATTTGATGACTGGCCCCCGGCCCATAAGCTGGCTCCTTCCCTTATAATAACTTAAGAAGTTTTCTTTTCAATCGGCCTTTGTTCCAGGTTACGCAAAAGGATTGTCAGATGAAATATGCAATCCCGAAGATAGTGATTTTGAAAAGGTTGGGTTTTCCATACGGAGGCCATTTTTAATGTAGTTTATTAGTGCTGTCCCAACCTACTGGCCCGACTGTGCTTGGGCAGCTGCATTCATCTCCTCTTCAGACAACCAACCACCACCTAAGGCCTTGTAAAGTTTCACATATCCGTTAAACAAATTCTGTGTTACCTCTGAGAGACTTAATTGGGCCTCGAAAGCCTGTCGTTCGCTCTCAATCAATTCCAGGTAGCTTGTCACCCCTTTATCATAGCGTTCCGCCGAAAGATATTGTGCGTTCAGTGCTGCAGCAACATGTGCGTTTCTCGCCTTTTTCTCTTCTTTTAAGGTGCTTATTTCCACCAGGGCATCTTCTACCTCTTGGAATGCTGTAATTACTGTCTTTTGATACTGATATAAGACCTGATTGGTTTTTTCCCTTTCTACCTCCACACGCTTTTTGTTTTTACCAAATTCGAAAAGGGGACCCATTAAACTTGCCCCGACACTGAAAGCGGCGCCATTGGCAGTCAAATTTGAGATGTCCGAGCTGGCCACCCCTAAAAGACCCGTAAGGCTTATAGCCGGTAATCGCTGTGCCACTGCTACACCAACTCGTGCGGTTTGGGCATGTAAAAGGTACTCGGCTTGAATTATATCTGGCCGCCGTTCCATCAACATAGAAGGAAGGCCCACCGGAATATCCGGTGGCAAATGTTGTTCATTTAAGTTGGCGCCCACCGTAATAGGTCGGGGATTTCTACCCAGCAAAATGCTAAGCGCGTTTTCTGTTTGGGCTACCAGTCTTTGATAAAAGGGGATGGCGGACGCAGCAATCGCTTGTTGGATCTGTGCCTGGTTCAGGTCGATTTCCGCGACAATCCCTTTGTCATACCTGGCTTGAATGATGCCGAGTGATTCCGTTCTTAACGCATACGTCTCCCTTGAAATATATTCGCGCATTTGATAGTCAAGTAGCAGATAATAGGTACCAACTATTTGAGAGATCAAACCAATCTGAATGGTGCGTCGACCAAATTCGGACGCGGCTAGATCGGCCCTGGCCGCTTCATTTCCCCTCCTAAATTTTCCCCAAAAATCCAACTCCCAGGATAATGACCCAAAACCTGAAAAAACATTTTGAGCGTTATCGCCTGTAAGACCTTGGGACATATTACTTCTGGAGGCGTTTGCCTGATAGCCAATGGACGGCCACATAAAGGATTTGGTATAACCCAACTGTGCCCTGGACTGTTCTATTCTACTAGATGCGATCAACACATCCTTATTCTCCCTTAAACCAATGGTAATTAAAGTATCAATGATCGGGTCATCAAATAATTTCCACCAACTTATGTTCAGCACGGAATCGGTCATAGCCAAATGCAGGCTATCATAACGATAGACCTGGGTGGAATCAATTTCCGATCTGTCCGATTTAAAACTTGGCCCAACCTTGCACGCTTTGAACAAGAAGGTAGAAACAAGGATTGTCAGGACAATTAAAACTCTATATTTCACACGTTTAAATTTTTGTTCTTTTCTCGCTCGAGAGCCAGTTGTTTTGCCCGATCTTTTTCATATCCTCCAACCTTTCCGATCAGGACATAAAGCATTGGATAAAAGAAAACTCCCAAAAATGTGGCGATGACCATGCCGCCCAACAGTGCAACTCCCATTACGTTACGCGCTTCGGACCCTGTGCCAGTGGCCAACACCAAAGGCATAACGCCCAGGATAAAGGAGAAAGCGGTCATGAGTATAGCTCTAAACCGTTCTTTGGCCGCCATAATTGCTGCGTCAAAAAGGGAATGGCCATTTTTAAATTCATCATTGGCATATTCAATGATCAAGATCGCATTTTTTGCAGCCATCCCAATGAGCATTACAAAGGACACCTGGGCAAATATATTGTTCTCATAGGTTGGACTGATTTGTCGGGCAACCCATAAAAATAAAAGCGCCCCAAAAATTGCAAACGGTGTTCCCAGAAGGATGGACAATGGTAAGGACCAGCTTTCATATTGGGCGGCCAAAATTAAAAAGACAAATAATAGGGAAAAGGTGAGAATAATTCCCAAGGAGCCGGATGCCTTTTTCTCCTGATAGGACATAGCGTTCCAACTATAGCCCATACTTGATGGCAGCACCTCCGCCGCGACCTCTTCCAGGGCCGCCATTGCCTGTACAGAAGTGTATCCGGGGGCAGGACTGCCCGTAATTTCAACCGACCGGTACAAATTAAACCTGTTCGTGAAATCTGGCCCCGACATGGGCTCAATAGTGGCCATGGTTGCTAACGGCACCATCTCGTTATCCTTGTTCTTTATAAAAAAATTGTTTATTTGGCTGGCATCGACCCGGTATTCTGGCTCCGCCTGGATATATGTCTTGTACAAACGACCAAATCGCGTAAAATTATTTACATAAGCCCCGCCCATAAAAGCCCCCACTGTTGTGTATAGATCTTGAAGGGATACGCCAAGCTTTAGTGCCTTTTCTTTGTCAATATCCATAAAACGTTGTGGAACAGTGGCTTGAAAAGGTGTAAACGTGGAACCTATTTCTTTCCGTTTTCCGGCCGCCTGCATAAATTTCATTGTGTTTTCCGCCAGAAACTCGGGGGTATTACCTGTGCGATCCTGAAGCATTATACTAAATCCGGAGCCGCTGCCCAAACCTGGGAGCGCGGGAGGTCCAAAAGCAAAAGCCTGGGCACCCTCAATTTTCCGTGCAAGTTGGGCATTTATCCTTTGGATCATTTCCTTTGCCGTAAAGCCTCTTTCTTCCCAATCCACGAGCGTTACGAACATAAAACCATTATTGGGTATAAATGAACCCGAAAGCATACTATAACCCGTTACATTGGTCACAAACTGAACTTCGGGATATTCTAGAAGGATATCCTCGATCTGTTTTGCGATCACATCGGTCCTTTGTAGAGAGGATGCATTGGGCAATTGCAAATTCACATAAAAATACCCCATATCCTCTTCGGGGATAAATCCACCAGGGACCAACTTTCCAACCACTACAGCTCCAATCGTTAATATTACAAGAAAGATAGCGCCGCGTTTTAGTCTCCTTGCCAAAATATTCGTAAAGCTCATATAGCCGTCCGTGGTACGCTTCATTCCCGTATTAAACTTGCCAAAAAACCAACCCAAAGGGCCCTTGTATGGCACGGGTTTCTTAAGCAGGATAGAACACAATGCCGGACTAAGGCTTAATGCATTTATGGAGGATACAATTACCGAAACCACAATGGTTATGGCAAATTGTTGGTATAAAATGCCCGTAATACCAGCCATGGCGGCAACTGGAATAAATACAGCGATAAGGACCAGGGTAGTGGCAATGATCGGTGCAGTTACCTTGCTCATTGCAGCCAAGGTCGCTTCCTTTGCATTCATTCCTTTTTCTATATTGACCTGAACCGCCTCTACAACAACTATGGCATCATCCACCACAATACCAATAGCCAATACAAGCCCCAGTAATGAGAGAACATTGATCGTAAAACCAAGAAGGGGGAAAAATAGGAACGCACCGATCAATGAAACGGGAATGGCGATGACCGGGATAAGGGTAGCTCTCCAGTCCTGAATAAATATAAACACCACCAATATCACCAAAAACAAGGCTTCCAGTAAGGTTTTCACGATATCCTTAATACCGGCCGTAATAGGTTTGGTAGAGTCCAACCCCACATCATAACGAACACTTTCCGGGAAATCCTTGGCCATATCATCCATCTCCGAAATCACATTTTCGGCAAGTTCGACGGCATTAGATCCAGGGGCTTGATAAATAGTGATGATCCCGCTCGTTTTTTTATTTAAACGGGGGAAAGTATTGTATAATTCTACACCCAGATTAACGGTGGCAATATCCCCAATTTTTACTTGTGACCCATCAGATTCCGTTCTGACAACAATTTCCTTAAAAGCTTCAGGAGAGTTGAATCGCTCTGGCAATCGCACTGTATATGTAAATTCTGTTCCTGGCGGTGATGGCTCGGCCCCAAATTTTCCACCGGGAACAATTACATTTTGTTCGTTGATTGCCTGAATGATCTCGGGTACCGTAATACCGAGCTTGGACAGTCGGTCTGGTTTCACCCAAATCCTCATGGAATAATCCGATGAACCAAGGACATCTACCCTGCCTATGCCTCTTAACCTTGCCAATCTGTCCTTAATATTGATCAGTGCATAATTTCCCAAAAAATCCTGATCATATCTTCCGTCAGAGGTGAGGACGATAGCCATCATAATATTTGGTAAGGTTTTTTTGGTAGTGACACCATATTTGGTTACCTCTTGGGGCAATTTTGCCGAGGCGGCCGACACCCTGTTCTGGGCCAAAACGGTATTCATGTCCGGATCAGTACCTACCTCAAAGGAAATATCAATAGCCATGGTGCCGTCGTTGGCGTTGGTAGACTTCATGTAGATCATGTTGTCTACCCCGTTGATTTCCTGTTCCAATGGGGTTGCCACCGATTCTTCCACCGTGATTGCATTTGCCCCGGTATATGAGGCACTCACACGAACAATTGGAGGTGTAAGGTTTGGATACTGCTCTATAGGCAGCCCACTCATAAACACGGTACCGACAATCACGATCACAATCGCAATAACCATTGCAACTATCGGTCGATGTACGAAAAAATTACCTTTATTCCCAGCCATAATTTCTATTGGTTGCTTTGACTCTTAAACTCGGTAACTATCGGATTGATCTTCATGTCCGACCTTACTTTTTGCAAACCCTCAAGGACTACTTGATCTGAAGATTTCAAACCATCGGTTATAAGCCAAAGATCACCGATTTTCGCTCCTGCGGTTACTTGCTGGGATTTAACGGTTCCGTCGGAATTAACGATAAATACGGAGTACTTTCCTTGGAGTTCAATGACACATTTTTGCGGTACAAGGATTGCATCTTTAACGGTTTCAAATTTAACTTTCACTTTAGCGAACATTCCAGGCCTAAGTAAAGCTTCTGGATTTTGAAATAGGGTCTGAACCATAATTGATCCCGTTGAAACATCTACATCCCTATCAATGAAATCGAAATTGCCCTTGTGTTTATAAACGGTACCATCGGCCAATAATAATTCAATGTTGTCGGATTGCCTTGCTTTGGCATTACTGGGGTCTTCACCCGGGTTTGCCAATTGTATTCCCTTTACCAAAGTAAGGTATTCCGATTCCGTGATAAAAAACTGGACTCTAGCTTTTTCAATTTCCGATACCATATTTAAAATAACCGGATTTGGCTCTTTGCCGACAAACTCCCCTACCCTGGCTTCCGTCCTACCGATCAATCCATTTATGGGCGATTTGATCGTACAGTAACCCAAATTGATGTTGGCAATCTTAAGGTTTGCATTTGCGGCATCCAAAGAAGCTATAGCCGCATCCCTAGTGGCGGTGGCGGCATCCAAATCACTTTTACTCACCGCATTTATTTCGGCCAGTGGCTGATATCTCGCCAGTTCATTTTGTGCATTTACAAGATAGGTTTTTGCTTCGGCCACCTTGC
>JBLWZN010000027.1:0-57666 GCA_048266425.1 Sediminicola sp.
TCCCAATGTATTCCTATTGCTGGGAACTGGGATTTTGATAGGTGGATAATTAAGTTTTGGAACATTGTAACCGAAATCTCCCCGCCTATGACTGTTTTTAATTTGACTTTATCAATATATAATAAGGATAAACGGAATGGTTTTCCCAGATATTGAATTTTTCAGGATCATTGGGAAATAATTTATAATATTCCTCATCGGGTACCAATGGAACACTTAACCCAGATCTCTCATAATTAAAACTTTGGAGACATTCCGGCTCAATATATCCAGGCATTGCCCCGGCTATTTTAGGGAAGATGTTCTCGTGGATTATTTGGGTAATTTGCGTAACAACTTCTGGGATAAATTTAGAGAATTCTTCAAAGCGTTTATCAAAATTTGGTCCTGGAGAATAATTGGCTTCCAATAAAAATCCTTTTAAGTTCCGGAATGGGCTTACTTCAGGAAAATCCTGTTTAGATTGAAAGGTCATGGGAACGCTAGGTACCCAATCAATTACGTTGTTCAATGAAAGAGCATAACCCCCGGCAGTCAGCTTTTCATAGTCATATACATATTGTAGGTTTCCTGTTTTTGGGGTTGCAATACTATAGGTCTTAAATCTCATGTCGGCTGGTAATTTTCCATCCTTACGAAGATACCAAAGGTAAGAGGTAACCAACAAGGAATTCCCACTTCCTTGGCTATGGCCCATTATAATAAAATCCTTCACTCCACTTTGATACTGTATATGCAACTGATCCACAAGTTCATCGGACATAAAATACAATCCCAGCAACATCCCAAGGTGTACCCCGGCATCGGGCAGTTCGGCCAATTTGTATTCGAACCAGCTCGAATCCGAAACTTTAATTCTTCCGTTGGCCGGTGCCATTAAAGAATATAAAACCGCCGCAGAACTCATGGCCTCGGAATCGATGATAGTACCTCTTATAGTGATGACCGCTTTTTTGTCATTAGTAAGCCAGACATCAAAACGGTTCATCAATGGTGATATCCTTGATCGGAACACTTGTTTCATGTTTTTAGGGGAAGGCGTCTTGAAGCCGCCGATGTCTTCGGAATCATATGTCCGTTCCATTGCAGGCATAATCGCAAGCAATTCATCCTTGTCATACCCAGGTTTCAAATCCATTGAGCTTTGAGCCTTGCAGCCAACGGGAGAACAAATTATGATAAAAAGGAAAAAGATGCCTTTTAGGCAGGAATTGAGTAGTTGCATGCTTTTTTAAGAGATAGGAAGATAAGGGTTAGACTTATAAATTTATGAATGAAATTTTTAATCATCCAACGGTTAACGGCTTTTACGGGAACCTTCACATTTTATATTACAAACGAAAACATTTTCAAATATAGAATAAAATTGTTTATAAATAGTTTATAAACCCTAAAATCAAAAAGCCTCCAATCTCTTGGAGGCCTTGTGTTTGTTGGCGGTCCGGACGGGACTCGAACCCGCGACCCCCTGCGTGACAGGCAGGTATTCTAACCAACTGAACTACCGAACCGAGGCGTTTAGCGTGTGCAAATATACACTCCTAATTTAATTGCACAAACTAATTTTATTAAAAAAACAAGACTTTTAAACAAATTGCTGGCGTTCAACCAAATACGTATTCAACACCGTGGAAAAGTTGGAACGGATATCCACTTCAACATATCGGATTTTGTATTGGCCACATTTCAATCTTAATTCCTTGAAATAGTTTTCGACCGCAGTGTTGTACGATTCTTTGACATTTTCGGCATATAGGTCAATATATTCCCCGGTTTCCACATCAAAAAATCGCTTTGGGGTATTTTCAAAATCAAATTTAATTTCTTTATCCTTGTCAATTAAGTGAAAAAGCACCACTTCGTGCTTATTATACTTCAAGTGTCGCAAAGCCTCAAAAAGTTTGTCATCGTCCGTTGTGGTTTGGAACATATCCGTAAAAAGAAAGATCAAACTCCGTTTATGGATTTTCTCTGCAATCTGGTGCAAATAGGCATAGGTCTCCGTCTGCTTGGAAGGCTTCGTTTCCGCGCCTATTTCCTCCAACCTGGCCAGGAGCATCCTATGGTGCCGCTCACTACTTTTCTCAGGTGCATAAAAGCTGTAAGAATCGGAATAAACGCTTAACCCTACTGCGTCCCGTTGTACCTTTAATATGTTCATCAATGCTGCAATGGCCAAAACACCAAATCCGATCTTGTTAAGGTTCTCAAAGTTTAAATCCTGAACTTCGGGATAGTACATCGATGCCGAATTGTCCAAGATCATGTGGCACCTGAGATTGGTTTCCTCTTCATACCGCTTAGTGTAAAGCTTGTCCGTTTTCGCAAACAGTTTCCAATCAATATGCTTGGTACTCTCTCCGTTGTTATAGATTTTATGCTCAGCAAATTCGGCAGAAAATCCGTGGAAGGGACTTTTGTGTATGCCACTGATAAAGCCTTCGACCACTTGGCCGGCCAAGAGTTCCAGATTTGAAAAAAGGGAAAGTTTGTTTACCTCGCTTTCGATATTCATAATCGTCAACCTTAAATTTTGGAATTAAAAAGTAACCCAACACCAACAAAGATATACTCCCTTCAACTAGAAAGTCGGGAATTTTGGGAAATTTATTTTTCCCTAAGTTAAAAATCATTGCAAAACCTTCCCGACGCAATTATCGATTCGCATCGGGAATAACGGTAACCCGTCCGGCAGGCACGGGCAGGGGAAAACACAAAACTCTTTTTGGAGGAACAATAATTCAGGACGGCTACTTTTCCTTAAATTAGGGGACAACTAACAAAAACGTAAATCCATCATTGTAAAACTCCACCAGATGAAACCAATTTTCGCCCTACTTCTTTCTTGTCTCTTTATTCTAGGATGTAAAGACAATCCTAAACAAAAAGTACCCCAAAACCAAAAGCCGACTGCCGAGGCTTCAAAAACATCCGAAAATTTTGCTATCGTTGTCCACGGGGGTGCTGGAACCATCCTAAAAGAAAATATGGATCCGGAACTGGAGGCGCAATACAAAGCCAAACTGGAAGAAGCCATAAGGACTGGGTACAGGATTTTGGAAAATGGGGGCAGTAGCTTGGACGCCGTGGAAAAAACCATCAATATCCTAGAGGATTCCCCATTGTTCAATGCAGGGAAAGGCGCTGTTTTCACCCACAACAAAAGAAATGAACTCGACGCCTCCATAATGGAAGGAAAAAATCTAAATGCAGGGGCGGTGGCCTCGGTTACTACGGTAAAAAACCCTATTTCGTTGGCGCGGACTGTCATGGAAAAATCCGATCACGTACTATTGGCTGGTGAGGGAGCAGAGGCCTTTGCTTTAGATCAAGGGTTTGAACCAATGCCGCCTTCCTATTTTTATACCGAAGACAGGATGAAGTCGCTGGAACGTGTTTTGGATCGGGAAAGGGCCTCCAACAAAAATAATGCGCAGGCGGCCTTTTTTGATCCTTACATCAAGAATGCAAAGTTCGGGACCGTAGGTTGTGTTGCCCTTGACAAAAAGGGGAACCTAGCCGCAGGCACTTCCACTGGCGGGATGACCAATAAACGATGGGGACGAATCGGCGATTCTCCCATCATAGGTGCCGGCACCTATGCCAACAACAATACCTGCGCAATCTCTTCTACAGGATGGGGGGAGTTTTTTATCAGAGGGGTCGTTGCCTATGACATATCTGCATTAATGGAATATAAGGGGCTGTCCTTAGAGGAGGCCACCAAGGAAGTTATCCAAAATAAATTGCCAAAATTAGGGGGCGATGGCGGGGTGATCGCCATTGACGCATCTGGTAACATGGCGATGGAATTCAACACTTCAGGTATGTACCGCGCCGCTATGGACAATAACGGGAAGCTGTACATCGGTATTTACAAAAATTGACACTGCCTTCGAAACATCTCCTTGCCTTAGGGCAGGGCCTAAAAAATCAGGAAATTGACCGCTATTAAACTTGTCAAGACCTAAAAGTGTTTGGAATACTCAATATAGCGGCAACAAAAAATCCTGCTTTCAACAGCAGGATTTTTTGTGACTTCAAATTTTACTTTAGGGGTAAGAGGGCTTTTTACAATGCTGCTTCTATGGCATCGGTATAGACCTTCTTGGGAGAAACCCCTACTTGTCTATTTACGATTTCCCCATTTTTAAAGACCAAAACGGTCGGAATGTTTCGCACACCGTACTTTGCGGCATATTCCTGATTGGCGTCAACATCGACCTTGCCTACAACGGCTTTGCCTTCGTATTCACTGCTTACTTCGTCTATGATAGGACCTACCATACGGCATGGTCCGCACCATGCGGCCCAAAAATCCACAACTACGGGTTTGTCGCTTTTCAAAACTACTTCATCAAAAGTAGCATCTGTTATTTCTAATGCCATTTTTATTTCTTTTAAGGATTATGCAAATTTAGTCAATTTTTTATCGTTTTCCTTACCGGTTCCAAATTCGTTTTAGCTATGGCGCTATCATGGGAATCTATGGCCCATTCTTAGGGGATGGCCTGGAACGTGACCTCTAATTCAATTTAAAATGCACCTCCATTTGTTCCAGTTCCTTTAGCAGTTCACTGGATATCTGAACCTTTTGCTTTCTGCAGGACAAATTGACCTTGATGGCATCCTCCATCTCATAGATCATAAAATTAAGGGGATGGTTTCCGGGGTGCACCGAAAATGTATCCTTTAGGCCGGTTACATCCTCTTCTTTCAACTGGGAGATGTCTAACTTAACCGTAAGTTTCTTGGCAAAGGTATCCATGACATCCTGAAGCATCATCATGGAGTTGAACTTCAATCGGGGGTCTCCTTTTTGCCCTGTGTCCCTATTGGTCCATCCTTCCTGGACGAAAACCTTGATATACACAAAGGAATTTATCAGCAAAAAATGTCGGAATTTAAGATATTCCTCCCCAAAAATGCGGAACTCCATTGAATCGGTATAATCCTCTATGGTAAACAGTGCCCAACCCTTCCCATTTTTGGAAACCCTATGCTGCACGTCGGTCACAACGCCCGCAAATGAAAGCTCTTTGTTGACACATGTTTCCAAAGCGATAAATTGGGAAATTGGGGCGTTGCAAAATGCCTTGATCTCTGTCTTAAAATCGTCCAAGGGGTGACCCGAAATATATATGCCCACAACCTCCTTTTCCCGCCTTAATTTTTCCATGGTGCCCCACTCCTCACACGGAGGCACGACCGGTTCCGGTATCTGCACCTCGCTGGCATCCCCGAACAAACTGACTTGTGCCGAATTTTCACTCTCTTGATATTTGGCCCCATATTTTATCACTTTCTCCAAAAAGGTGATTCCGTCACCTTCTTCATGAAAATACTGCGCCCTGTGGGTGTCCCCAAAAGAATCGAATCCGCCGGCAAGCGCAAGGTTCTCAAATGCTTTTTTGTTGGCTGCCCTGAGGTCGATCCGCTTGGAAAGATCGAATACCGATTTAAAAGGCCCGCCTTCCTTTCGGTTTTCTACGATGGTCTCCACCGCCGAACGTCCCACCCCTTTGATGGCCCCCATCCCAAACCGTACGGCATTGTTTTGGTTTACCGCAAATTTATAGTAGGATTCGTTGACATCGGGACCTAGAACTTCCAGCCCCATCCGTTTACATTCTTCCATAAAGAATGTAACCTGCTTAATGTCGTTCATATTATTGGAAAGAACGGCCGCCATATATTCCGCCGGATAATGCGCCTTTAAATAAGCGGTCTGATAAGCGATATAGGCATAGCAGGTAGAGTGGCTCTTATTAAATGCGTAGGATGCAAACGCTTCCCAATCTTTCCATACTTTCTCCAAAACATCCCTTGGATGACCTTTCTTTTCACCACCATCCAAGAACTGGGGCTTCAATTTTTCAAGCAGTGCGAAAATCTTTTTCCCCATGGCCTTCCTTAGCACATCCGCCTCACCTTTGGAGAAACCGGCCAGTTTTTGGGAGAGCAACATCACCTGTTCCTGATACACCGTTATCCCATAGGTTTCTTGGAGGTATTCCTCCATATCGTCCAGATCATAGGCGATTTCCTCCCGCCCATGTTTACGCGCGATAAAACTCGGAATATATTCCATAGGCCCGGGACGGTAAAGGGCATTCATAGCAATAAGGTCGTCAAAGACGGTGGGCTTCAAATCCCTTAAATGTTTCTGCATTCCAACGGATTCATATTGGAATACCCCAACGGTCTCCCCCCGTTGAAACAGCTCATAGGTTTTCTCGTCATCCAACGGAAAATCATCCGGCACCAATTCCAGGCCATGTTTGGCCTTTACTATCTTTACGGTGTCCTTGATTAGGGTCAGTGTCTTGAGCCCCAGGAAATCCATCTTGAGCAGGCCGGCACTTTCCACCACTGAGTTGTCGAACTGGGTTACATAGAGATCGGAATCCTTGGCCGTGGCAACGGGTACGAAATTGGTGATATCATCCGGGGTGATAATGACCCCGCAGGCGTGAATCCCGGTATTGCGGAGTGAACCTTCCAATATTCGGGCCATCTTTACCGTCCTACCTTCCAGATCATCCCCTTCTGAAATGTTTAAGAGCTGATATACCTTTTCCAATTCATCCGATCGGAACCTTTTCTTTAACTCCGATTCCTCCACCCCAAATATCTTGGCCAGCTTGGACATATTGGGAATCAGTTTGGCAATCCTATCGGCATCGTTGAGGGGCAGATCCAAAACCCGTGCCGTATCCCTTATGGAAGATTTGGCCGCCATGGTTCCGTAAGTGATAATTTGTGCCACTTGATTGGAACCGTATTTTTTGATCACATAATCCATGACCCGGCCCCTGCCCTCATCATCAAAATCGATATCGATATCCGGCATGGATACGCGATCGGGATTAAGGAACCGCTCAAAAAGCAGGTCGTATTTTAACGGATCTATATTCGTGATCTTTAAACAGTAGGCAACCACAGATCCAGCTGCAGAGCCCCGTCCTGGACCTACGGATACCCCCATGTTCCTGGCCTCCCGGATAAAATCCTCAACGATCAAAAAATAACCCGGGTAACCTGAATTTTCTATGGTTTTCAATTCAAAATCCAAACGCTCCCGAATCTCATCGGTTATTTCGCCATACCTTTTCTGAGCTCCTTGGTAGGTTATGTTTCTTAAGTAAGCATTTTCCCCTCTCTTACCGCCATCGACCTCATCCTCGGCAACCTGAAATTCGGGCGGAATCCCGAACTTGGGCAATAAGACCTCCCTGGCCAGTTCATAGGCTTCGATCTTGGACACTATTTCCTGGATGTTCAAAATGGATTCGGGCAGGTCTTTGAACAGTTCCTTCATTTGGTCCGAAGACTTAAAATAATACTCCTGGTTGGGCATTCCGTAGCGATAGCCCCTTCCACGGCCTATTGGGGTAGCCTGTTTCTCCCCGTCCTTAACACACAACAATATATCATGGGCCTCCGCATCTTCCTTGGCACAATAGTAGGTATTGTTGGTGGCGATCATTTTTACGCCGTGTTTCTTGGCAAAACTTATCAAAACCTGGTTTACCCGGTCTTCATCCTCCTGCCCATGGCGCATCAGTTCAATATATAAATCGTCCCCAAACCGTTCCTTCCACCACAACAGGGCCTCCTCGGCCTGGTTTTCACCCACATTAAGGATTTTTGCAGGTATTTCCCCATATAAGTTTCCCGTTAGGACAATGATGTCTTCCTTATATTTTTCTACGATTCCTTTGTCTATACGGGGCACATAATAAAACCCGTCCGTATAGGCCAGGGAGGACATTTTGGCCAAATTGTGATAGCCATTTTTGTTTTTGGCCAGCAATACTACCTGGTAGCCATTGTCCTTTACATTCTTGTTCGCATGATCGGTACATATAAAGAATTCACATCCAATAATAGGCGTTATCTCATGGTCCGTAACGGTCTCCCCATTTTCCAATGCAGCCTCCTTTTTCTGCTTTACACCTGCGTTATGGGCCTTCACTTCCTTAACAAAATGAAAGGCACCCATCATATTTGCGTGGTCGGTTAGTGCTACGGCGGTCATATTCTCCTTGGCCGCGGCAGATACCAGATCCTTAATGTTTATGGTGGACTGCAATACCGAAAACTGGGAATGGTTGTGCAAATGGACAAAGGGAACATCCACCAAAGTCTGCAGATTCTCCTTAATCTCTTCACGGGAAATTTCAACTTCATCGTTTAGCCCCAGCCTATCCGCAATTTTCTTGGAGGCTTTTTTAAGGTTGATATGTTTTAGGCCGATGAGCTGGATCTCTTGCGGATTGGCCTCGGAAAAATTTTGGAAATAATCGGGTTGCACGTCCAATTGTTCCTTGGTAAAATGTCCTTTGCGCACCAATTCCAAAAAACATCGGGTAGTGGCCTCTACATCCGCCGTAGCGTTATGGGCCTCCGAAAAAGGCTGGCCAAATAGATATTCGTGCAACTCCGTTAAAGTAGGAAGCTTAAACTTGCCGCCACGTCCTCCTGGAATTTGGCACAATTGCGCCGTATATTCCGTACAGGTGTCCAGTACCGGCAACTCCAACAACGGATTTGTAACCCCAGCCCGATGGAACTCGGCCCCCATTATGTTCACATCAAACCCCAAATTCTGGCCGACGATAAACTTGGTCTTAGCTAGGGCATCGTTGAACTTCTCCAACATTTCCAATAACGGAATTCCCTCTTCTTGCGCCAATTCCGTTGAAATGCCGTGTACCTGTTCCGCATCATATGGGATATTGAACCCATCCGGCCTCACCAAAAAATCCTGATGCTCCAAAAGTTTGCCCATGTCATCGTGCAACTGCCAGGCAATCTGAATGCAACGTGGCCAATTGTCAGAATCCGTTATGGGAGCGTTCCAACGTTTCGGGAGTCCAGTTGTTTCAGTATCGAAGATTAGGTACATGTGCTGTTTGTTATTTATTCGGTTATCCGTGGTAGAGACGCAATGCTTGCGTCTCTACGGCGTATCGTTGTTTTACGTTTGGGGCCTAGTATTGCTCTATTTGGGTTCAATGTTCCAAGTTTAAGGTTTCAGGTTTTCTTAACTGGGATTCCCCCTTTGAATGGAGCCAAGGGGATGTTTTTGAATTATCCGACAAAAGTCGACAATAAATACATTTTGCCATGAACTTTCAACCATGAACCTTTTTCAGCCTACCGCAACCGCTAACCGCCTACTTACAAATCCGGCCATAAAATTAGTGAAATATAAGGGCATGGAAAAGGGGGAGTTTTCAGGAGTTATCAACGGAAGGAAATAACGGACTAAAAACGAAAAGCCCTCCATGGGGATCCCACAGAAGGCTTTATTCGGTTGATTAATAGAATTTAGGTTATCTTTTTTGAAACACAACAGAGGCATCGGATATCCCGTCTATTTCAAAAGTTTCGGTACCAATTGCCATGGAATCGCCATCAAGGGCAATAGTCACCGTCTGTTTACCGGAATCGGCATTTGTAACGGTAAGCTGATCCCCGTCCAAACTCCACGTACCAACTTCTATATTCTTGTCTGAAGGACAATCAATAGATAGGCCTGTGGAAGTTGCATTTATTCCACCAATATCATCGGTTGCCGATTCAATAATCAGCATCCCATCGGCATTAAAGGTTAAGGTGATAAGATTACAGCCTTGTTGCACCAAAACATCTACAATTTGTTTGTAGAAAACGGTGGCATCATCGGCATTGTTTTCATCAATTTTAAGCTCATGGACATCCCACGTTCCAACAAGGGAATCCTCACCGGAAGCATTTTCTTTGTCCTTGGAACAGGAGGAAATAAGGGCCGAAGCCATAAATAACATACACAAAATTCGATTCATTTTTAGATTTGGATTGATTAACGGAAATAAAACGCCTTCTGGAACATTATATTTTATATTGCTCATTCTTTCAAAGGAATATACCAATAGAATCACCCAAGGCATGATTGACCTTATATCACATCATATTCATCGGTCATCTAACAAACCTATACGTTGCCTTGATCAAAAATATATTTTTAGGCTTTTGTCCAAAAATATGGTCCTCCAAATTTTGAAAAAGTTCTTCTTTAGCATTACCAGTCTGGGAAATATCCTGGGACCAAACCAAAAAAATCTCCGAACCCGGAATATATTCCCAACGAAATACCAGATTTGATCGAAATTGAACCACGGAAAAATCTGGATTGCCAAATTTATAATCAACAATTCCGTCCAAATTTTCATCCACAGAATAGATGTTCTCCGACAATGAAATCTGATTGTCATTAAAAGGGGTAATCCTATCGTCAAAATTCTTCGCCAATGGGTCGGTCACCAGTTTAAAATTGGCATATCTTCCCCTGGAAACAAACGGCTGTCCCCAGTATTGAATGGTAAGATTTGGATTAATGGTATAATTTACCCGCAAGGACATGCTTAAGGTCCGTTGTTCTATCTTCCCGTTTAGGTATCTGGGTGATCCATTAAAATCCAGATTATCCACGAATTGCAATTTGTCGTTGTTGATTGCGTAGGAAGGATTTGCAGAAACGGTGAGCGAATTCAACGGTTGATATGTCATTCCAAATTCCACCCCGTATGCGGCATGGGAATTGTCAAATGCCATATTTCCATTTTGGAACATATTGAACCTCAACTTTTTCCGACTGTCCATTTCAACGCCGTTAAAAAAACTTATATCTGGGGATAACCTTAATCGCGGACCGCCCCTTAAGGCAAAATTGGAATACTGTTTTGGCTGATAGGTGACCCCCAAGTTGGAGAACCAGTTATTCTTCCAATTTTGCCAACTATTGGTGTTGAACATTAGGTTGTTATGGTTCCCTCCAAAATCCCAAACGCTCCAGTGGTTGTAATTTATTCCGTATTTTCTAAAAGTGTTATCCGGCTTCAAGGATTGATATCCTATCCACGTATAATGGCGTATATCATCGGACTGGCGTTGAAAGCCCAAATCGTTCAGCTCTAGTCCTGGCGATCGCCAAGTAGCCCTGTTTCAAACTTCCAATGTCCGTTCCCTATTTTTCCCAATTGCATATTTCCTCCCGTTCCCGCCAAGGAGGTCCTTGTAGAGTCCACCTCCAAATAATCCGCATCTACCCTTTGAAATAAATGGGTCATGGACTCTTGGGTATTCTGGATGGCCTTGGTACTGCCCTGTATATAACTCCACACCAAATCCCCTCCCGCGTACCAATCGCGGTTTTTCCACTGATGCTTAAAGTCGAACCCCCCCGTATAGGCCGCCCTTGTTAGAAAATCGATCTCCGGGCTTAAGCCCCCCCTATTCGTAGCCGTAAATATTCCCCCAACAAATGTTTTTTTGTTGTTAAAATCCTTTTGAGCCCGTCCCACAAAATAGTTGGTCAACGGCTCTACAACTTCCTCCCTCCTTTCGCCAGCCCTATCAATGGTTGCCAATTTTTTTGCGGTTGTACTCTCCAGGACCCCTATAGACCAGCCATCAGCTGTTTTGCCACTGAACTTTGCCGCACCAAGAATAGGGGTGTTTTCCGGTTGATCCACAAACTCGCCTTCAATAGTATTTGGAAAACCATGGGGACTGCCGCCAATTCGTCGTGAATAGAACACATTATCCGAACCAAACGTTTCGCCTGCTTCCGACTTGGAGACCGCGAAGTCGAAGATATTCTTGTTCTCCACAAAAAAGGGCCTTTTTTCCTCAAAAAATATCTGAAATCCGTCCAAGGCTATAGCGGATGGATCTGCCTCTACCTGGCCAAAATCGGGATTGATGGTCAAATCCAACGTAAGGTCGTTAGTAATTCCGATCTTTGCATCGAGCCCCACGTTGATACTTGCGTCCTTACCATCCTTAAATGGATTGCCAACTTCCTCTTCGTAGGTTTCCAATTTTGCAACCATATACGGCTGAATCTCCATCTGTTTTTGCGGTTCAATATTCATCAGCCCTTTCAAAAGTCCAAACTCGCTCACAAATCCGGGGGTATCCGCAGGCAAGCGCTGCCACACCGAGCGCTCCTCTTCCCGAAAAAACCGCCTCATGACCTCTAGGCCCCAAACTTGCTCCTTCGCTTTTCCAAATTTAAGCTGACTCAAGGGTATCTTCAACTCGGCCGTCCAACCCTCCTCGTCGGTTTGTGTCTTTGTGTACCAAATTGGATTCCAGTTTTCATCCTCATTGTTGCCGTTGTTGGATTCGAAAACATCTGCCTTTACGCCCGCGACGGTCACTATAAATCCGAAAGCGGTACGCTTATCATGGTAACTATCGATAAATACCCCTATCCAATCCCCCTCAAAACCATCCCTGCGCGATAGGCGCCTTACAATTTTATCCGGTTCGGCATCAAAGCACCGTATACCTATATATAAGAACTCCCTGTCATAAATAATTTTAAACTTCGTTTGATACTTTGGAGGCGTATTCTCATCGGGCCGTTGCTCTACAAAGTCTCCCGTCCAATCTACCAAGTTCCAGGAGGAATCGGTCAAAAACCCATCAATTTCAGGGGGCTCAACATCTTCCAATGCCTTTGTAATATAACTGCGTTTAGGGACTACGGTTGTGGTATCCTGTGCTATCAGAACAATCGTAAAAAGAAAAAATACGGTAAACAGATTAGATTTAAACATAAGGGATACAATACTAAATGACGTCCTATTAAAGACTGCCAAACATTTTGATCGTTACACAAGGGAATAGCTTTTCTGCACAAAAATTCCTGTGCTTTCACCTGAAAAACCCAAAACCAGGTTGCTGCAAAAAAATATTGGGCATATTTCAAAAAATATTCCGAATTAACCATTTGCATTTCAAGTTTATAATTGTACATTTGCACCCCGTTTATCGGGATTGAAGTGTTTAATCAATAAAAATAGTAGTGTGGATACATTAAGCTATAAGACAATTTCGGCCAATAAGGCAACCGTTGACAAGCAGTGGTTGTTGGTTGATGCTGAAGGGGAAATATTGGGCCGACTTGCCTCTAAAGTAGCCAAAATGCTAAGGGGGAAGAACAAACCTAATTTTACACCGCACGTAGATTGTGGAGACAATGTCATCATAATCAATGCAGAAAAGATCAACCTTTCGGGCAACAAGTGGGAAAGTAAATCCTACACCCATTACACAGGTTATCCTGGAGGGCAAAGGACCCAAACTGCAAAGTTGCTTTTGGCAAAACACCCGGAGCGTATCATAGAAAAATCGATTAAGGGAATGCTTCCCAAAAATAAATTGGGAGCAGAAATTTTCCGTAATCTTAAGGTTTATGTAGGCCCAAACCACAACCAAGAAGCACAAAAACCAACAGTGATCAACTTAAACGAATTTAAGTAATGGATACAATTCATAAAATTGGCAGAAGAAAAACAGCCGTGGCCCGTGTTTATGTTTCCGAAGGTAAAGGAAACATTACCATCAACAAAAAGGACCTGAGCGAATACTTTCCAACTGCTACCCTGCAATACAAAGTAAAACAACCTTTTACATTGACCAGCACCGAGGACAATTTTGATGTTAAGGTAAATGTATACGGCGGAGGCATCACCGGCCAGGCAGAAGCTATCCGTTTGGCTTTATCCAGAGCTATGTGTGAAGTAGACGTTGAGAATAGAGGTATTCTTAAGCCAGAAGGGTTACTTACAAGGGACCCAAGAATGGTAGAGCGCAAGAAATTCGGTCAGAAAAAGGCCCGTAAGAAATTCCAGTTCTCCAAACGTTAATATACGCATCCCCGAACCATCGGGTCTTGTGTACTTTATTCGTGTTCCTTTTTTAAAATTATATATTCAAATCAATAAAATCTGAAGACCACCAAGCCGGCGATTTTCAGCTATAACAAAGTTCATTGAAAACCTCTACCATTGAGGTAATTAAAAACCCCCATCCATAATAATTGGAAACTCGAATCGGGCAGAACCTGAAACGAGAACAGGGCAAAGTTAGTTTAGCATCTAAATGTCAAAGGCTTTCCATCTAATCTTGGAATACCACTTTGGCATTGCTAATTCAAAGGAACGTAAACTAAACAAAAAAATGGCAAAAGACATTGAAGTAAAAGAATTATTGGAAGCAGGTGTGCATTTCGGCCACCTCACACGAAAGTGGAACCCAAACATGGCGCCCTACATCTACATGGAGCGTAACGGGATACACGTCATCAACCTTTACAAAACGGTTGCAAAATTGGAAGAGGCCAACGAAGCCTTGAAAAAAATTGCATCTTCTGGCAGAAAAATACTTTTCGTCGCCACCAAAAAACAAGCGAAGGACATCGTAGCCGAAAAAGCGGCCAAAGTAAACATGCCGTTCATCACTGAAAGGTGGCCCGGTGGTATGTTGACCAATTTTGTAACGATCCGGAAGGCCGTTAAAAAGATGGCCTCTATTGACAGGATGAAAAAAGATGGCACCTTTAACACGCTGTCCAAAAAAGAACGTTTACAAGTAGAACGCCTTCGTGCCAAATTGGAAAAAAACTTGGGTTCTATCTCGGAAATGACCAGGCTGCCCGCAGCGTTGTTCGTTGTAGACACTATGAGGGAACACATTGCCGTTAAAGAAGCCCAAAAATTGAACATTCCAATTTTTGCTATGGTGGATACCAATTCAGATCCAAGACCTATAGACTTTATCGTTCCATCCAATGATGATGCCTCAAAATCCATAGAGGTTATTCTAGCCCATGTAACCAATGCCATCGCTGAGGGCTTAACCGAAAGAAAATCGGAAAAGCAAACTGATGATGAGGGCAAAGATGTTGTAAAAAGCGAGAAGAAAGCCAAGAAGAGCGAGGAAGCAAGTGAGGCAGTTCCCCAGAAAAAAGCTCCCAAAAAGGAAGTTAGTGCCGAAGTTGACGATTTGACGAAAGTAGAAGGAATTGGGCCCAAAATCGCAGAGATTTTCCAAAACTCCGGAATACACACTTACAGTGATCTTGCGGAAAAGACCGAAGAGGAACTGAGGGAAATATTGACCGACGCCGGAGCCAAATATGCTTCCAAAAACCCAGCATCTTGGCCAAAACAAGCCAAAATGGCCGCCAAAGGCCAATGGGACGAATTGGAAGAATGGCAGGAAAGTGTCAAAGGAGGAATTGAGGAATAAGTTTTAAGAACAATTAAATAGATTCCCGCCTGAGTTATCCTGAGCGAAGACGAAGGACGGGAATATCAAAACAATATATTATGGCAAATATTACAGCCGCAGATGTAAACAAATTAAGACAGACCACGGGCGCAGGCATGATGGACTGTAAAAAAGCCTTGGTAGAAGCCGAGGGCAATTTTGAAAAAGCGATCGAAATCCTTCGTAAGAAGGGTCAGAAAGTTGCCGCAAATAGGGCCGATAGGGAATCTACCGAGGGGGCAGCTATTGCGAAAGTCAATTCGACCAACACAAAGGGGGTTGTTATTTCCCTTAACTGCGAAACCGACTTTGTAGCCAAAAACGATAGCTTCGTAGCTTTGGCCAATGAATTTGCAGAATTGGCCTTAGGATTCGATACCAAAGAAGACTTTCTTGCCGCCGATTTCAAAGGTTTGTCCGTTAGTGAGAAACTAATCGAGCAAACTGGGGTCATCGGAGAAAAGATCGAAATCGGGGGCTTTAAAAAATTAAGTGCACCCTTCGTGGGCTCTTACATCCACGCCGGTAACAAGATAGCCACTTTGGTTGGACTTTCCGCCAACGTGAACGGAGCGGATGTAGCAGCCAAGGACGTGGCGATGCAAGCTGCAGCCATGAATCCCGTTGCATTGAACGAAGAAGGTGTTGATCAATCCGTTATCGACAAAGAAATTGAGATTGCAAAAGATTTATTGCGTCAAGAAGGTAAACCTGAAGCTATGTTGGATAACATCGCAAAAGGTAAGTTGACCCGTTTTTTTAAGGATAATACGTTGGTTAACCAAGATTTTATCAAGGATAGCAAACAAAGCGTTGCCCAATACGTAAAATCGGTCGCCCCTAATCTGGAAGTGACCGGGTTTGCGAGAGTGGCCCTGGGATAACAATTTTAAATCACATCATAAAAAAACCCGTTTTCTTAAGAAAGCGGGTTTTTTACGTTCAAAGTACTGCGTACCGAAAAAAAACATGCCGTAAGCTTCTGCTTTATCCCTTTAACCAAGCTTCCCGTAACATTACTTGATTGTCCATAACATTTTCCATTGGGGTTATGGTCCATTCCTGAAGTACCGGGGTGCCCACCTTGCCCTTCAGGGTTACCTCCTTACCGTCACGGTCTACCACCATTGTAATCTCCCTGTCCGGAGACCAATTAAAACTCTCCCCTATTATAAGACGGATGTTGACCAGGTTTGTAGCTCTTCCATCGATACTCTTTATAACATCGCCCCCTTGGGCTCCCAAATCAGTGAAAAAATTGTTTAAAGCAATCCCCTTTCTCACAAATATTGCATTGTCCTTACCAGGGTCAACATCTATAAACGGTATTTCCCCATCCATAAAATAGCCGGTTGGCCTATCCTGTTCGCTGATGGCCAGTCCTACCTTGGCCAAAAACCTCGAATAATCAATTGGAGTAGTACCGGTTACGTAGGTATCGAAAAAATCCTGCACTTCCGGGTAGGTCATCGATACAATTTCAGGAATCAATTGGTCATCGTCAAAAGGTGTTTTATCGTCGTACTTTTTGGCCAATTCCTTCATCATCCACAAGATGCCCTTTTCGCCCTGACTCAATTCCCTTAGTCTTATATCCAACGCCATACTGATCAAAGCACCTTTCTCATATACGTTGGGATACTGATCTTTATAGGGTTCTACCAATACGTTTTTGCTCATTTTGGTAAATGACATGGTATCATCGTATTGTTTGGAATTGTTGATCTTGTCCATCATGCGTTTGTAAAACTCCTTTTCGTCTATCAATCCCTCCGTAATCTGGAACAGATTGGCAAAATACTCTGTTGTACCCTCATACATCCATAGATGTTCGGACATCTTGGGATTATTATAATCAAAGTATTGGATTTCCTTGGAGTGCACGTTTAATGGGGTTAGTGTATGAAAAAACTCGTGCGAAACCACATCGATCATAGCCTCCTCTAGCCGGTCCTTGTCCATTTGCTCAGGGAATACAACAACAGTCGATTTATGGTGCTCCAAAGCCCCAAATCCAGTTGCATCATCCTTGGCGAAATTAGCAAGGTATAAAATGATGTCGTAGCTCTTGGTGCCGTTAGTAGCACCCAAAAATGCCTTTTGGGCCTGCATCATCTTCTCCATGCTCGGTTTAAAATCCAACGCGTCATATAGCTTATTCGGAGAATAGACCCCCAATGTTACCTTGATATCCTTCAACTGAAAGGAAGTTGTGTCCGGGGCAGCATACATAATTGGGTTATCGGTAATCTCAAAATAACGACTGGCACTGAACACATCCGTACCGGGAGTCTTTTTTCCTTCCATTGCCCTGGACATGGAGGTGGTAGGGATTAGATTACTGGGTGAACTGATGGATAATTGATAGGGAACTTCAGTCATCCCCTTAAAATACCCAACGAAACCGTGAAGGTTGAGCATAAAATTCTTGCCCTTTAAAATATTGGTGCCCGCCGGGGAAAATACGTGGTCCTTTTTAATGTTTTCGGTATCGAAAGTATCGTTTACCAAATAAACGACCTTATCCAAATTTTTTCCATTGGAAATGTTCCAGGTATTTTCATCGGACTTGGTCACAGGAAGCTCCTTCCCATCATAATCCAGGGCCTTGAACCCCTCGATATATTGACCATAATTGTCGATACTATACGTCCCTGGAACCGTTTCGGGAATATAAAAGGTAACGTCATCCGACGTAAACACCCCAGGATCGACGCTAACGTTTACTTTATCATCCGTTACATTGACAAGGTCTATGGTTGCCATAATTGTTGGCGTTTCGGTCGAAACCAGACTCTTGGTAGACCCACATCCGTTTAACAATGAACCCAAGACAAATAAATAAGATATTCGTTTCACACGCTTAAATTTTTGTAATTACCTGACAATTAATTAAAAACCGGCCAGAATGATAAGTCGGGCAGGTTGGGAATGCATATAATCGTTACGTACCTATAATTATAAATAAGTTGTTCCAATTGGACCATACTGGATAAATCCAAGTAACCCGATTTTTAAAACAGGCACAAGGTTATAAAATTTACCTTGAATCAACGTTAAACATTAGGAAATAATTAGCAATACAAGGAGAAAAGGTATTGTTTGGCATTCTGGGCTCCAAATTGTGACCAATGATTAACCCGTACAGGAGGTCGCAGAAAGCAAAAGGAAGTGTCCCAACCCGTCGATTAAATATCCCTACCAAACAAACGCTCCCATTTCCAAATCTGCAATTACAAAAACATTCCCCCAACACCGACCTGCTCCCATAAAAATTTTTGACTATTTTTGTTTGATTTTAATCAAAGCTACAATGCAATATAAAAGGATACTTTTAAAACTCAGTGGTGAGGCGTTAATGGGGGATCGACAGTACGGAATAGATCCCAATCGTTTGGCAGAATATGCCGAAGAGATAAAGGAGGTAGCTGCAAAAGGTATCGAAGTAGCCATAGTTATCGGTGGCGGAAATATTTTTAGGGGCCTCTCTGGTGCCAGCAATGGCATGGACCGCGTACAAGGGGACCATATGGGCATGTTGGCCACGGTAATCAATGGCCTGGCTTTGCAAAGTGCCTTGGAACTCAAAGGCGTTCAGACCAGGCTACAGTCGGCCATTATGATCAATGAGGTAGCAGAGCCCTTTATCCGTAGACGCGCCATGAGACATTTGGAAAAAGGCAGGGTGGTCATCTTTGGAGGCGGAACGGGCAATCCTTATTTTACCACAGATTCTGCGGCCGTACTGCGCGCCATAGAAATTGAAGCCGACGTAATCCTAAAAGGAACTAGGGTAGATGGCATCTATACTTCGGATCCGGAAAAAGATAAAAATGCTACTAAATTTGACTCTATTTCCTTTAAAGATGTGCTTACCAAGGGCCTTAAGGTCATGGATACCACAGCCTTTACCCTGAGCCAGGAAAACGAACTCCCCATCGTTGTTTTTGACATGAACAAAAAGGGCAACCTATTAAAAATTGTTTCAGGGGAAAAAATAGGGACAGTTGTCAATCTTTAGGGCATAATCCCAAAGCTCCAAATCCAAAGGATACTTAGATGTTATTTTTTGATATATGGAGATAAATTTAGAGTTTAGCAATAGCAAATGTGCGTTTTTAAAGTAGACCTTTTACACCAAATTTTGGAATTTATTTTTAATAATTTTTGGACATGAACGAAGAAATCAAATTTATACTGGACACCACCAAAGAAAGTATGGATGATACCATTTTACATTTGGAAAAGGCCTTCGGTAAAATCCGTGCCGGGAAAGCCAGCCCGATAATGCTCTCTAGCGTAATGGTCGACTACTATGGTTCACAGACCCCTTTGTCGCAAGTGGCGAACATAAATACTCCGGATGCACGCACCCTCTCGGTACAACCTTGGGAAAAAAGCATGCTTCAGGAAATTGAAAAAAGCATTATGAACGCCAATCTAGGGTTCAATCCCATGAACAATGGGGAAAATATCATAATCAACGTACCTCCGCTCACCGAGGAAAGAAGGAGAGACCTGGTAAAGCAGGCCAAGGCAGAGGCTGAGGACGCCAAAATAAGCATCCGAAGTGCCAGACAAGAGGCCAACAAGGAAATTCGCGGCCTGGACGAATCCGAAGATTTACTTAAAAACGCAGAAGTGGATGTACAGGCATTTACCGATTCCTATATTAAAAAAATAGATGCGGTCCTCAGTGTAAAGGAGGCCGAAATTATGAAGGTTTAAAAAATGCAAAAGTGTCAAGAATAATGGTTATGGACAAATACTCCATTTCCTCCTCCCCTTTTTAGGTACGTTCCCATTCATTCTTTACCTTTACCGCCGAACAAAAAATTGCTATGGCAGCGAAGTCGATTTATGGATTCTGGGGAATATTGGCGAGAGTAATCCTCAGGAACCGAATCTTAATACTCTTTCTTGTAGCAGCTGTTACGGTCTTCCTAGGCCTCCAATGGAAGAACATGAAGATGTCCAATACCGAGGCCAACCTGTTGCCAGATCACCATCCGGCCAATGTGGAGTACCAGGCTTTCCTTAAAAAATTTGGGGAAGAAGGCAACATCATAGTCTTGGCAGTAAAGGACAGTACCCTTTTTACACCGGCCAAATTTAATAGATGGAACAAACTGAGCAAACAGCTTGCGGCTTTCCCGGAGATCGAATTTGTGCTCTCCACGGACAACCTTCAGGAACTGGTGAAGGATTCCACCGGTCAAAAGTTTGTATTACGTCCTTTTATTCAATCCCAGCCAAAGACCAAAATGGCGGTAGATAGCTTGTCAAACCATCTTTTTAATGGTCTACCTTTCTACGATCATTTGATCTATAATAAAAAAACCCATACCATCCGCATGCTTGTTTATATGGACCAGGAGGTCCTTAACACAGCGGTAAGAAAAGATTTTATACTTAAGGATTTCCAAAACCTTATCGACGAATTTCAAAGCGAAACAAATTTGCACGTTAGAATTTCTGGCATGCCTTATATAAGGAGCATGAATGCCCAGAATATCATTAACGAGATCGGAAAATTTATCCTGGCTGCCCTGTTCGTCACCTCCGCGATCTTCTTTTTCTTCTTTAGGAGTATACGCGCCACGTTTATATCCATGTGTGTGGTGATCATTGGGGTTATGTGGTCTCTCGGGATATTGGGGCTTTTGAAGTTCGAAATTACCATTTTAACCGCCCTGATTCCCCCGTTGATTATCGTAATTGGCATCCCAAACTGTATTTTTCTGATCAATAAGTATCAGCAAGAGGTAAAGAAACACGGTAATCAGGCACTTTCCCTACAAAGGGTAATCTCAAAAATTGGGAATGCCACCTTAATGACCAATGTGACAACGGCCTCGGGATTTGCAACTTTTATTTTTACGGACAGCAAATTACTGACTGAATTCGGTATTGTGGCTTCCATCAATATTATCTGCATTTTTGTGCTTTCCCTTCTCATAATCCCCATTGTCTACAGCTTTATGCCTCTGCCAAAGTCCAAACACCTTAGGCATTTAAACAAGAAATGGATCGATACCTTTGTCAACTGGATGGAGCGGATCGTTCGGGAGCGAAGGATTGCAGTCTACATCACTTGTATTTCCCTGTTGATCATCAGCATTATCGGCATTTATCAAATAAGCATTTCTGGCAGTCCTTTGGCGGATATGCCCAAGAAATCGGATTTTTTCAAAGACATCCATTTCTATGAACAAGAGTTTGATGGTGTATTGCCCGTAGAAATTGTTGTGGATACGGAACGCAAGAACGGGGTCCTTAAATTATCTACCCTCAAAAAAATGGATCAGCTGGGAGAAGTCATAAATAAAATACCAGAACTCTCCCCACCCATATCCATAGTGAATATGGTAAAATACACCAAGCAGGCATTTTATGGTGGCCTCCCAAAATATTATCAGATGCCCACTTCCCAGGAAAGTTCCTTTATTCTGGATATGGCCCGTAAATCAACCGACAGTGGCGACTTGCTCAAAAGCTTTGTAGATAGCACCGGACAAACGGCCCGGATGACCACTTTTATGAAGGATATTGAGACCGATCGTATGGAGCAGATCAAGGATCAACTCCGCGAAAGTATCCAGACCATTTTCCCGCCCGATCATTATAAAGCCTATATGACGGGGAATGCGATCCTCTTTTTGCAAGGCACCAAATATCTGGTAAAGAACTTGGTCATTTCTTTGGCCCTGGCCATTTTATTGATCGCACTTTTTATGGCCTACCTATTTCGGTCGTTCCGCATGGTTCTTATTTCCCTCATCCCCAATTTATTGCCATTGATTATGACAGCGGGGGTCATGGGCTATATCGGCGTTCCCATAAAGCCATCGACCATATTGGTGTTTAGCATCGCTTTTGGTATTTCCGTAGATGACACCATTCACTTTTTGGCCAAATACAGGCAAGAGCTGGCTGCCAACGATTGGAAGATCAAAAAATCGGTATATGCCGCCTTGCGGGAAACGGGAGTAAGTATGTTCTACACCTCCATCGTACTTTTCTTTGGCTTCTCGGTGTTTATCATTTCCAATTTTGGAGGAACCGTTGCACTAGGTGCCCTAGTGTCCATAACCTTGCTTTTCGCAATGCTTTCCAACCTTATTTTATTGCCTTCCCTGTTACTGTCCTTGGAAAGAAGTATTGCCAATAAAAGAATTCTGAAGGAACCCCAAATCGATATTCTTCCAGATGATAGTGACGATATTGGGAAGCAGGAGATGTAAAATTCCACAACCTTTATTCACATTATGATTTTAGTCCTTTTTACCAAAAAAGCTATCTTTGCCACCTAAAATCAAGAAGTAAATTAAAATGAATAAATTCAGCATAAAGCAATTGTTAACGGGCACTCATGTGCTTCAGGAGGTCGTGATAAGTGGATGGGTGAAAACGTACCGGAGCAACCGTTTTATTGCCCTTAACGACGGCTCTACCATTGACAATATTCAATGTGTAGTGGATTTTGAAAAATTCGATGAAAGCCTGCTAAGGCAAATATCAACGGGAGCCGCGATAAAGGTAAGTGGTACGCTGGTAGAAAGCCAGGGAAAGGGTCAAAGTGTGGAAATCCAAGTTACCGACCTCGTTGTGCTTGGGGGAGCCGATCCAGAAACATACCCTATCCAACCCAAGAAGCATTCACTGGAATTTTTACGTGAAAAAGCACACTTGCGCATACGCACGAACACCTTTAGTGCCGTAATGCGGGTTCGTTCCGCATTGTCTTTTGCCATTCATCAATATTTTCAGCAAAACGGATTTTTCTACGTGAACACCCCTATAATTACGGGTTCCGATGCCGAAGGAGCGGGGGAAATGTTCCGTGTAACCACGTTGGATGATAAAAACCCTCCTTTGACCGATAGTGGTGAGGTGGATTATTCCAAGGATTTCTTTGGCAAAGAGACCAATCTGACCGTTTCCGGCCAGTTGGAAGCGGAAACCTTTGCCATGGGCCTTGGCAAGGTGTATACCTTTGGACCTACCTTTAGGGCCGAAAATTCCAACACTTCCAGACATCTTTCGGAGTTTTGGATGATAGAACCGGAAATGGCTTTTTATGATCTGGATGCCAATATGGACCTGGCAGAGGATTTTATTAAAAAGACCCTTTCCTATGTACTTAAGAACTGCAAGGAAGATCTTTTGTTTTTGGAAAACCGACTTTTGGAAGAGGAGAAATCCAAACCACAGGCAGAACGCAGTGAGATGTCACTTATGGAAAAACTCCGTTTTGTAGTTGACAACAACTTTAAAAGGGTAACCTACACCGAGGCCATAGACATCTTGAGGGACAGCAAGCCCAATAAAAAGAAGAAATTTCAATATACGATAGAAGAATGGGGTGCCGACCTTCAAAGCGAACATGAAAGGTTCCTAGTTGAAAAACACTTCAAATGTCCGGTAATACTATTTGACTATCCCGCCAAAATAAAAGCATTTTATATGCGTCTGAACGAGGATGGCAAAACGGTTAGAGCGATGGATATCCTATTCCCTGGAATTGGGGAAATCGTAGGCGGATCGCAGAGAGAGGAACGTTTGGATGTGTTAAGGGATAAAATAAAGGCACTCGATATAGACGAAAAAGAACTTTGGTGGTATTTGGAACTAAGAAAATACGGAACTGCCACCCACAGTGGTTTTGGCCTGGGCTTTGAACGTTTGGTACTCTTTACCACGGGCATGGGGAACATCCGTGACGTAATCCCATTCCCCAGAACCCCCCAAAATGCCGAATTCTAGACTCCGAATCCCATGGGATGCGTTTGAATTATTAAAACCGGACATAGATGGTATAATTTCTTTAACTTTATATTCCAATGAACGGAACATAAATAAACCTTCAGGGCAATCCTCATGCTAAAACAACACCTACAATTTAAACTTTCGCAAAAGTTATCGCCTCAACAAATCCAGTTGATGAAGCTTATTCAATTGCCTACATTGGCATTTGAACAACGCCTAAAACAGGAATTGGAGGAAAATCCGGCTTTGGAAAGTGGCAAGGACGAGGCGGAGTTTCAAGAGGACAACTTTGAGGACAATTATGACAATGAGACGGACAGTGAAAGCATCTCGGCCGAGGACATCAATATTGATGAATATCTCAGTGATGATGAGATTCCGGACTATAGGACCCAAGCCAACAATTACAGTGCCGACGACGAGGAGAAAAGTGTTCCCTATGCAGCAGGAATTTCCTTTAACCAGTATCTTCTCAATCAACTGAATACCTTTTATCTCAGCGAGGAAGAATGGGAAATTGCAGAATTCCTTGTAGGGAGCATAGATGAAAGTGGTTATATCCGAAGACCCATTTCGGACATTATGGATGATCTTGCATTTACGCAAAACGTTTATACGGATGAGAAAACGATAGAAAAAATCCTAAAAATCGTACAGCAATTAGATCCTCCGGGAGTTGGGGCCAGATCATTGGAAGAATGCCTTAACATTCAACTCCAAAGAAAAGAGCCTACCCCAAGTACGGAGCTGGCCACTTCAATTTTAGAAAAATCCTTTGAACAATTTACCAAGAAACATTATAGCAAGCTACTTCAAAAGCACAATATTGGGGAGGAGGAACTTAAATCAGCTATTTCCGAAATTGAAAGACTGAACCCAAAACCTGGGGGCTCTTATTCGGGCGGAAGCCGGATAGTAGACCATGTGGTACCCGATTTTTCCATAAAAATCATGGACGGTGAGCTAGAGCTCACCCTTAATGGGAGAAACGCCCCCGAACTTCATATTTCCCGACAGTATACCAACATGTTGGAGGGCTACAAAAACGCCAAGGACAGGTCCAAATCCCAAAAGGATACCGTTATGTTCATCAAACAGAAGCTAGATGCCGCCAAGTGGTTTATAGATGCCATAAAGCAACGGCAACAAACGCTTTATATCACTATGGATGCCATAATGAAATACCAAAAGGAGTATTTTATTACCGGGGATGAACGCAAATTAAGGCCTATGATCCTCAAGGATATTGCCGATAGGATCCAAATGGACGTTTCCACGGTTTCCAGGGTCGCAAACAGTAAATATGTGGATACACCCTATGGCACGAAATTAATCAAGGAATTCTTCTCGGAATCGATGAAAAATGAACAGGGCGAAGATATTTCCACCAAGGAAATTAAAAAAATATTGGAAACCGTCATTGAAAAAGAAGAAAGCCGAAAGCCGCTTACCGATGAAAAGCTGACCAAAATTCTTAAAGAAAAGGGTTATCCCATTGCAAGAAGAACGGTCGCCAAATACCGGGAACAACTGGGCATTCCGGTGGCACGTATGAGAAAACAGATATAATGAAAGGCTTTTTTACGGCAATTTCCTATATTTTTCACCCCCTCTTCGTCCCAATCACCGGGACCTTGATGTATTTTATCATTACCCCGAAATACAATCCGTTAAAACTACAGAGCGGTAATATTTTGCCCATTTTTATTTTAACGGTCATTATTCCCATTATTTGTTTTCTGATTCTGAAAAACCTCGGTTTGGTACATAACCAGTACCTGCCCACGGTCAAGGAAAGAAAATATCCCTTAATGATCCAAAGTGGCTTATTACTGATGATTATCCTGAAGGTAATCCCCAACAACTACACCATTGAGCTTCATTATTTTTTCTTGGGTCTCTTTTCGGCATCCATGGCTATTCTACTATTGCTTTTTTTGGATTTTAAAAGTAGTTTACACCTGGCAGGTATCGGCAGCTTACTAATGTTCATGATCGCGCTTAGTATCCATTTCGGGATTAATTTAATTGTAGCGATCAGCGCAGCTACCCTTATTGCCGGAATGTTGGCAACATCTATGCTCTATTTGAAAGCCCATACCGCAGCCCAAGTATATATTGGCCTAGCGATCGGCATTATTTCCCAATTGCTTACCCTAAAATTTTGGCTGTAGAATTTATCCCAAACGGTCATAAAATATAGAAGACAAGACCAAGTTGAAGTGGTTTCATTTTGATGGGCTCCCCTGCATCTGTAACTACGCCATCCTTTAGAAGGGTATCCAACGCATAGTAGAGGTGTATGTTCCAAGTGCCATAACCAAAATTAAAGGTTAAGCCATACTGAAAATTTCTGCTGTCACTATTACTGAAGCCAACCTTTTCCGTATTGGAAACAAATTTTGAGCGACTTGCAAAGACGTAGCCGACAACAACACCGGTGTAGATACGCCAAAACTTAAAATCGGTAGGGGTAGAAGTCCGCCAACGAAACTCCAAGGGCATCTGAACCAGATGATTTTCCAATTTGTTTCTTTTAAACGAGCTACCCTCTAGAATAGAATATACTATTCCTTGATCGGTCTCGGAAACAAGTAGGTTTGTGTAGTAAGTGTCCAGGGAATAGCCCAAACCAATTCCCAACCCCAGATTCCTATTTTTATTTAAGGGAATGTCCCTAATAAACCCGATCTGCAACCCATATGAAAGGTTTCGTTGCGTTACACCGGAAGGCTTATTAAACAGGAAATTATAGTTTGCCCCAATATAAAACTGATCCTCCCGGTATAGGGAATCTACGTCCGAAGCCGTAGTATGGGTCTGGGCAGGCGACCAGAATGGCAGCCCCAATAAGATCAATAAAAAATATCTTTGCATGTCTTAAAGATAAATATAATCATCAAACAAAATGTCCTACCAAAACTACAGCGCATAAAAAAGCGCCTCAATACAATTGAGGCGCGCTTTTAATTCTATTATTAACTAATTAAATCTATAAGTTATTAAATGCATCACCCTCGTAGGTAGTATAGTTAATTTTGAGGGCGTTTTCTTTGCGCATTCCCTGCTTACTATCGGAAATAATACCCATGTTGGCATTCTTTTCCACTTTTAAGGGCGTAGTAAGTACATTCTGCAATTCCTGTGCCTTTTTGGCCCTTTCCTGCAAAATATAGTCCCCAACCTCAGAAACACTAGCAAATTTATCGTTCAACTGAATTTTTGGCTCGGTACCAAAAACCTTTTGGTACTCTGGTGTCGGTTTACCCACATATATATAGATAATACGATCCTTTTTCTCCAATTTTTTGGTCTCACTCGCATTGGGTAGCGTATTTTCCACCTTTATGGTACTATCCTTCATTACGGTAACCGTCATAAAGAAAAACAGAAGCATAAAGACAATATCAGGCAAGGAGGCCGTATTTACCGGAGGTAGTTCCGCACCTTTCTTTTTATTAAACTTTGACATATCTCTTTGTTTTAGCCTTCTTGTTAATTAATAGTGCCAGGAGCAGCTGCTTCCGCTTCAGATAATTTCTGTGGAAACAGGTCTTGAATCCTTTTTACTTTATCCTTAAGTCCGTCCCTAATACTGGAAGGGGTTTCGGGATTCAAATAAGCCGCTTCCATGTCGGTGAAATTCTGCTTATACAATCTTTGGGCTTCCCTATTCCGCAAATCGTTATAGGCTCCCACAAGCTCATTTTGAACCGTTATATAAGTCCCATACTTGGTTTCCCGGTCATTCTTCAAGGAGATAATGGCCTTTTCCGGGTTATCGGAAGAAGTTGGATCGTGTTTACCTTGACAGTAAGAACAATATTCCGGAGATCCACTTGGTGCCCCGCCATTGTCCAAGAATGCGATCGCCTTTTTTCGAAGATCCTTTATATTGGTCAATTCATCCTCTACTAACAGTTGTCCATCCCTGTTGATATTAACCGTAAAAATATTCTTTTCCTTAATGATAGGCGGTTCCTCAGTAGGCGGTTCAAAGGGTGGCAACATACGATCTAGACCTGCATCCGTTTCTATAGTGGTAGTCACTAGGAAAAAGATAAGTAACAAGAAAGCAATGTCTGCCATAGAACCGGCATTAACCTCTGGTGGTGCTCCTCTTCTTGGCATAATTTTCTATTTTTTTATTTACTGAACAATCTTTTCACTCCCGGTACTATCATTAAAACGATTGCGACCAAGGTCATGATTACAAACACATTTAAACCTGCTCCAATTGCCTTAACGGTGCCTTCTGTGGTATGGATACCATTTTTAGCCAAGCCATCCATATCTACGTCTGTGCCCGAAGCCAATACATATGCAATCACCACTATAACCGCAAATCCGCCCAAGGTAAACAAGGTTTTTTTAAGGCTTGCCGGCGAAGAAATTAATTTGGCCAAAGCAAAAAGTACACTAGCAATAATGGCTATGGCAAGCAGCACATAGGTCATTACAAACATCAGGTTCATCGCCGAGTTCTGTGAAGCTTCCGATGCGGGAACATCCGAACCGGGAAGCATGAACCAAAGTAGTGTCCCCAACAGACCCAGCACGATCAATACTATTTTTATAATTTTATGCATGATAGTTTTTTGTTAAGATTTCTACTTAATTCTTGTACTCGACCAACATATCGATCAAGGCAATGGATGAATCTTCCATATCATTTATGATACTGTCGATCTTAGCAATGATATAGTTGTAGAAAACCTGCAAAATAATGGCCACAATTAGACCGAAAACCGTTGTCAACAAAGCCACTTGGATGTCACCTGCAATCAGGGATGCACTCAAGTTACCAACGGCACTAATTTTCTCAAAGGCTTGGATCATACCGATTACCGTACCCATGAACCCAAGCATCGGAGCAGTTGCGATAAACAAGGTCAGCCACGAAACGTTCTTCTCCAATTGTCCCATTTGTACACCGCCATAAGCCACAACAGCCTTTTCAGCAGCTTCCAAACTTTCTCCGGCCCTATCCAGACCTTGATAATATATAGAAGCAACAGGACCTTTTGTGTTCCTGCAAACTTCCTTTGCAGCCTCTACTCCACCTGAAGCCAATGCATCTTCAACGCGTTGTTTCAATTTGGCGGAATTGGTACTTGCCAAGTTTAAATAAATAATCCTTTCAATAGCAACCGCAAGGCCTAAGATAAGACACAAAAGAACGATTCCCATAAATGCGGCACCACCTTCGATGAACTTTTCCTTTAAAACTTGCGTAAAACCCTTATCCGCTGATGAAGGCACTTCATCTTGTAACACTACAGCAGTAGTAGCGACTGTTGCAGATAGATTGGACACTACCGCGGCTGCGCCCGTTTTTGCATTTACCGTATTTGTGCTTAGGACAAATAACCCGGACAGAACCAGGATAGAGAATAATCTTTTCATTTTTTAAAACTTAAAATTAGATTAGTTAATAAGGTTAAAGATAAAAAAAATTTGCAATTAAAAAATTAAAACTTAAAGCAGAGAGGAAGGGATTCGAACCCTCGATACCCTTTTGGGGTATACACACTTTCCAGGCGTGCGCCTTCGACCACTCGGCCACCTCTCTATTCAATCGTTTTAGGGTGTCCAAATAACAAAAAAAAAATTAGTTAAAGAAATATAATCAGTTAATTTTATTTCATCTCCCCCCTGAGGGAGGTTTCAAATATGGTTTTGAACGAACTGGGGGAAACATTGCTCCCCAATAGGTACATTAGCTTGGTAATGGCCGCTTCTGTTGTAATATCCTTACCATTAAGTACTTGCATTTCCCTTAAGGCCTCACTTGTTTCATACTCGCCCATTTGTACACTCCCACCCGTACATTGGGTTACGTTAACAATATGCAATCCGGACATTGATGCATCCCGCAAATCGGCCAAAAACCAATCATCCATTGGGGCGTTTCCGGCACCATAAGTTTCCAATATCAAAGCCCTAAGTCCGGGAACGCTTAAAATATTCTTTAAAAGAGGCCTATCAAATCCCGGAAACAATTTTAAAACTGCAACATTACGGTCCATATTTGTGTGTACATCCAATTTCTTTGACCTTGTCCTTCGCCATAAAAATTCCTTATTTATCATTAAATGAACTCCGGATTCTCCCAGTGGAGGATAATTGGGAGAGGCAAAGGCCTGAAAATGTTCCGCGTTGATCTTTGTTGTCCTATTGGCACGGTAAAGCTTGTATTCAAAATATAGGCAGACTTCCTGAACAACAGGTACGTTGTTCTCTTGTAATGACGCAATCTGAATTGAGGTTATAAGATTCTCTTTGGCATCTGTCCGCAAGTCTCCAATAGGCAACTGGGAACCTGTAAATATTACCGGCTTACATAGGTTTTCTAGCATATACCCCAATGCGGACGAGGTATAGCTCATTGTATCGCTACCGTGCAATACGACAAAGCCATCATAATTCAAATACTTATCACCTATTAGATTGGCCAATATTACCCATTGGTCGGTGTTCATATTGGAAGAATCAATAGGTTTATCAAAGGAAACCGTATCTATGGTACAGTCCAGCTGACCTAGTTCCGGAATGTGCTTTATAAGTTTATTAAATTTAAAAGGCTTCAATGCCCCCGATCCATAATCCTTGATCATCCCGATAGTGCCCCCGGTATATATCAACAATATTTTGGCTTTCTGCTGCAATGGGTTATTCATTTAGATGTTATTTGATTTGGCGGGGTTTCCGGTTTCAAGTTTCTGGTTTAGGGCTTTTCCCGTCAATGCTTTTTAGGAATGGATATCCATTAAACTTTGAGCCATCAACCTTACACTTATGACATATCCTGTGTTCTACCGCCCCGAAACAAACATCGCGTACCCTTTTCCAAAATTTAAACCCCAAAAACTTCCCTGGAATTGGCCGTTGTTATTTCCGCGATTTCCTCCTTACTCCAATTATATATACTGGCCATTTTTTCCAAGATTTCGCCTAGGTATGAACTTTCATTGCGTTTGCCCCTAAAAGGAACAGGTGCCAAATAAGGCGAATCTGTTTCCAGAACAATGTGTCTTATATCTATCTGGTCCAAAAAGGTGTCAATTTTTCCATTCTTAAAGGTCACTACCCCTCCTATACCCAATTTCAAATTATAAGAAATGGCCCGTCTTGCTTGCTCCAGATTCCCAGTAAAACAATGGAATATACCGAAAAGGTCCGTTCCTTGTGCCTCGTCCAGAATCTCAAAGATTTCATCGAACGAATCACGGCCATGGATCACAATGGGCAATTTATACTTCTTTGCCAGTTTTATTTGACTACGAAATGCGATCTGCTGCTCTTTTAAAAAGGTCTTATCCCAATACAGGTCAATGCCGATTTCCCCTACCGCATAAAATTTTCGATTGGCCAACATCCCCTCAACATGCCTTAGCTCTTCCCTGTAATTTTCCTTAACGTGGGTGGGATGGAGCCCGGTCATCAAAAAAATATTTTCAGGAAAAGATTTCTCCAGTTCCAACATTGATTTTGTATGGGTGGAATCTATGGCCGGAATAAAGAATCGCTCCACCCCTTTTCCAATCGCTCGTAAAATAACCTCCTTGCGATCCACGTCAAAGGCCTCACTGTACAAGTGTGTATGGGTATCGGTTAATATCATGCAACAAAAATAGGTTTATCTTTGGAAAAGAAAATAGAATCATAGGGTAAAGAAAATAGAGAATAAACAATAACTTAAAATATAAAGATCTTGTTTACGTATTTTGACGTTTACATACCCAAAAAGAATATTATGAAATCCCTTAAAAACATTTTGAAAAAGAAAAGGTACGTAAAGATTCCCTTGGTGCTGACCAAAACCAACCATATTGAGATAACCGCAAAACTCAACGGGATCTCAGGCCGTTTTATTTTGGATACCGGGGCCTCCAACACTTGTGTAGGTTTTGATAAGATCGAGTTTTTTAAACTGATCTCCAAAGATTCCGAAATCAAGGCCGCAGGGGCAGGGGCCACCAATATGCTGACACAAATTTCTTCAAAAAACAAAATTGAGATTGGGCTCTGGCAGAAGAAAAAAATAAAGATCGTTCTATTTGACCTTTCGCATGTCAACGAGGCCCTTACCTCCCACAATGCACTTCCAGTAGATGGCATAATCGGTGCAGATCTCCTTAAAATGGGAAAAGCGATAATCGATTATGACAAAAAATGTGTCTATCTAAAAAACAAAAAATGATTCTACCTTGAAAGATTGTTCCCAATCAAGATTTCAGGCAGGTTACTCCCCTTAAAAAGATTGCCAACCGCTAATCGCCAAACGCCCTGCGCAAAGACATTCATTTCAGTAAAAACTTAAGGAAACCGATTACAAAATAAAATAGCTTATAAAAAAAGACCCCAAAGGTCTTGAAAACATTTGGGGTCTAATCTGGCTTATTCAAATTCGCTATCACATCTCCAACGCCTTCTTCTCATTGCCGTCCATTAAAATCTCAACAGGATTTTCCAGGGCTTCCTTAACAGCCACCAAAAATCCAACGGATTCCTTCCCATCTATAATTCTATGGTCATAGGAAAGCGCCACGTACATGATAGGGGCAATAGCAATAGCATTGTCCCGTACAATTGGACGTTCCACAATGTTGTGCATTCCCAATATGGCGCTTTGGGGAGGGTTGATGATCGGGGTGGACAACATAGAGCCAAACACTCCGCCATTGGTAATCGTAAAAGTTCCGCCGGTCATTTCGTCTACCGTAATTTCTCCTTCCCGTGCCCTGATGGCCAATCTTTTTACCTCGGCCTCGATTCCCCTAAACGATAGGTTCTCGGCATTTCTAATTACGGGAACCATCAATCCCTTGGGACCGGATACCGCAATACTGATATCGCAAAAGTCATAGGAAATCATCTCCCTGCCATCGATCATTGAGTTTACCGACGGAAATTGTTGAAGTGCCCGGATTACGGCCTTTGTAAAAAAGGACATAAACCCAAGACCTACACCATGCTTTTCCTTGAAATTTTCCTTGTATTTGTCGCGAAGTGCAAAAATAGCCGACATATCGACCTCGTTAAAAGTGGTCAACATTGCGGTTTCATTTTTTGCGGTCACCAAACGTTCCGCAACCCTTCTGCGCAACATAGAAAGATTGGAACGGGTTTCTCCCCTATTCCCACCAGTTGAAGTCCCCATTGAGGGCACTGCCTTTACCGCGTCGTCCTTCGTGATTCGGCCATCCTTTCCAGTGCCTTTAATTGCATCGGCAGCTATTCCCTTTTCCGATAAAATTTTCTTTGCTGCAGGAGAAGCGGTTCCGGTGGCATAAGTTTTGGCTTCCTTCGAAGAAGTATCCTGCTTCTTACCTTCCGTTTTTGGGGCCTCTTCCTTGGCACTTTTAGCAACTGGATCCTTTTTCCCCTCTTCCTTTGCAGTCTTATCCCCACTCCCTTTTGAGGTTGGCGGGCTAGCACTGGTATCGATAAGGCAAACCACTGCACCAACGGCCACGGCATCCCCCACTTCGGCCTTTAAAGTAATGGTACCACTTTCTTCAGCGGGCAGCTCCAAGGTAGCCTTGTCCGAATCTACTTCCGCGATTGGTTGATCTTTTTCCACATAATCGCCGTCATTCACCAACCATTCCGCTATTTCTACCTCTGTAATGGATTCTCCCGGAGAGGGAACTTTCATTTCTAAAATCATTGCATCCTACGTTTTATAAAATTTTTACTTTGTATTGTCTTCGGCTTTTACCGCTAACATTTCTTCGCGTTCCTTTCTGGAAATTGGTCTTACGGCATTGTTTTTCTCTATGTCGAACACATAATCCAATACCTGCTGGTGACGTCGTTTTGAACGCACCGAACTACCGGCAGCCGGTGAGGCATAGAATCGTCTGGATGCTACCCTAAACTTGTGTACATCGCTAAAATGCATCAACATATGGCTCCATGCACCCATGTTTCTTGGTTCTTCCTGGGCCCACACGATATCTTCGGCGTTTTTGTACTTCTTTATGATATCCTTCATTTGATCGGAAGGCAAGGGAAACAGCTGCTCCACCCTGACCAAAGCAACGTCATCCCGTTGGTTCTCTTCCTTAACCGCCAAAAGATCGTAATAGAATTTTCCGGTACAGAACACCAAGGATTTTATCTTCGCAACATCTGCCGATTGATCATCTATAACCTCATGGAAACTTCCGTTCGCCAACTCGTCTACCGTAGATACCGCCCGTGGATGTCGCAAAAGACTCTTTGGGGTAAAAATAATCAAAGGTTTTCTAAAATTGACTTTCATTTGTCTTCTCAAAATATGGAACATCTGTGCTGGTGTCGTAACATCGGCCACATACATGTTGTCCCTAGCACAAAGCTGCAGGTACCGCTCCATTCTTGCAGAGGAATGTTCCGCTCCCTGCCCCTCATAGCCATGGGGCAACAACATCACCAAGCCATTCTGAAGCTTCCATTTATCCTCTGCGGCAGAAATATATTGATCGAGCATAATTTGGCCCCCGTTACTAAAGTCCCCAAACTGTGCTTCCCATATGGTCAGGGTATTGGGACTCGCCATGGCGTAGCCATAATCAAATCCTAGAACCCCATATTCAGACAAAAGGGAATTGTAAATTTGGAATTTGCCTTGATTCTTGGAAATCATGCTCAATTGCATCACCTCTTCCTCACTGTCCTCCACTTTGATCACGGCGTGGCGGTGGGAAAAAGTTCCCCGTTCCACGTCCTGTCCGGACATACGGACGCCAAAACCTTCTTCCAATAATGTTCCGTAAGCGAGCAATTCTCCCATGGCCCAGTCCAAAGTATCGGACTCGAAGAACATTTTCTTTCGGTCATTGATCAGCTTTTCAGTCTTTCGTATAAATTTTTTGTCCCTAGGGAGCTCCGTCAAAACCTTGGCTATCTTTGTCAAGTGTTCCTTATCAAAAGTGGTATCCACGGAGTCCATCATTTCCCATTCCCGGACATGGACAAAGCCTTTCCACTCATCTTCCATAAAGGGGGTGATGATGGTTTTCTCCTCTTTCCTGGAATCTTCCAATTCCTCCTCCAGGGCAGCCTTGTATTGTGCCTCCAGTTGATTTACATATTCACTGTCTATTATGCCTTCCTTTACCAAGGTCTCGGCGTAAATATCCCTTGGGTTTTTGTGCTTGGCAATGGCTTTGTACAGTTTTGGTTGGGTAAACCGCGGCTCATCCCCTTCGTTATGCCCGTACTTTCTGTATCCCAAAAGGTCAAGAAAAACGTCACGCCCATAGCGCATTCTGTACTCCAAGGCAAAAAGGGATGCGTGGACCACAGCCTCGGGATCATCCGCATTAATATGTAGAACAGGGCTGAGGGTAACTTTCCCAACGTCCGTGCAATACGTTGAAGATCGCCCATCCAAATAGTTCGTGGTAAAACCGATCTGGTTGTTCACCACAATATGAATGGTACCATTGGTACGATAGCCTTCTAAACGGGCCATTTGCACCACCTCATAAACAACTCCTTGGCCTGCAATGGCAGCGTCGCCATGAACAATAATGGGAAGAACCTTGGAAAAATCGTCCGGAAAATGGCTATCTTGCTTTGCCCTGGTAATTCCCTGTACCACCGGCCCCACCGTTTCCAAATGGGATGGGTTGGGGGCAATATTCATACTTATCTTATTTCCGTTTTCTGACTTGCGCACGGAGGTCCACCCCAAATGGTACTTTACGTCACCATCAAATATTTCCTCCTCATAGTCCTTTCCATCGAACTCATTGAAGATATCGCTTGCCTGTTTTCCAAAAATATTGGTAAGCACGTTCAACCTTCCCCTGTGTGCCATCCCCATCACAAATTGCTCCACTCCCATCTCTGCGGCACGCTCAACGATAACGTCCAAGGCAGGAATAAGGGATTCGTTCCCTTCCAAGGAAAAGCGCTTTTGACCAACATATTTAGTATGCAGGAAGGTTTCAAAGGAAACGGCCTCGTTCAGTTTTTTTAGAATATGCTTTTTCTTTTCCGGGGAAAATTTTGGATGGTTGTCGTTTACATTAAGCCAGTTTTGTATCCATTCTATACGCTCAGGACTACGGATGTACATATATTCTATCCCGATAGCATCGCAATAAATATCCGTAAGGTGCTTTCTAATATCCCTGAGGGTACTTGGCCCAATTCCCAGTATGTCCCCGGCACTAAAAACGGTGTCCAGGTCACTTTCGGACAAGCCGAAATTTTCCAGATCTGGGGTAGGATAGTATTTGCGTCTTTCCCTTACGGGATTTGTTTTGGTGAACAAATGGCCTCGGCTACGGTAACCATCTATCATTTTTACCACTTTGAATTCCTTTTGAAGAAATTCGGGAATCTCGGCCTTTCCGCCATCGGAACCGACATTCCCTGCCGTACTGTGATTCACAACCCCTTCGGAGACAGCACTTTCACCTTCACCCATCGCCGATTCCAAACCAAAATCGAACCCTTGGAAAAAAGCGCGCCAACTAGGCTCAACACTATCCGGGTTAATTAAATATTTATCATATAACGCAGAGAAATAGGAAGTATGCGCAGCGTTTAAAAAGGAATATTTATCCATGAAAGAATATCTCTATCGTTTTTGGGAACGTTTAGGAATACCTACCTTATATTTCGCAACGTCCTTCCAACAAATTTTTATCAAAAATACAACAATTCGTATATCTAATCATATCTTAGCTTCCAATAAAGGCGAAAATTAACGATTATGATCCGAATAAACCAATCCCGTGTTAAATCCGTTTTTATAGTCCTCATTTTGGGGCTTGGCATTAAAATAGGACATGCCCAGGACCTTTCGCCTTCCGATTCGTTTTGGGACCATGTGTCCTTTGGTGGTGGGCTTGGTCTAGGATTTGGCAACGAAACCTTTAACATTTCGGTTTCACCTAGCGCCATATACCGATTAAATGAAAAATTGGCTTTTGGAACGGGAATTAGTTTTAATTATTCGAAGTTTCAAACTTCCAAGCTTTTTGCCTATGGAGGCACCTTAATGACTTTCTTTAATCCAATAAGGCCCATACAGCTTTCAGCAGAATTTGAGCAACTTAGGGTCAATGAGCGCTATGAATTCGATGGGCTGAACTACAACTACGATTATTGGTCTCCAGCTCTATTTCTAGGTGCCGGATACAGCACCAACAATGTTACCATTGGTCTTAAATTCGACGTGCTTTACGATGACCAAACCAGTATCTACGGAACCCCATTGTTGCCATTTATCCGAGTGTATTTTTAATTAAGGCCTTAGGCTTAGTATCCCTGCTATCCATAGTTTGCCTTTAGCCAAACCTTTTGATATTCGCGTTTTAATACCAGCAGGGTAACTTGCTCCGCTATCTCCACGGCATCGGTCAATTGAATCTCCTTGAAGGCTTTTTCCGGTACATCCACAATATACAGGAGATTGAGGTAGTCCGTAAATTTCTCCATAATTAACCGATAAATCTTCTCATGCAATACCGATTTCAGTTCTTCTGGAGATATTTGCAATGATTTGTCCCCCATTTCTATATCTATTGGGATATTGGCCAAGTGGAAATCCTTTAGCAGCTGTGCCACAAGATTTTCAAATAGACCCGCATTCTTAGCGTTGGAGAGCAACTTTTGGCTATTGGGGAAATTTATCTGCATACCTTATCTACAAAGAATCAAGATCCAAGAATCAAGAAACTAGACTTTGGAATTAAATAACATTTTTGAATTCGTTGGATGGCCTTAAGAATTTATTTTAGGACTGGTCCCTATCTTGTTCCAATGTCCCCGTTAACCCGTTGCTGTTTACAAAAAAGTTTTGTCCTGGTTCCCTACAATCCCCTTACTTTTTTTTCCCAATCCCAGGCAGATTTCATGGCCTCATCCAAAGTAGATTTGGATTTCCACCCTAGCACTTTATTGGCCTTGGAGGTATCGGCATAGGCCTGGACTACATCCCCTTGCCTCCTTGCCACGATTTTATAGGGAAGCTTTTTTCCGGATACACGGTCAAAACTTTGAATTACTTCCAAAACCGAACTGCCGGTTCCGGTACCCACGTTAAAGACCTCGTAATTACTATCGTTCTTCCCGTTCAAAAGGCGCTGTAGGGCAACAACGTGCGCCTTTGCCAGATCCACCACATGGATATAGTCCCTGATGCAGGTTCCATCAACGGTAGGATAGTCATCACCAAAAACCGAAAGTTCCTTTCGAAGTCCGGCCCCGGTTTGGGTAATAAATGGAACCAAATTCTGTGGTACACCAATGGGAAGTTCCCCGATTGCAACACTGGGATGGGCCCCGATAGGATTGAAATAACGCAATGCTATCGCCTGCAGTCCAGCATGGACCTTACAGGTATCGCGTATGATCTCTTCCCCGATCTGCTTGGTGTTCCCATAAGGGGATTCCGCTTCTTTTATAGGTGCATTTTCCGTTATGGGCAATTTGTCCGCCTGGCCATAGACCGTACAGGAAGAACTGAATATAAAGCCTACCCTGGTCTTTTGCGACAATTCCTGAAGCAGGTAAACTAAGGTGTTGAGATTGTTTTCATAATACAACAGCGGTTTATCAACACTTTCCCCGACAGCCTTGGAAGCTGCAAAATGAATAACCCCACCGATATCCTGATGTCTTTTAAAAAAGTCCTTCACTTTGGATTTTTCCTTCAGGTCCAACTTCTCAAACAACGGCTTTTTGCCCGTAATTGAAACAATCCCCTCCAAAACGTCCTCGGAAGCATTGGAAAGATCATCGATGATGACCACATCAAAACCTTCGTTTTGCAATTCCACTACGGTATGCGACCCTATAAAGCCCAGACCTCCCGTTACTAATATCTTCATGTTATGTGTGTTTGGCGTTCGATGTTGATGGTTGATGGTTGATAGTTTGTGGTTTGTGGTTTGTGGTTTGTGGTTTGTGGTTTGTGGTTTGTAGTTTAGAAAATTAAAAAACTAATAACCCTTAACTTTTGTCATGTCTCCAACTTCCAGTTTCCAGTTTCCAAAATGGAAAAACATTAGGCATTGACAAACCCAATGACCATGTCCGTAATAAATTTAATCTGTTCATCTTCCAGTTCGGTATGCATGGGGAGGGATATTACTTCTTTCACCAATTGATTGGTGACGGGGAAATCCACCTCTTTGTACCTACTATCCTTGTATGCCTTTTGCAGGTGCAACGGGATTGGATAATAAACGCCACATGGAACTGAATTTTCGTTTAAATGTTTCACTAGGGCATCCCTTTTACCGTTCAAAATTCGCAAGGTATATTGATGGAATACATGAAAATTAGGGGAATTGACCTCACCTGAATGATTTATGGTCTTAGGGACCAAGATATTTTCATGGCCTTCAAAAGCCTTGGAATATTTTTGGGCTGCGGTCCATCGTTTCTTGTTGTATTCGTCCAACAAAGGTAGTTTCGCCCGAAGTACAGCTGCCTGAATGGAGTCTAACCGGGAGTTTACGCCCACAACATCATGGTGATACCTTTCGTACATGCCATGGTTCACAATCCCCCTTAAGGTATGTGCCAAATCATCGTCATTGGTAAATATTGCACCACCGTCACCATAGCAGCCTAAATTTTTGGATGGAAAAAAAGAAGTGGCAGATACGTGTCCCATAGTTCCGGACTTCTGCCTTTGTCCGTTTTTGAACTCATATTGCGCGCCAATGGCCTGGGCATTGTCCTCGATTACGTACAAGCCGTGCTTTTCTGCAATTTCCATTATCGCATCCATGTTGGCACATTGCCCAAAGAGATGTACTGGTACAATGGCCTTGGTTTTTGGGCTAATTGCCCTTTCCAGGGCCAGAGGGTCTATATTGAAGGTATTTGGTTCCACGTCTACCAAAACCGGCGTAAGTTGCAGCAGGGCTATGACCTCTACCGTTGCCGCGAAAGTAAAGTCGGCCGTAATAACCTCATCCCCAGGCTTCAGACCTAGTCCCATCATAGCAATTTGCAGCGCATCGGTACCGTTGGCACAGGGAATCACATGCTTTATTCCCAAATAATCCTCCAACTCCTGTTGGAAAGCGTGAACCTCTGGTCCGTTTATAAAGGACGATGTCTCCATAATTTGGGTAATTGAGGAGTCTACTTGTTGCTTGATCGCTTGGTATTGACCGCCAAGGTCTACCATTTGTATTTTTTTCACACGTTTAAATTTTTGTAATTACCTGATAACAAATTAATTAATAAACCCGTCTGAATGACAAGTCGGGCAGGTTGGGAACGTGGGAACGTATGTAACCGCTACGCTCCCGCCCAAACATACCTTTGGGTACGGGCGGGCTCCCATTAAATTAAAAGATTTACATCCGTACCAAACATTAATTTCAGGGGAATTGCACGAACAATATTGCAAATATAAGCAACGGTAGCCAATGAAATTATTGAAAGAACCGTATTTTAGCCCCAAAAGCAGAATAGGTGTATCTATTATACAATTTAGTTGTACAAACTGCATGGATCATCCTTAATTTGGCCGCGCAGTTCAATGCCAAATTAAGGTTATTTGTCGATGGGCGAAAAGATACTTTTGCTTTTTTAGAAGCCAACTTATCCAAATCCGATCAGATTATCTGGGTCCATACTGCCAGCTTGGGCGAGTTTGAACAGGGACTTCCCGTAATTGAGGCTATACGATCTTCTTATCCAACCTATAAAATTTTGGTCACTTTTTTTTCCCCTTCGGGATATGAAGTCAAAAATCAGACCCCGGCAGCCGATTATGTCACATACCTGCCGATGGATACAACGAAAAATGTACAGCGCTTTTTAAAGTTAACCAATCCAAAATTGGCAATTTTTGTCAAGTACGAAATTTGGCCCAACTATCTAAGGGCGCTCAACAGTAGAAAAATTCCCACGCTGTTGATCTCCGCTCTTTTTAAGAATAATCAGATTTATTTCAAAAGGCACGGAAACTTTATGAGAAAGGCCTTAAAGGGGTTTTCGCATTTCTTTGTTCAAGATAAAAATTCCGAGGAGCTATTAAATTCCATTGGATACACTAACGTCAGTATAAGTGGGGACACGCGTTTTGATCGGGTCTCACAAATTTTGGAAAGGGCAAATACCTTGGAATTTATGTTAAATTTCAAAGGGAATCAAGACTGTCTTGTTGCCGGAAGCACCTGGCCCGAGGACGAGGAACTATTGGTGCCATACATCAATTCTTCCACTAAAAACATTAAGTATGTATTGGCTCCCCATAACATCAAGGAAAAGCACATAAATCATCTAAAATCCTCTTTGACCAAAAAATCAATTCTGTTTTCCCAAATTGGGAATGCCAATTTAAGCGATTGTGATGTTTTGATCGTGGATACCATCGGTTTGCTCACGAAAATCTACAGTTATGCCAATGTCGCCTATGTCGGGGGAGGATTTTCCACCGGACTCCACAACACCTTGGAACCTGCCGTTTTTGGTATTCCTGTGGTTATAGGGCCCCAATATGAAGGTTTTAAAGAAGCACAAGACCTCGTCGCACTTCAGGGAATATTACCAATTTCTAGTGCAAAATCCTTAGAAGAAACGCTGAACAGGTTGTGGGACGACGCACAATATGCCAGGAAAACTGGAGATATATGTAAAGAGTACGTGAGCCAGAAAAAAGGTGCAACAAACGTTATTATGTCCTATATCGATAAGTGGTTTAGGGTTTAGGGAAAATACGAAATTAGAAACTGGAAATTAGAGAAGAAGAACTATAGGCAGGCTCTTAACCCATTAACCGTATAACTGCATCACGGTTTTACGGAAAACGAAATACGAGGTACGAGGTTGGAAGTCGGTCAATGGTAACTAAAATAACTAAACCAATAAACATTTTCTATTCTCTAGGTTCTATTTCTTTAGTCTTGATTCTTGTCTCTTGGCTCTTGATTCTTGTCTCTTGGTTCCTAGGTCAAAAAAAAGCTGAATTTGGATCAACATTATTGTGATTTCATCAAACTATTAATTATTTAAACTATGGCATCAGGAATTTTTGCAGTATTGGATGATATAGCCGCCCTTATGGACGATATGGCGGTGATGAGCAAGGTCGCCGCCAGAAAAACAGCCGGCATTTTGGGCGACGACCTGGCCGTCAACGCGGAAAAGGCCTCCGGTTTTGTCTCTTCCCGCGAAATCCCCGTTTTATGGGCAATTACCAAAGGGTCATTTTTAAATAAATTGATCATCTTGCCGGTCGCATTTTTGCTAAGTGCCTACTTGCCTTGGGCGGTCATCGCAATTCTTTTGATCGGCGGTGTCTATTTGGGCTATGAAGGAGCCGAAAAGATTTACGAGTTTATTGTGCCCCACAAGCATGCGGAAGAAGTTGTCTCCAAACTGGAACTTACGGAAACAGAAATATTGGCCGTGGAAAAAAAACGTGTAAAATCGGCAATTGTTACGGATTTTATCCTGTCCATAGAAATAGTGATCATAGCCCTGGGCACGGTAATAGGAAAACCGATCGTTACACAGATCGGGGTCGTTACTTTTATTGCGATCCTGGCCACAATCGGGGTCTATGGGATCGTTGCGCTCATTGTAAGAATGGATGATGTTGGTTATAAATTGATCGCCAGTAGTAAAAACGAAAAAGGATTTAAAAAAAGCATAGGAAAGATGTTGGTTTTGGCCCTTCCAAAAGTTATCAATGGGCTAAGTATAATCGGTACCCTGGCATTGATTTTGGTCGCTGGTGGGATATTTGTCCACAACGTTGACTTTTTTCATCATTTGCTGCCGGCATTGCCTTCCGTTGTTCTCGAATTTGTTGTCGGCCTGGTGGTGGGGTTCACGGCTTTACTCTTAATAAACATCTTCCATAAAATATGGAAAATGGTAAGGAAAAAGTAAAAACTTCATATTCCTGCCTTTCGCTATGCGAAATTCTTTCCGTATTTCCCAACTCCAAAAAATTCAAATTGGGGTCCATATATAGGCCATATTCCGTATATCGAGTTTTTGTGCCGTTGGGCCAAGAAACGCAATACAGGAAAACCAATGGTCGAAATATTAGCTAAACCAGTTGATTTTTAGGTAATTATTCCGTATCTTGGATACAAACATTTATGATTATGGAAGAAATTACTCTTGGCACTAGGATGCTCAATGGCTTCCTTAGTATTTTAATCGTGGTCTTGATCGGTATCCTGATTGCGGTGGTTCTCGGCCTTATTTTGGCCGCTTTTGGATTCTTTTGATATAAAAAATTCCTAGCAACCACAAACCAGGCAAGGACATGAAACTCGAAGGAACTATGCGCTTTTAAAGTGGAAATGTTTCAGGGTTTTTGTCTTAACGGATATCTATTGAAAAAAATTAACAGTCAAATCGACCCAAAAACCATCGGATAGTCCGATGGTTTTTTGTTTTGATGATTCTCCTAAATAATGGTTGGGAGTTAACATACTTTACTTATTATGAAAAGTTGAAAGAACAGCATCCTATACTAGTCTGCCCAGAAAATACCTTTCCAAAATGTTGGGACTACCTCAATCCAAGAAAATTCAACGGAGTTCATTATCTTGGCATCCCAAATGCAATTAAAATGAAAAAAACATTCGCGATCCTTGTTCTTGTAATGGCCATCCATAGCCTGAACGCACAAACCGATTCCTATACGATTTCCTTCGAAAATGCAAACCATCATGAGGCCGAAATAACGGCAACCTTTCCCCAGATCACTTCGGATACTCTTTCCCTTCGGATGGCGCGTTCGTCCCCGGGTCGATATGCCCTGCACGAATTTGCAAAAAACGTATATAATGTAAAGGCCTTCGATGGCGAGGGGAAACCTCTAAAGATTACCCGGCCCAACCCCTATCAATGGAACGTCACCGGGCACAACGGGACCGTAAAAGTCCAGTACACTCTTTTTGGCAATCGGGGTGACGGAACTTATGCCCAGATAGACGAAACCCACGCGCATTTGAATGTTCCGGCTGTTTTTATGTACGTGCCCAAATTGGACAAACGAAGAATCGAGGTGACTTTCAATGTACGTACTGATCTAAATTGGAAAGTGGCAACCCAACTCCCCTTGGTCTCGGGATCCACCTACTACGCCCCGGACTTTCAATATTTTATGGATAGCCCTATAGAAATAAGCGATTACGATATCCGTGAGTTCCAGGTAACATCAAACAATAAAAAATACAATATCCAATTTGTACTTCACCACAATGGCACGGAGGCGGAACTCGACACCTATTTTGAGAAGGTAAAAAAAATTGTGTTGGAGCAAATGAAGGTATATGGGGAATTGCCCGATTTCGATTTTGGCAAATACACCTTCTTGGCCTGTTATCTCCCCAATGCCTCCGGCGATGGCATGGAGCACAGAAACTCCACCACCGTAACCAGCACCCGGGCCTTATCCGATGGCGGTATGGAAGGCAATATAGGGACCGTATCCCACGAGTTTTTCCATTCCTGGAACGTTGAAAGGATTAGACCCAAATCCCTGGAACCTTTTCAATTTGATCGGGCCAATATGAGCGGCGCCCTCTGGTTTGCCGAAGGATTCACAAGTTATTACACCAATTTGTTCCTATGCCGAACGGGACTCATTTCCCCAACGCAATATGTGGAGGGACTTGCCGGCACATTTAACTACGTATGGAATTCCCCGGCACGACAATTTTTCGGGCCGGTAGGCATGAGTGAGCAAGCCCCTTTCGTGGATGCCGCTACCTCGGTAGATCCGGTAAATCGTGAGAATATGTTTATTTCCTATTATTCTTACGGTTCCATGATGGGCCTGGCTTTAGATCTATCCCTCCGTCAAAACGGGCTAAACCTTGATGGATTTATGAAACTTGCCTGGCAAACTTATGGAAAAACCGAAATTCCATATACCCTAGAAAACCTACAAAATTTATTGGGCCAATACGCCGGCAAGGATTTTGGGGACAACTTCTTCAACAACTATATATACGATAGTAAAATGCCGGGTTATGCCGGCTTGATGAAATCGGTCGGGGTCGAATTAAAGCAAAATATGGAGGAGCCATATTTTGGCGCCAATACCCGAAATGATCCTTCAGGGGCGGTCCTCATTGTAAACAATACCAAAATAGGTAGTCCCGCCTATTTAGCCGGATTGGATAACGGGGATAATATTGTTAAGGTAAACGGGGCGGCCCTTCCAAAAGAAATCCCCTTTCCCGACTTTTTAAAGCAGTTTAAGGTGGGGGACACCCTACATATTGATTATGAGCGATACGGGGAATCCAAATCCACCGCGGTAGAACTTGGGCCCAATCCCACCTATTCCATTTCCCTGTTCGAAAAGGGGAATATTCCCGTATCCGAAAAATTATTGAAAGCAAGAAGGGAGTGGCTAAACCAAGTGAAATAAGAAAAGCTTGGAACGGAAATCTTCAAGGAAAAGTTTTAAAGTAGGACAATAAAGAAAGCCATCCGTTCGGATGGCTTTTCTATCAATGTTATTCTCTAAATCGTCTTTCTTAAAAACGATGATCTGTCGAAATTAATCCGCCAGAACAATAATTTTATTATCCTTCATTTCAACGGTACCACTGGTGATCGGCAAAATTGTTTTACCAAGATTGTCCTTGGAAAACTTGTTTTCATGGCCTTCCATAACCTTTGCATTTCCCTCAATTTTCACCTTGCCCTTTTGGAGCAAGGAAACAACGGGAGCATGATTGTTCAACATTTGGAATTCCCCATCCACCCCGGGTACGGTTACCGAGATAACGTCGCCACTAAACAAAGTCGCTTCGGGAGATACGATTTCTAAATACATCTGTTACAGTTTGCAGTTGGCAGTGACAGTTGGCAGTAACTGATTACTGCTTCTGAAAACTGCCAACTAAATTTAAGCTTCTATCAACATTTTCTCCCCGGCCTCGATGGCTTCTTCTATAGTACCCTTAAGGTTAAAGGCCGATTCCGGAAGGCGATCTAGTTCCCCGTCCATAATCATATTAAACCCTTTTATGGTCTCCTTGATATCTACCAATACTCCTGGGATACCGGTAAACTGCTCGGCCACGTGAAACGGCTGGGAAAGGAAACGCTGTACACGTCTTGCCCGTCCTACGGCCAACTTATCCTCTTCCGAAAGCTCTTCCATCCCCAAAATTGCGATAATATCCTGTAATTCCTTATATCGTTGCAACAACTCTTTTACGCGCTGGGCACAATCGTAATGTTCTTTACCCAAAATTTCAGCGGTAAGAATCCTAGACGTAGAATCCAAAGGATCCACAGCAGGATATATTCCCAGCTCCGCGATCTTACGGGAAAGTACCGTAGTGGCATCCAAGTGGGCAAACGTAGTTGCCGGTGCTGGATCCGTTAAGTCATCCGCAGGCACATAAACGGCCTGTACCGAGGTAATGGACCCTCTTTTCGTTGAAGTAATACGTTCCTGCATGGCACCCATCTCTGTGGCCAATGTGGGCTGGTAACCTACGGCAGAGGGCATACGTCCCAAAAGGGCGGATACTTCAGATCCTGCTTGGGTAAAACGGAATATGTTATCTACGAAGAAAAGAACGTCCTTTCCTTGGCCTTCACCGGCCCCATCACGGAAATATTCCGCTATGGTAAGCCCGGAAAGGGCAACTCGGGCACGCGCACCTGGAGGTTCGTTCATCTGTCCAAAAACAAAAGTCGCTTTGGATTCCTTCATTGCCTTTTTATCAACTTTGGAAAGATCCCATCCTCCTTCTTCCATGGAGTGAAGAAAATCGTCGCCATATTTTATAATACCGGACTCCAACATCTCGCGAAGCAAATCATTTCCTTCCCGGGTGCGTTCCCCAACACCTGCAAAAACGGAAAGACCTCCGTGACCCTTTGCAATGTTGTTGATCAATTCCTGGATCAATACGGTCTTACCTACCCCGGCACCACCGAACAAACCAATTTTACCCCCTTTGGCATAAGGTTCGATCAAATCGATAACCTTGATTCCTGTGAATAAAACTTCGGTAGAAGTGGATAGATCTTCAAATTTAGGTGCTTCCCTGTGAATGGGCAGACCATCTTTACCAGTTTTGGGCAAATTCCCCAATCCGTCAATGGCATCCCCGATCACATTGAACAATCGGCCATAAACATCATCACCTATTGGCATTTGAATCGAAGTTCCGGTTGAAACTACATCCGTTCCCCTGCTCAATCCATCTGTTGAATCCATGGAAACAGTCCTTACCGTGTTTTCACCCACGTGGGATTGTACTTCCAAAACCAATTTGGAACCATCTTTCTTGGCGATTTCGAGCGAATCGTAGATTTTTGGAAGATCACTTCCTGACTGAAACTCCACATCGACCACTGGCCCAATGATCTGGGAAACTTTACCGGTAACTTTTGACATTACTTAAGTATTTATAATTAAAAGGATTATCGTATTTCAATACCACATTCCACTACCAAAAGCGGAACTGTTTTTCAGGCTGCAAATATAAAAGATTTTATTTAAATATTATGATAGTTGCCGCGCTTTTTCCATAAAAAAACGCCTTCTTATCGAAGGCGTTTTTTATCGAAATAATCTTCTAAAACCAAGCTCAGGCTTAAGGAAGCATCGGGGAATAATTTGTTGGGTAATTATCGGCCTTGGCTACTACCCCAGCTTCCACAAAATTGGAACCATAGGTGGTATCCATTGCTTCCAAAAATTTATTGGCCATAAGTCCATATCCACGGGCGGTTAGATGGATCCCATCGAGCCCTACCAATCCGCCCATAACCAATTTTGTGGTCATGGTAAATTCGTCAAAGGAAATTCCCGTGGTTGCCGCCTCTTCCAAAATACCCTTAAAATCTACCCATGCAAGCCCGTTAGACTCCGCCACTGATTTTATGGTAACGTTATAGGCATCTGTAGCATTCTTGACGGCCAATTGTTCACTGGGCAACAGAACCCACTTATCTTCCAAGGGATAGGTTACCCCGTTTACGGATAATTGTCCTGCTGTTGCCGCAGGCACCCCGGCTCCGACCAGCTGGTCGTACCGTGTCTGGTTAACAGTGGCAATGGTGGAAGAACTTGGCAACACCAACAGGTCGGCAGCGGTTGCCTGTCTGGACTGACCAAATTGACCGGCAAGCAGCCCTGCCGTCATCGGATCAAGTCCTCCCCCCTGAAGCACCTGTGCCAATTGGACCGCTATGTTGGGTAAAGTTTCGTCTTGGATTACCACGGGGCTAGCTTCGGTTTCAGAAAAAACAATGGATCGTTCTGGCATTTGCAGATAGGCATAGGCCTGATTAAGGGCTGCAAATGTTGCATTTAGCGTTGGTATTTGAGGGCCAAAAGCCGGATTGGTAGGATCCAACGGATTGTAGGGCACCGTTGTAAAATAAGGAAGGTTAACAATGTATGGCACATTGGCAACTACCCCTTTGGCGCCGTTGGAGGTCAAGGTCGTGACAACCGTGCTAAATACCTGGGCAAACACATTGGGATCCGTAATATCGGAACTGCCATATGTGGCGGGATCGAAATTTCCGGTTTGGTCTACCCCAATTCCTCCCGAAGTGGCAAATGCCAGTACGTCGTTCCCACCAATTTCGGATAGGGTGAAAAAGGTTGGGTTTTGCGCCATGACATCTTCCATTATAGAAGCACTGGAACTGGAAGCCATACGGGCATAATAAGGATTTGCCAAACCTTGGGCTACGCCGGCTACATTGCCATAACCTTTGGCAACCAAATGAAAACTTTTTGCCCCTGGAACCCCCATGTTCTTGAATGGTCCTGATGGATTGTTGACCAAAAGGTCGGTGGCAGGGGTCACCGGACCAATTACCGTTTCCAGTCGTGCGGGGGCCTTACCATTAAAGACCAACCGGTTCTCGGCAATCTGGGTTCCTCCCATTAGAAGTCCACCCGTATTATCGCTCATCAAGGGTTGGGAAAGAGCACCGCCTCCTGCCTGGGCAAATTGTTGCGACAGGATATTGGGAAATGAATTTTCCTGACCAGCGATAAACAATGCCCCATCGGTATAGCCAGCTGTAAACGAAGCCCCAACGGCAACATAATTGGACAGATCGGCAGTACCCGCCGTGAGCTCTACAACCGGAATTGCATCCGATCCGGAATCATCTTTGTCACAGGAAACGAGCCCTATAAAAATCAGAATGATCCATATATACTTTAGTTTCATAACGTTTAGTTTTGTGATTTGAGAGAATTAAAGATTGTTGATAGTCCAGGAAACATAACACTGTGTACCTATATAGCCGGTACCAAAGGCCGTGGTATATTCATGTCCCATAAGATTGGCCACTCCCAACTTGAAATTGGATTTTATTTTGGGCACCGTGTAGTTGATCTGTGCATCCACGACGTTAACGGCCGGAACGTCCCCATCGCCGAAGGTAGATTCCCATAAGTAACTGTCGCTCCAACGCCATGCCACATTAAACCCAAAATTTTTGAATACATTGGTGTTGCCAAAGGAGGCCTTTACCTTGTGCTCCGGGGTGTTAAAATAGGTCTTGAAATCGGGATATGCAGCTTGGTCAAAATCCAATTTGGCATAGGCATAATTAATTTCCGCATCATAGTTCCCAAAGACTTTGGAGCTAAACGCGACCGCGGCCCCATAGGAATTTACGTTAGCATCGGAATTGGTATAGGTTTGGTATACTTTATAATCGCTATTGGCGATCGCCGCAATTGACAATGAATTGTCGCCTACCTGGCCATAATATGGCGATATTACGCTCTCATTGGACAAGAAATCCTTGTACATATTGTAATAGGTACTAAAATCTATAATTAACCTATTGTACAACTTGCCCCTATAACCAACTTCAAAGGAACTTACCTGTTCCGGTTGGGCAAAGTTGGAATTGGCGACCCTAAGATCGGTGGGGTCCTTGGAAGCAGCAAATGCTTGTACCGAACTGGCAAAATAAGAGTTATCATATGCACCAGTCCCATCTTTAGTAACTGTAGCGGGCTGTCCCAGGTTGTCCTGAGCGCTTTGGCTAACGTCATACGTGTCTACATAGCGGGGCGGATTGTCTTTGGCCCCGCCGATCAAAATTGCCCGGCCTACGTCCAGTCCAATATAGAGATCCTGGGTCGTGGGGTTTCTAAATCCAGTCTGAAACGAACCCCTGATGTTATGGTTGTTATTCTCCCCTGCGGTATAGCCCAAAGCGACCCTAGGAGAAAAGAAGCCATCAAAGAGTTGGGACTTATCATATCTTAGGGATGCGGTCAATTTTAATCGATCTTCTTCCAAAAATGTCTTTTGGAGCTGGGTATAGAGTCCCAGTTCCGAATAGGTGATCGTACCATCGCCGTCCGTATAGATCGTACCAAAAGAATTGAGTTTGTAAGTTCGATGGGAACCACCCACTTGGATATCGGCAAAATCGATTATATGGCTGAAGTTATAGTTTGCATCAACGTGATAGATTTTGGAATTGTCCTGAAAATTGGAACCCTTGGACAGGTCGGGGTCGGTAACGATACTGTTAAACGTACTTTGAAACTCTGGTGTTCCCGGAAGTAGTCGGCCCGTATCCGCTACTTGCCTGGCCTGATCATGCGCCTGTTCGGGCACTAGGCCAGCCAACGTGCCTTGGACATATGCACCGACATATTGTCCAAACCAAGTAGCATCGGGTTTCCAAGACCTATTTATATTAATTCCGGTAAAGACCATATCGTAGGATTTTCCCGCCTTGTCCTCGGTAAAGTAGCCTCTAACAAAGAAATTATCGTTCCTCAACTCGATCTTATGCTGCTGCAAAAAGAAATCGTCCAAGGCATACCTGTTGGCCCCCTGGTAAATAGTAGAACCGGAGCCCACTTTACCTACGTAGGCAATTTCAAAATCGTCGGCGAATGGCCGATAGTACAATCCCCAATCAGCTTTTATGCTTTCTGCGTTGTAATCGGTAAGGTCCTGTTCGCGATATCCGGTACGGCTCACGTTAACGGAGGGCACCAAGGCATCCGCACCTTCGGGGAGGATCCCCATCCCTACAAGAGTTTTGGCCACACCGTTAATATTGGTGCTTACCTCATCCCCATAGATGTTCACCCCATCGTAGTCAATATCTTCCCTCGTATACCCTCTATGGAGCTTGTCGGCCTCGTTGTCCGCCGCCCAATCGGTACCTTTTAAATAGCCAAAATTTACCTTGGCCGCAAAATGGTCGTTAAATTTATAAGCTGCCCGTATCCCAACATCGGTAAACGGGTTGGTGCCAGCTACATCTTGAATGGTCATACCCTGTTTTACATAACCGCTGAGTCCCGAAGAATCGAAGGGATTCTTGCTCCGCATAAACAAGATTCCGTTAAAGGCATTGGCGCCGTACAGAGCGGAAGCGGCTCCTGGAAGTAATTCCACACTTTGGACATCCGTTTCGGTCATCCCCAATAAATTACCCAAGGGAAAGTTCAATGCCGGGGCGGAGTTGTCCATACCGTCCACCAACTGCATAAATCGGGTATTGGCAAAGGTCGCGAAACCCCTGGTATTGATGGCCTTAAAGGTAAGACTGTTGGTATTGATATCCACCCCCTTCAGGTTTTCCAAGCCATCATAAAAATCGGCCGAGGCCGTGGTCTTGATGTCCTTTACGCCAAAGCGCTCTACCGTCACCGGGGATTCAAAAATTCTTTCAGGTGTTCGCGAGGCCGAGATTACCACTTCATCCAACTGGGTTTCCGCCTCATTTAGCGTCACCGAAATTGTTTGATTATTTTGTGTCACCTGAGCCTTTCCAGCCACAAATCCAATACTTGAGATCGAAATAGTAAAGGGCGGCTCTTCGGAAGTATCAAGAGCAAAGTTACCGTCAAAATCGGTTACGGTACCGATTGCCTTGCCTTGGATAACAACATTGGCCCCCGGGATCGGCTGGCCATTCTGGTCTACCACAGTTCCTTTGACGACCGTGGTTTGGGAATAGGATAAAAATCCCCCAATAAAAAAGGATAGAAATACTAACGTTTTCATCGTTTCTGTCAGTTAAAGAATTAGTCAAAAACCAAGATACACAATTTTTCATTTCAAAACTCTTAAACCAAAAAATATTATGCACGCATAATATAATTTTAACAAAAAATGGGATTAAAACCCACGCGATTCACCGTAAACGGGCCACAAAATAAAAAATCCCGCAATCCAACCGATAAAAGTTGGATTGCGGGAACAAAATATGGTAACAAGCAACGCTATTCCACGGTGACCGATTTGGCCAAATTTCGTGGTTGATCCACGTTGCATCCCCTCATAACGGCAATATGATAGGAGAGCAATTGCAGCGGGATGGTCGTCAAAAGAGGTGTTAGACTTTCTAGCGTATCGGGAACTTCTATGACGTGGTCCGCCAATTCCTTAATAGTGGTATCCCCTTGGGTCACCACAGCTATTATCTTACCCTTTCTGGATTTTATTTCCTGGATATTACTGATCAACTTTTCATAATGTCCTTTTTTGGGAGCGATTACGATAACTGGCATGTGCTCATCGATCAGTGCAATGGGTCCGTGCTTCATTTCGGCCGCCGGATACCCCTCAGCATGGATATAACTTATTTCCTTCAACTTTAATGCTCCTTCCAAGGCTACAGGAAAATTATAGCCCCGACCCAAGTAAAGACAATTGGGAGAGTCCTTATATATTGCGGAAATTTCCCGAACGAGTTTATCCTGTTTCAACGTATGTTCTACCTTGGCGGGGATGCTTTCCAATTCCGTTAAAAACTCATGGAATTTGCTCTGGGAAAAAATCCCTTGCTTCTGGGCCAATTTTAAGGCTATCAGGGTCAAAACGGTAATTTGCGTAGTAAACGCTTTGGTGGAGGCCACCCCGATCTCGGGGCCGGCGTGGGTATATGCCCCTGCATCGGTTTCCCTAGCTATGGAAGACCCTACCACATTACAAACGCCAAAAACAAATGCTCCTTTTTCCTTTGCCAATTTTATGGCTGCCAAGGTATCTGCGGTCTCCCCGGATTGGGATATGGCGATCAGTATATCCTTATCTGTAATAACAGGATTTCGGTATCGAAATTCAGAAGCGTATTCCACCTCCACCGGTATCCTTGCCAGGTCCTCAAAAATATATTCGGCTACCAACCCGGCGTGCCAAGAGGTACCACAGGCAACAATGATAATCCTATTTGCATTTTGGAACTTCTCCAGGTTCTGGTCTATTCCGGCCATTTTAATAAGCCCCTGCTTTGAGAGCAACCGACCGCGATAGGTATCCAATATGGCCCTGGGCTGTTCATAGATTTCCTTGAGCATAAAATGCTCATATCCTCCCTTTTCAATCTCCTCAAGATTGAGTTGTAGCTCCAAAATATTTGGGTATGCTATGGCATCATCCTTTATTTTTCGCAATTTGACCTCCTTGCCGACACGGATAATGGCCATCTCCTCATCTTCCAGGTAAATGGCATTATTTGTAAATTCAATGAAAGGCGATGCATCGGAAGCGATAAAATATTCGTTCTCACCAATACCTATTGCCAATGGACTGCCCAATTTGGCGACCACGATCTCGTCCGGTTTTTCCCGATCAAAGACTGCTATGGCATATGCGCCCACTACTTGGTTCAAAGCAATTTGAACGGCCTTCCCCAGTTTTACATTCTCCTTTTTCTTTACCTCCTCGATTAGGTTTACCAAAACTTCGGTATCGGTATCGGAATGAAACACATATCCCCTTTTGGTAAGCTCTGTTTTGATGGAATCGTAATTTTCAATGATTCCGTTATGAATAATGACCAGCTCTCCCGAATTGGAATAATGCGGGTGGGAATTAACATCGTTGGGTTCGCCATGGGTGGCCCATCTGGTATGGCCTATACCTAATTTTCCCTGAAGGGAAATGGTGGCCTTGGATTTCTTATTTAAATCCTCGACCTTGCCTTTGGTTTTGGCCAGTTGAATATCATTCCCGTCAAAAAGGGCAACCCCGGCGCTATCGTATCCACGATATTCCAATCGCTGTAAACCTTTTATGATAATGGGATAAGCATCCCGATGACCAATATATCCTACAATTCCACACATAGTTAAAGTTTTTGATTAGATTTAAACGAGCCTTGACTTGTACCCCTCAAATTTAGTTTAAGTAGGTGAAATCTGCATCAATCTTAGGTATAAAACCTAAATTTCCTATAAGTGGTACGTGAAAACCCTGAATTATTTGATTTCGGTGTAAATAATTTCGAGTTGCAATTTTTTATCCGCCTCTCCTGGAGGAACATTGCTACCGTAAAGAACTGTACCCAAAGGATTTATGTTAGACATAATTGGCACATTTTCTTCGCCATTGGTTAACTTGGCACTTGCGAGCAAAGGGTTCCGTATTTCGGAAGTTACCGATAGGCCCAAGGTAACATTGGTGGAATCCGCATTGATCAAATCATTGATATAATTGGTGATCCTTATAGAATATTTTTCCCCTTTACCGGCCGATTTCTCCAAGACCCCTCCATATAACGGGTAGCTGGAAAGCGAGGTTTCGCCGGCAGCATCGAACTTATAACTGTACAATGGCTTGTTGGTTCTGGGATCGTATAAATAAATCCTTGGAGGTTCTATTGTGCCGCCAGCGGCATCAAGCGTATTCCTATCCACATAAAATACCAGATTGGCCTCATTGATCACCCAATTTTTCTTCTGGATGTTGTTCAGTATTTCCTCCCCATTGTTGGCATCAAAGAGCTTAATCTCGGCAAAGGAACCTGCGCCGCCCTTAAGGTATATTCTTGAGGCATTCCCACCCGTGTCCATTTGATCAGCAACCTGGGACGGATAGGCTTCATTGATATAGGTGTTAACGGCAATACCCGAGACAGCTCCCGCAACACCGTTAGACCCTATTTGTTGGGTCAAGAAATTTAATCGATAACTACTGTTGGCCGTTTTCGTAGTGCCATCAACCACTTTATCGTATTCATAATTGATCGTGATGTAGGCCCGCTTCAAGTCGAACAGGATCATCATTTCTTCTCCAGTAATGGGAGAAATATTTAAATGGACCCCCCTTATAAAGTCCTTAAAATTATCCTGGCTCAACAATTCCGAGCTGCCTTCCTTATCGAGGACGTTGGTCTGAAAAAAAGCAGGATCGAGTTTTACATAGATTCCCGGATCCATCCGAGTACTTACCTCTTTGGACTCGTCTACATCCGCGGTGTCGGGATCATCTTCCTTGAAGGTAAGCATTTCCTCGTTCCTGATGTATTCTTCCCCGTCAAAGAGAACATCCGAAACAAACTCCGGTGAAAACTGTTGGGAAGAATAGTATTCCTGGGCTTGCATAAAGTTACTTTCAGGATCCAATTCCCTTAAATAATAAGTAGAACGCTCTACCTTCAACTGGAACGGGGTTGTGGCATAGTCCTTTTCTTTAACGCCATAAATACTGTCCAATTGAAATTTCTTGGCATACGTATTCGCTTGCATATCCGTATCCAAATTATCTTCTACCCCATCCCCATCGGTATCCTTGTTCAACGGATTGGAGCCCAAGGCCTTTTCTTGGACATCGGTTAAACCATCCCCATCGGAATCGCTGTTGGGATCGTTTGGGTCCACGTCCCATTCACTATCCACGCCATCATTATCGGGATCCCGTTGTAGCGCCTCGGCACGTAGATACGGGAGATAGAGATACACATCGGTAACCGTCTCATTTTCCGGAATCGTGGAGGCACTTGCATCGGTATTGGCAACATCTTCCGTTTGTTGGGAATAAATTCCGAATCTCGGATTTACGGTAGACAATTGAACTTGGGTCGTAATCTGTGCTTGGGTCTTGCCATAGATGGGGTCGTTAAAAACACCCAATTGATATACCGGAAGCTTGTTTGTCTTTACCGCCTGGATGTTTTTATTGTACGCAAAAACATCGTAAACCGCTTTGCCGGTTTCAAAAGGCTCACCGCCCACGGCCCCCTCGCCAATGGTGATGATGTCTTCGTCACAAGAAACAAGGCACAACATGACCAATGTCCCTGCCATTGCAGAAAATAATGTTTTTTTCAAAAAATTCATATAGATTATTTTAAGACTTTATCCCTGTAAAATTCCGCATAGGCTTCTTCAAATTCTTGTAAAGAAACATAGGGTAGTACTGGTTTTTGAAGGTCGGTAACGTAGTTGAGCAAATCTTCAGGGATTTTTTCAGCGGCTAAAATAATGGCATCGGAAAAATCTACCGCTATTTTTAACAAATTATTATAATTGGGTGTCTTTAAGGAAGTTATACTTTCTTCGGGTATTCCATCAAAGATTATTTTTTTTGATAGGTTAGCGTCAAGCTCTCCTTCAAAATCTTTTCCGTAAATAGAAGTTACTATTTTACTATCGGCAAAAAGCGGCTCATCCTGATAATAATTGCGCAGATATAAAGGCAGTAGGGCAGCCATCCAACCATGGACATGGATGATATCTGGTGACCAATTCAGTTTTTTTACCGTTTCGACCACGCCTTTTGCAAAAAAGATGGCCCTTTCGTCATTATCGGGAAAAAGATTTCCATGCTCATCGGTAAACGTGGCCTTTCTTTTAAAATATTCCTCATTATCGATAAAATAGACTTGAATACGCTCTCGGGGAATAGATGCCACCTTTATAATCAACGGCATATCCATATCGTTGATGACCAGATTCATCCCCGATAACCTTATCACTTCGTGAAGTTGATGCCTACGCTCGTTAATATTGCCGAACCTAGGCATAAAAATCCTAATTTGGCCTCCATTGCTGTTGACCATTCTCGGGGCTTCGTAAGACATTAAGGAAACTTCGTTCTCTGGTAGGTAGGGCACTAATTCTGAAGATACAAACAATATCTTTTTACCATTCATAAATGCTGTGTTTTATTTATCGGTCAAGCGTGGGTGCAAAATTACAAAAATTATGCAGATTAGCCGTAATTATATAAGTTTGCGGGCTCATAATTAACACATATGCAGGAATTCAGTACCCAAAAGGGTCTTAAAGCCCATCTTTCGTCCAGCGAATTGAAAACCAGTACTATTGGATTTGTACCAACGATGGGCGCCCTGCACGAGGGACATTTGGCCCTGATAAAAAAGTCGGTCGAAGAGAACGGGATTACTGTAGTGAGCATTTTTGTTAACCCGACCCAATTCAACAATAAAGAAGACCTGGAAAAATATCCGAGGGACATTTCAAAGGACAAAGACCTGTTAAGCGGGATTTCGAACGGCATTCTCCTGTTTACCCCTTCGGTACAAGAAATCTATTCCGATGATGTTGTTGCAGGGACCTACGATTTTCAAGGGATGGACCAGGTGATGGAGGGCAAGTACCGGGAGGACCACTTTGCAGGGGTGGCCACTATTGTTGAGAAACTCCTGACCCTCGTCATGCCTACCAGGGCCTATTTCGGGGAAAAGGATTTTCAACAATTGCAGATAATCAGGAAATTGGTCCTTCTTAAAAAAATCCCCGTGCAGATAGTGGGCTGCCCAATTGTCAGGGAACCCCATGGACTTGCCATGAGCTCTAGGAACCAAAGGCTTTCGGAGAGCTCAAGGAAGGAGGCCGGATTTATCTACCAAACCCTGCTGGCCGCAAAGGAAAAATTTGGCACGGAAAATGCCCGTTCCATAGTTGATTGGGTAACGACACAGTTCAACAACCGACGCAATCTTGAGATCGAATATTTTGAAATCGCAGAATCGGATACCCTAAAGAAATTGACCGAAAAACAACCTAATAAAAAATACAGGGCGTTTATTGCAGTTTATACCGAAGGCGTTCGGCTCATA
>JBLWZN010000028.1:0-56266 GCA_048266425.1 Sediminicola sp.
TGTTTGCCAGTAAAATCCCCAATGAGGAAGAAGCCTTCAACGGCTTCAAGGACGAAATGACGGACTGGTCGAAGTACAAGCGTAGGGGGCTTACGATATAGTATATAGTAGAATGGATCCTATATGATATTTTGCACCCTCACGGGCGCTTTTTTGTGGATAGGGGAAAGAAGAAAAAAAAGGTCAAAAATTACCAATAATTTTGAAAATTGGCATTCTTTTGAAGAACTAATTGTAGCTTTCATTCCAGATTATTAAGGTTTGGCAAAATATTAGAAATTCGCCATAGTTTTATAAAGTAGTTCTTTCACCTTCTGTTCACGGTTGCGACGTAAAGCGTAACGTTTCATTTGTAAAATATTGATCGTATAGTTCTTTAAGGCGTTCTCATAAATAAAATTAAGTTCACTTTGTAGCGCCCCAAATAATCCGTCATCTATCAACATATCTACCAACAATTTTTCAAGAGTGGGGATAATAATTTTCTCCAATTCTACGGTAGGTGCCTCCGTAACGAGATTTTTAACAATGATGACATCTTTGGCATTGGCGATATATCGGTCAAAAATTTCCTCATCCGGATTCAAGAATACATTTTTATAGTGTTCACTTAAAAAATAGAATACTTGGTCAGTGGCATCCTTTTCAACTTCAATTACCCTATAATTTACAAACAGTTGATGCCGCATAAAATGGTTCAGCCAAAGGGTATCCCAAATACACATTTTGGCATATGGAAAATGATTCTGTGTTTTTTTGAAGATAAGCTTGATGTCGGCTTCAAGGTAAGGTGTGTACGTTTTTTGGTTTCCAAGGGAATAATACCCTCTTGAAGGACTGGACAATATTCCTTCTTCCTTTAATTTGGAGAGATATACGCTTACCGTACTTTCTTTCCAATCAGGGAAGTCCTTACTAATGGATTGCATCAATTGTTTTCTTGACAGCGTTTTCTTATCCTTAAAATTGGAATCAATCGTATGTAATAATTGTTTGACCAAGGTGATTTTATAAATATTCCGTAAAGATAACCAAATAACTAAACTTCGGCAAATAATTAATTATTTGCCGAAGTTTAATATAATAATATTTTTTTGGTGTTCCCCATAAATTATTCAAAATACAAGGGTCGGGGCCTTATAATCTAGGCTTCAGTAAAGTCATTCCTTTATTGGAATTGGCACAGGAGGTGGAGGGAGAAAGGAAAGGAAATCATTCTGGATTCTTAACCCCTCACAACAGTTTCTATAAATATCAAAAACCGATTACGTTGTCAAGAGCATTGTCTAAATCTTTATTTGTAAAATTTTGCTGGTACTGAATAGTTGTGGTTATATCTGAATGATTATAAAGTTTTTGTAAAACTTGCAAGGGGATTTTGTCACCAGAGATATTTCCAAAAGTATGACGGGCTACGTGCATAGTGATTTTCTTTTTTATTTCTGCTTTATCCGCAATTTGCCCTAAATACCTATTAAGTCTTTTGTTTGCTACTTTAGTTGCTCTTAAAATTTCTCTTGGATTGTTGGCTGTGTTTTTTAAGTCTGGGAAAATATAATCCTCGTGTGAGGTTTTATTTGGTTCATATTCATCAAGTATTTTTTGAAGCTTATCATGAATTTTGAGCGATAGGTTTTTATGATTTTTATTCATTGTATAAGATATCCTTTCTCCTTGTACATTCGCCCAAGTCATTTTTAACACGTCGGCTACCCGCATACCTGCGAGATAAAAACTAAAAAGAAATACATTGCGCGTGTGGTGAAGATTTGGGTTTCCGGAAAGGTCCAAGGTTTCAATTGATTTAATTTCCTCCGCAGAAAGACCAATTTTAACAGATTGAGGAATTTTTATCTTAATCTTCCCATCCCTATTTCCAAAAGGGTAATTTTCTATGGAGATAATATTCTGTTGTGATGCCCTATTGTATAGAGTGCGTATAAAAATAAGGGTGTTTACAATACTTCTTTCCCCAATGGAATCTTTAGTGCTTCTCAAATAGGAAATAAAGCCACGTAAAAAAAGAGGAGTAATATCCTGGAAGTCTAGGTCTTTCGCATGCGGATATTCTTTGATTCTATTCAATAATGGCCGTTCGCTATTAATGCGGGAATATTTTTTATTTTCTTCTAATTCCTTGAAATAGGTTTCCGCAAATTTGTAAAATGAATGGCTTTTGTATTTGCCTGAAATTGCTTTCTTAATTTCAGCTATTTGATGGATTGAATCGAATTCACTTTCTATGTCCAAAAGTGATTTGTTGAGTTCTAAAACTTTGGAAGATATAAAATTGTTTAATCGGATTGAGTTTGGGTGGGTTTTTTTAACTTTACTTCTTAATTCATCCCAGTATTTCGGATCAATTTTCTGTCCAGTATGGATGTAAGTTGATTTTCTGTTTTTTGTAATACGAATGGCAATTGTACATTCTCCAGCACTGTTTTTTCTTTTCCATAAGAATGCTTTGATTGTTGCCATTTCACTTCTTTTTTATAAAGATAATCAAAATTGGTAAAACAATGTTAAAACATTTGATGGTTTAAACTGGTTTAATATGGCTCTATCTGTGTTTTGATAATTTGTAAATGCCTGATATTAAGTCATATTGCAATTTTTGAATACAAAATAGAGTAAACTTAGGATCTAGTGCCGCAAGGTGTGAGAGTTCGAGTCTCTCCGCCTGTACAATGAAGGAAGCTTCCCATAAACGGGAAGCTTTTTTATTTTAGTGATACTTCAACTTACCAGGGAGAGACGAGAAGTTTATGGATCAAGACCAAAACGAACGCTCGGGAAATCTATTTTAATTCCGGCCCAACAGCCTATTAACGTCCTGTCGGTGCGGGCAGGGTAAGGCAGAAAAATCTGATTTCCAATTGTAAGGTGTATTAGCACAATACTTTGGAATAAAATTTGTTTAATTAAAAGTTAACGCGATACCGAGGTAAGTCCTTTGTATTATTTTTACATAATAAATTATAGGATTTGGGCATAAGAAATTTATTTATTGTATTGTTTGGTCTTTTCGGCACCGTGCTTGTCGCCCAAGAAAGCAATTCGGCATACCAACCTGGAGAATGGCTTAAATTTCGCTTGCATTATGGAATTTTGAATGCGAGTTATGCAACCCTCCATGTAACTTCGAGCAATTTGGATGGAATTCCTATGTACCACGTGGTTGGGGAGGGTAAAACCACTGGGTTCGCAAGCATTTTTTTTAAAGTGGACGATACTTACGAAAGTTATTTTGGGAAAGAGGACGGGAAGCCTTATCGGTTTGTCCGCAAAATTAACGAAGGCGGGTACACCAAGGACGTTGAAATCAATTTTGATTATGAAAATGATGTTGCCATCTTGAACGATAAGAAAAATAAAAAGAAACTAAAATTTGATTTAAAGAGCGATGTTCAGGATTTGATCTCGGCCTTTTACTTCCTGCGAAACAATTATGACCCCAAAGAGCTTGTCGTGGGGGAGTCCATTGCGTTGGATATGTTATTCGACGACGATGGAATCTTTCCCTTTAAACTTAAATACCTCGGCAAGGAAATTTTGGATACCAAATTTGGAAAGGTGGAATGCTTAAAGTTCCGGCCGATCGTACAGTCGGGTAGGGTATTCAAGGAGCAGGAGAGTTTGGCCCTTTGGGTGTCCAATGACCTAAATAAGATTCCCATCAGAATTAAGGCAGACCTGGCCGTAGGTTCTATTAAAGCGGATCTTGATGGTTATAATGGTCTCAAAAATCAGTTCCGTATCATCATGAAGTAAGATGATCCCGGGTTGGCCATTGGAATTAAGTGTATAATAAACTGAAGATTAAAGCGTTTAAGCGTTGAATATGAATTTAAATCCCCTTTGTTTAAGGGAATGAATTTGCTTATAATTGCCTATTCAGGTTGCCTTTAGCAAGTAAAAATTAGAGATTGTAAGGTTTGTTGGTAATTATTACCATCAAATTTCATTATTTTGCCCTATTTATGGGCAATTAATTGAAACAAGAGTTAAAATATTTGGGAAAAACAGTGTGTAGGCCATATCTTTAACCCAGAGAAAAATCAAAAAATAGGAATGCAAAAATTTTGGGGCGTTATTTTGTTAATGGTGCTATTGGCATCGTGCAAGGAAGAAAAACCTGTTGAACAAGAAGTAGCGGCCTTTGTGCCCATTGAAAAACCAGTAGTAGTTAAGCATTTTGGCTTTGATCTGAATCTATTTACGGTTGTAAATGACACCGTCAGAAATGGGGACAGTTTTGGGGAATTGATGCTCCAGAGCAAAGTAGAATATCCTAAGATTGCCGAAATATCCCAAAAATATAAGGATACCTTTGACGTTCGCAAGTTCAACGTTGGCAAACCCTACCTTATCCTTAAGTCCAAGGACACTTTAGAAACCGCCCAGGTTTTTATTTACCAGAACGATCCCATTAATTATACGGTAATAGATTTCCGGGACAGTGTTGTAGCCTATAGGAAGAAACAAAAGGTGAAATATGTGGAGCGGGAAGCCTCAGGGGTTATCGAGACATCCTTGTCAGAGGCCATCTTGCAACAGGGAATAGACTATAATGTTACCAACAACCTATCCGATATATACGCTTGGTCTATCGATTTCTTTAGATTGCAAAAGGGGGATAAGTTCAAAGTGATCTATAAGGAAAAGTACATCAATGATTCCATTTACGCCGGAGCCGAACCCATCGAGGCCGCTTATTTTGAGCATGAGGGAGAACCTTTTTATGCCTTTGCCTACGAGACCGATTCCGTAAAGAACATTGCTGATTATTACGATGATGCCGCCAAAAATCTTAGAAGGGCCTTTTTAAAGGCTCCTGTAAAATTCAGCCGAATTTCCTCTAGGTATAATTTAAACCGAAGAATAGCCTATTACGGGAACAAGGTAAGGCCACATAAGGGCACGGATTATGCAGCTCCTATTGGGACGCCTATTTTGGCTACCGCAAATGGCACGGTAATAGAATCTACCAGAAGAGGTGGCAATGGAAATTATGTAAAAATACAGCACAATGGCACTTATACCACCCAGTACCTGCACATGAAAAAGCAAAATGTGAGGAAAGGCCAATTTGTAAAACAGGGAGACGTAATAGGATGGGTCGGCATGACAGGAAATACCTCTGGCCCTCATGTATGTTATCGTTTTTGGAAAAATGGACGGCAGGTAGATCCCTTAAGGGAAAAATTACCGACTGCCGAACCCATTGCTGATTCGTTAAAAGACGGCTATTTGGATTTTATATCCCCCTTAAAGGCCCAGTTGGATTGTATGGAATTCTATGAGCAACCGGAAGAACAGTTGATAACGGAGAACAATTAAGATTTCAAAACCATAGCAAAAGACTTAATTAATTGTAGTATTGCTAACCAAATTTAATCCACATTTCGACTTCTAAAATGATTTAAGGGATAAAGTAAAGCAAATGTATTTTTTTAAAGGCTGGACAACTTATATGTGTTCCAGCCTTTTGTTTTGTTTATTTTATGTTAATTTTGGTGCGACTAATTTAACATTTGCTTAATGGGCAACTTTTATTAGAGTATCAATTTTGTTGCACATAAGGAACACTAAACAAAATAGGAACTATGAACAAGATTTACTTTTTTCTGGCTGCACTCTTTTTTTCTGCCGTGGCGTTTTCACAAGGAACAATAACTGGAACCATAGTGGATGGTGAGGCTGGAGGTCCGCTTTCAGGGGCAAGCGTTTTGGTGCAGGGAACGACAAATGGGGTGGCCGCTGATTTTGATGGCAACTTTACCATTGAGGTTTCTGATAGTTCGGGCACCTTGGTTATTTCCTACCTGGGCTTTATTGCCAAAAATGTGAAATTTACGGGACCAGGAAATATAGGAACTATAAGTTTGGAGCCCAATGCAGAAGCGTTGGAAGGGGTTGTTGTCGTGGGTAGCGGCGTAATCGATCTTGCCAAGGAAAGGGAGACACCGGTGGCCGTATCTACAATTACCGCAAAGCAAATCCAAGAAAAAATTGGAAATCAGGAGTTTCCGGAAATCCTAAATTCAACCCCATCGGTTTATGCTACTAAAGAGGGTGGCGGCTACGGTGATTCTAGAATCAACGTCCGGGGATTTGATCAAAAGAACGTTGCAATTATAATCAACGGACAACCGGTCAACGACATGGAAAATGGATCGGTTTATTGGAGCAATTGGCAAGGTTTATCCGATGTTGCTTCGGGGATACAAATTCAAAGGGGTCTAGGGGCCTCCAAATTGGCAGTGCCTTCCGTAGGGGGTACCATAACAATCGTGACCAAAAGCACGGATAAGACGGAAGGTGGCTTTGTGGGCGGTATTTTAGGAAATGATGGGTATGTAAAAACGACAGCAGCGTATAATACCGGACTTAGCGACAAAGGCTGGGCCGCCAGTATATTGTTGGGTCGATGGGGAGGTAACGGCTATGTGGACGGTACAGAGGGCGTTGGTTATAGCTATCTTTTTTCATTGGGATATAAGCCTTCCGAAAAGCATGCTTTTAATTTCACTTTCACAGGGGCGGCCCAATGGCACAATCAGAGGACACAATACCTTAGCATTCGGGACTATCAAAATTTTGGAGGTGATAATTTTGTCAAGTTCAATGCAGATTGGGGTACACTGGACGGAGAGGAATATAGTTTTAAAAGAAATTTTTACAACAAGCCTATCGGCACCTTTAATTGGGATTGGAACATACAGGATAATCTTACCTTATCTACATCTGTTTACGGTTCCTGGGGCCGTGGGGGCGGAACGGGTACACGGGGACAGAATTTTGGAATATATCCTTTTAGGGAAGACCTTACCAAGGCTATGTCTGATGGAGATCTGCCCTATAGAACTCCTGATGGCCGAATAAATTTTGATGCGGTAGTGGCAAATAACAAGGCGGGAACTCCGTACGCGGGACCTAACTCCAATTATACTGGGAAAATAATCGGGTCCAATGGATACAAAATGGACGGAGTAAACAACAACATTGCCATTCGAAGGGCTTCCATGAATTCACACGACTGGTACGGGGCCATTTCCAATCTAAAATACGAAATGGGGGATTGGACTTTTGGCGGTGGACTCGATTTAAGGGGATATAAGGGGTATCACTATAGGGTGCTAAACGATCTTCTGGGCCTTGATGGGTATTACAGTACCGGTAATCAAAACCTAGTTTCGGGCGTCATCCAAACCGAAACAATCAAAGCCTCCCCATTTAACGATACCGGACTTGGAGGTGCAAAAATCGACTATTATAACATAGGGGAGGTAAATTGGCTCGGGGTCAATGGTATAACGGAATATAAAAGAAATGATATATCGGCGGTCCTTCAAGTAGGGCTTTCCAACCAAAGCTATAGAAGAATAGATTATTTTGACCAACCAAATAACGTGGAGAGCGATAAGCACCACCAGAATGGAGGATACATAAAAGGAGGTGGAAATTACAATATCACAGATCAGCACAACGCTTTTTTTAATGTAGGATATATCTCCCGGCAGCCCATTTTCGATGCTATATTTCCTAATTTCGCCAATAACATCAACGATAATGCAGAAAATGAAAACATTTTTTCTATCGAACTTGGTTACGGGTTTAGATCCGCTTTCTTAAACGCCAATGTCAATTTGTATAGAACGTCATGGGGTAACCGTTTTGTATCCAGATCTGTAGATTTGACCGGTGGTGCGGAAGGTACTGCAAACTATTCGGGCATAGAACAATTGCATAAAGGGATAGAAATAGAACTAATGTCGAGACCAATTCAGCCCTTAAGGCTTACCGGAATGTTGTCTATTGGGGATTGGAAGTACAAGGATAACGTAGAGGCCAGTGTTTTTGATGACAACCAAAATTTGCTCGGCACATCCACCTTATATCTCCAAGATACAAAGGTTGGGGATGCAGCCCAATTTACAGCCAATTTAGGTGCCGACTATACCATATTTAAGAATTTTAGTGTAAACGCCAATTGGCGCTATGCTGGAAATCTATATGCCGATTTTGATATTGCGGCCGACGATACTTTTCTTACCCCCGATAATCCTGGGGCATTAAAACTTCCCAACTACAGTCTTTTCGATGCAGGCGCTGGTTATAATCTCGGTTTCAAGAACGCCACCAACTTGGATTTCAGATTAAATATCAACAATGTTTTCAATAAGAAATATATCGCGGAATCAAATACCAATATTCATGCAGGTACCGATTCCGTATTGTATGATGGAATCGATGACACAAACAATGTATGGTTCGGATTTGGGACCACTTGGAACCTTGGGATACGTTACAATTTCTAATCGTGAGATTATTTTTTGAAAAAAGCCCCGATGATTTTGTCGGGGCTTTTTTTATGTATTCCGAAATCACTACTTTTGGGAATTACGAAATAGAAAAATTATGACCGAATCATCTCTTGCTTATGAGTGGATACTCAATTTACATTCCTATCTGGCCTATATAGTTCTGGCTCTTTTGATCGTCGCGGTGGTCAACGCCATTATCGGCTTTTCTGGGAACAAACTCTTTACTTTGGAAAAGGATTTCAGAATTGGTCTTTTTACATTGATCCTGGCCCATTTGCAACTATTGGTAGGCTTAACGCTGTACTTTGTGTCCCCCAAAGGATTACACGCCATAAAAACATTGGGCATGGGCGGATTGGACTCTGCAGCCAGATTATTGGCCGTAGAACATCCCTTCGTTAATATTATAGCGGTCGTTTTGATCACCATAGGTTGGTCACGGCATAAAAAGATACTGGAGGCAAAGGGCAAATTTAAGACGTTTGCCATTTTTTACGGGCTGGGACTTATTCTTTTCTTGAGCCGGATTCCGTGGGGGCAATGGATGCATTAGAAATTATCAATTAAATTAATAATAGAACAAACATGAAAAAAACACTTACAATCGCAATGTTGCTTCTTTTCTCGGTATCCACTACCGTGCTAGCGCAAAAAAAATCGCTTTTCAATGGTAAGGACCTTACTGGCTGGACGATCCACGGTACCGAGAAATGGTACGTAGAGGACGGAATGTTGGTATGTGAAAGTGGTCCGGATAAGCAATATGGGTATTTGACCACGGATAAACCGTACAAAAATTTTGAGCTTACCTTGGAGTTCAAACAAGAGGCCGATGGCAATAGTGGCGTATTCGTCCGTTCTACCGTTGATGGTACCAAAGTAAGCGGTTGGCAAGTAGAGGTAGCCCCTCCCGGACATGACACCGGAGGTGTATACGAGTCCTATGGCCGTGGTTGGTTAATAAAGCCGGCACCAGAAAAAGACAAAGTGCTAAAGGCCGGGGAATGGAACAAAATGAAGATTAGGCTTAACGGTGATACGTTGACTTCTTGGCTCAATGGGGTGGAAATGGTAACGATAAGCGATGCTAAAATAGGTGCCGGGGAAGGCTCAATAGCCTTGCAAATCCATGACGGAGGTGGAATAAAAGTGAAGTGGAAAAACATAAAAATCAAAGAACTATAACACTTATTTGTTGATGGTTGTTGCATTGGCAATCCCTTGCGTTAACCATCAATTTGTATACTTATAACCTCAGATCTATGTGGGCTATCTTAGCACACTAGACCCTGAGGTTTTTTATTTAGGGGTCGGGACCGGATTTACTTTCCGAATAAGATAAATATATACCGGGAAGTGGTCGCTATAGCCCCCAGCATAGTTTCCGTTGGCATAGGTCCTGTAAGGATATCCTTTGTAAGCCCCTTTTTGCGTCACAAGATAAGAGGGCCTGTAAATTCCCGATTTCCAGAAACGGTAAGTATTATCAGCGGATGACACAAGATTTCCCGTAAAGAAAATCTGGTCAAACAGGTTCCAGTGGTCACGGTACGCCAATGTACCTACACCTTTTCTATAAAGGGCTTCCATTGGGTTGAATAAATCATGGGGTTCCAGATTGTTGGCATCCCTTTTTGTTTTCAGTGCCTTTTTTAGACTATCATCGATCGGGTCGTCGTTAAGATCGCCCATGCATATAATCCTGGCGGAGGAATCCAATCGGAAGATGGAATCCATAATTTGCTTGTTCAATTGGGCTGCGGCCATTCTGTTGGGTTTGCTACGTGCCTCCCCTCCACTGCGGGAAGGCCAATGGTTTACGATAAAATAAAATTGTTCGTTATCCATGTATCCGCCTACGACAAGCTGGTCCCGGGTATAATCCCTTTCCCCATCGTCCTTTTTTAGAATCAAGCGTTGGCTTTTGTATGTACTTGGTAAAAATATCGCCTGTTTATACAACAGGGCAACATCTATGCCCCGTTCGTCCGGGGATTCAAAGTGAATAATGCGGTATCCCATTTCCCGTAAGTTGGGATGGCCGATGAGGTCCTCTAGGACTTGTTGGTTTTCTATCTCCGAAAGGCCAATTATATCTGGGGAATTCTGTGTGGTTTTACTGCCTATTTCTGAAATTACATTGGAAATGTGGTCGATCTTTTGGTGATATCGTTCCGAATTCCAATGGTCCTTGCCCAAAGGGGTTCTGTCATCGTCAAAGGTTTTGGGATCATTTATGGTATCAAATAGGTTTTCCACATTATAGAATGCAATCGTCCTAACCTCAAAGAAACTACTCTTCTGACAAAATACAGAAAATGGAAAGAAAAGAACTAAAATATATAAAGGCATTGATTTCATTAAAAAGAAATACTACATGGTTAGATTATCGAAAATACGTCAATTAAATTAGGAAAATACATCTTTTTTCTTAAATTGATACAAACTAACCAATCTTTCCGATATGCTTCTAAGGTGTTCCTGCATTTTTGTACTCCTGGAAGTGTTATGTCAGCCCTTAATGGCCCAAGAAGCAAGTACGGTGTACGGAACAATTTTGGATCGGTATACAAAGGGTGTCCCGCCTTACGTTGTCATCTCCGTTGAAGGAACTTCTATTTCACAACTGATCGATGCCGATGGCAAGTTTAAACTTTTTGTTCCCCTTGCGGGCGAATATGTTCTAAATATATCGGCTACCGACTACATAGTGAAACGGTTGCCCTTAGTTCTTGAAAACAAGGAACTGGATTTGGGGACGATCTTTTTGGAGAGGGACATTACTACGGAAAGTTCCAATAATCAAATGATACTGGGCGAAGATGATATTTCCGAGGAGGAAACTGTTTCTCTTGCCTCAGGGATTTTACAGGCCACAAGGGACGTATTCCTCAATCGGGCCGCTTTTGATTTTGGTCAGGCTTTCTTTAGGGTACGCGGCTATGATTCCGAAAACGGGGCGGTTCTTATCAATGGTATTCCGATGAACAAATTAGTGGACGGTCGCCCTCAATGGAATGATTGGGGCGGACTCAACGATGTGACAAGAAATCAGGAATTTACTTTGGGACTGCAAGCTTCGGATTACAATTTTGGAGGGGTTTTGGGATCGACGAGTGTAGATACCAGGCCCTCAGGTTTTAGGCCTGGGGCTCGACTGTCCGCATCCGCTTCCAATAGAACGTATTCAGGTCGCTTTATGGCCACCTATAATTCTGGAATCCAAGAAAATGGATTATCCTATAGTTTATCAGGGTCCAGAAGATGGGCAAAGGAAGGTTATATGGACGGAACCCTCTATGATTCGTATTCCCTTTTTGGGGCTCTGGAATATCGAATAGATCCAAATAATAGTTTGCTGCTTACCGCAATTTTTGCTTCGAACCGTCGTGGACGTTCCTCAGCCGTTACAGAAGAGGTTTACAATCTGGTGGGCAATAAGTACAATCCCTACTGGGGAGAACAGGAAGGAAAAATTCGGAACTCCAGGGAGCGTAAGATTCAGGAACCCATCCTTTTGTTTAATTATTTGTATGCTTCCGAAAAATTCGCCCTAAATACGGGGATTTCTTATCAGTTTGGCACCTATGCCAAAAGTAGGGTGGGGTATTACAATGCCCCCAGTCCAGATCCAACCTACTATAGATACTTGCCCAGTTTTTACATTAACAGTCCTATCGGAGCCAATTTTATAAGTGCCAACATGGCCAAGGATGGGTTCTTGGAGGATCCACAATTAAATTGGAACAAGCTCTACACGGCAAATTTCAGTCCCTCCAATCAAGGGAAGGCCGCCTATGTACTATATGACGATACTGTCAATGACAGGCAGTTGAGCTTTAACAGTATCGGAAACCTATCCCTATCCGAACATTTTAAAATGGATTTAGGTATAACCTACAGGAAGCTTGCCTCGGATAATTATGCCCAATTGGAAGATTTGATGGGGGCGGAATACCATGAGGACATCGATCCCTTTTCCGACTCCAAAAATGACCTGGACGGAACGGTCGAAAAAGGGAAAGGGGATATTTTTAATTATCACTATGAAATTGATGTAGATGCATTGGACGCCTTTGTCCAGTTGCAAGTGTTGTTCAATAAATGGGACGGATATATATCGGGAAGCTATGCCAACAGAGGTTACCAAAGAAATGGGCGGTACCGCAATGAACGATTTCCGGATAATTCGTATGGATATGGAGAAAAGCTCAAGTTTTCCAATTTTGGGATCAAAGGGGGATCTACCTATAGAATTACGGGAAGGCATTTCATAGTAATTCAGGGAGCCTACATAAACAGGGCTCCTGTAGTGAAGAACGCCTATGTAAACCCGCGCGAAAATAATCAGGTAGTCCCCAACCTTCAAAGCGAAAAAATTGTGTCGGTCGATCTTAACTATTATTTGCGGCTGCCCAAACTGATGGGGCGGCTTAGCGGATTCTACACCCGATTTCAGAACACCACCGATATCAATTTCTTCTTTGTTGATGCAGGGGTGGGGTCGGATTTTGTGCAGGAAGTCGTCACAGACCTGGACAAGCTGTACATGGGGATCGAGCTTGGTTTGGAATACCAAATTTCTGCTGCGGTCAAACTATCCGCAGTGGCCTCCGTGGGAAAATATCTTTACGCCAGTAATCCATTCGTGGCCATAAATTTTGATACCGCAGGTGCCGAGGAAGATTTAATAAATCCAGATGGCAACGTAGATCTGGGAATTTCGAAAATTAAGGACTACAAATTGGCACAAGGCCCCCAACAGGCGTACGCTCTAGGAATAGAATACAGGGACCCCAAATATTGGTGGGTTGGGATGACGGCAAATTATTTGGCCGATAATTATCCAAGTATTTCACCAATACTTCGCACACAAAGTTTTTATCTTGATCCTGAAACCGGACAACCCTTCCCAAATGCGACACCTGAAAAAGTAGACGAATTATTGGCCCAAAAACCACTTGATAATTTTTATTTATTGAATTTGATAGGCGGAAAATCCTGGTTGATCGACGGCAAGTACATTGGCATTTTTGCTAGCGTAAACAATGTGTTCGATACCGTTTTTAGGACCGGGGGTTACGAACAGAGCCGCAATGGCAATTATGGCCAAATGGCACAGGACAATCTAAGTGGATCGCCCTCCTTTGGCCCAAAATATTGGTACGGCTTTGGCCGTACCTACTTTTTGAACGTGGCAATAAGTTTTTAGGAATTCCTGCCGGGTTTTAATAAACGTGAAGTCATATAAAACACAATGAAGGATAACAGGTTATTGATGAAAGCAAACACCTTCCGTGCCATATCAATTCAGGTTTTGGCAGGATTGGTTCTGCTTTCTTCCTGCGTCAAAAGCAGGGATTTTGATCCACCCGAAGCCCAATGCGCCAATGATTTGGTTGCCAACACAACCATTCAGGAAGTCAAAAACTTGTTTGTGGACAGCACCGTGGAGATTCAGGAAGATCTAATTTTGGAGGGCTATGTAATTTCTTCGGACAAGGAAGGCAATTTCTTTGGCAATCTTCACATTCAGGATCATCCGGACAACCCGACCCAAGGTTTGGAAATCGAGATAGACGTCAGGGATTCCCACTTGTTTTATGGGGTCGGTCAAAAGATCTTTATCCGTTTAAAGGGAATGTATCTGGGAAAGAGTAAAGGTGTTTTTAAGATCGGGGGAGTGTTTACTTCTTTTGGGAACCTATCTATAGGTCGACTTCCGGCCACTGTGGTGGACCAACATCTGTTCGTTGCCTGCGAACCTCCGGTGACCATCGCCCCGTTATTGGCCAACATTCAGGAATTGAACGACGGGATGATTAGCACATTGGTCCTATTTGATGGCTTGGAGATCGTGGAAGGCGAAGTGGGCCTTCCGTTCGCGGAGCCACAAGCGGAAACCGAACGAACGTTAACGGATTGTGACGGGAATGGGATTGTCCTTTTGAACAGTGGTTATGCCGATTTTCAGACCGAGCCATTGCCAGAAGGCAACGGAACCATCACGGGGATATTGACCAAGGAAGCCAATACCTTCCAATTGGTGATCCGCGATTTGACGGATATGGATTTTACGGGCGAGCGTTGTCCACCCGATCTCCAGACTTCCAATCAGGTGTTCATTTCAGAATTGGCCGATCCGGATAACAACAGTGGGGCCCGATTTGTAGAACTCCATAATTCCGGTTCCAAGCCATTAAGTCTAAAGGGGTGGTCACTTCGCAGATATACGAACGCCAATACGGAGGTGAGCTCATCAATCGATTTAACCGAATTCACGATCGATCCGGAAAGTACCTTTGTCATATCACCAAATGCGGCCGAATTTGAACTAGTCTATGGTTTTCCTCCAGATCTGGGCGTAAAAACCAACAGCCCGGCCGATTCCAACGGTGATGACAATCTGGAGCTCGTAGATCCCTTTGGTACGGTCATCGACACCTTTGGTGTTGTAGGGGAAGATGGGTCGGGAACCAACCATGAATTTGAGGATGGCAGGGCAGTTAGGAATCCAGGAATTATCCATTCAAATCCTGCCTATACTTTTGGTGAGTGGACCATTTACAATGACACGGGTGCATCGGGAACCGTCAATTTGCCCCAAAATGCACCCGGGGACTTTACCCCGGGAAGAATCGATTAAACGGCGTTTTTGGTAATTTTTCAAAGACCTATTGATTTTGCCTTAGCCCTTTGATTTTTTTAGGTAAATTTGAGTGAGGAATTCGAAGAATAGTTTAAGAATTCGAGTCGAGCTTTATTTAGAAAAACCAAAAATACGAGCCCATGAATGAATTTTTCTTTGATGAAATAAGGAATGGGGATTTCAAGGAAGTAAAGTCTATGTTGGCAAAGAATCCTGTACTTCTCAACAGTAAGGACGATCGGGGATCTACTCCATTAATTTTAGCCGCTTATTGTGACGAACCCGAAATCGTAGACTATCTTTTGATACAAGGTGCCAAAATAGATGCCAAGGATGCCTCGGGCAATACGGCACTAATGGGGGTGTGCTTTAAGGGATATACCGATCTTGCCAAGATATTGATAGAGCATGGCGCCAACGTAAACGAACGCAATGCCATGGGCGCAACATGCCTTATCTATGCCGTTACCTTTAACCGGGAAGAAATTGCCAAACTGTTAATAGATCATGGTGCGGACAAAAGTATGAAGGACGTCCGTGGAAATACGGCACTTGATCACGCCAAAATGCAGGGATTGGCTAGTTTGGTGGCATTGTTGGATACATCCGGGAAAATGGATGGGTCCTAAATGGAAAATAGCCGCGGTTTCTTATGGCCGTGTGTTAACTGCATTGCTCCCCGCGTTTTTGATTCAATTTCGAAGAAGGCAAACCCTGTCCTGCAAATTGTACTGGTGAACCTGCTGTTCCGTCCGAAACGGAGGATGATACCATGAGGAGACCCCAACGGTCTGGGCTACGACTGAATAACTAAGTCCAAAAGTCGGATCGTGGCACTCATTTGGAAATCCCATTTTCACGCAAGATCTATTATAAACCATAGCAACATTCCAAATGGAAGAAAATCAACCGCTGGAACTTATAAAAAGAATAAAGTCCCTTTCGGATACTGGATTGGTATACGCAGAGGATGAATACCATCGGGAACGGTATGAGGAATTACGCGAGATCGGTTTGCTGTTGCTCAGTGAGGTTTCCGAACGGCCGTTATCGGCCCTTCGTGATTTTTTTATGCCCGCTGTGGATTACCCCACCCCGAAGGTAGACGTTAGGGGCTTGGTTCTGAACGGGAAGAACGAGATCTTGATGACCCAGGAGCTGGAGGATGGTAACTGGACGATTCCCGGAGGATGGGCAGATATAGGGTATACCCCAACAGAAATGATAGTTCGTGAAATTGAGGAAGAAACGGGTTTGAAAACAAGTGTAGTCCGTCTTTTGGCGGTCTACGATAAAAAATGCCACCCGCATCCGCCCCAACCATTTTACATTTACAAACTGAACTTTTTATGCAAGATCGAAGGGGGTAATTTAAAACCCGGCTTTGACATGAAGGATGCTGCCTTTTTCCCGATCGACAAATTGCCCGAGCTTTCGCAAGATAGAATTTTAGAAACCCAGATAAAGCAGTTGTATAGACTTGCCACGGAAGGGAACATGGAGGTTTATGTTGATTGAATAACTTCCAAAAATAAAAATATTATAAATGCCCAATAAACTAAACATAGCGCTAATTCAGATTCCCTTATTTTGGGAAGATCCTGAGCGTAACAGGGAATTGTTTTCTAGCAAAATAAAATCGATTACCAATAAAATCGATCTAATAGTTTTGCCCGAAATGTTTACGACCGGCTTTACGATGACCCCGGAAAATATAGATTTACGGGAAGGCGATATAACGGTTGCCTGGATGCAGGAAAAGGCAAAGGAACACAATGCCGCCGTGGTTGGAAGTGTTGTCTTTTTTGAGGCAGGAAACTATTTTAACCGACTCTTTTTTGTTGGGCCAGATGGAAGGGTTTCCCAATATGACAAGCGCCATACCTTTACCTTGGCCGGAGAGGATAAGGTTTACCAGGCAGGGACCGAAAAACTGATTATAGATTTCAGGGGATTCAAAATATGTCCATTGATTTGCTATGACCTCCGATTTCCCGTTTGGGCGAGAAACACGGTAGATTATGATGTGCTGGTCTATGTGGCCAATTGGCCTACTCCCAGAATTGGGGCATGGGATACCTTGCTCAAAGCCCGTGCCATTGAGAATATGGCCTATTGCATTGGGGTAAACAGGGTCGGCCAAGATAAAACCGGACATGATTACCCCGGACATTCGGCTGTTTATGATGCTTTGGGGGAAGAATTGGTGTTTTCAGAAAAAGAGGAAATACTATTTGCCACCTTAACCCAAGACCATATCGGGGAAACTCGAAATAGACTGCGGTTTTTGGAAGATCGGGATGTGTTTAGTTTAGAATAAATGTTTGATTCTTCTCCCAGTTAGCGCGCAGTTCTATCACCTCTGGAAAGTAGGTAACTTTTTCCGGCTGTTTCTTTTCAAGATAGTTCCCCGTATCCCATTTTCCATTGCTATTGGTGTCGAAGATTATCCGGAAAAGATACTTTCCTGGTTTTAGGTTGGTAAATTCAAATTCATTCTTATCATCCGTTTTAATTTCCCGTTTTAAATCTCCCTTTTCATCCGTTAATTGTGCAATGACAGGGAATTCGATGTCACCTTCCACGGTTAATTTTAAGTTGCCAAAATCGGCATAACTTCCAGTTGACAGCGATGTGGACAGACTGTCGTTTTGGATTCCAAAAAAGTCCTCAATGGCCCCTGGCAGAAGTTCCATCTTGTATTTTTCATTGGGCTCTACCTTAAAGTCGACTTGCATCCTGTTGTTCAAGGTGTCCAAATTAACACTAAACGCTACCGCGGTTGTATCTTTGTTAAAGAGACTTATTTTAGAAGAATCGATTTTAACAATAGGTGTTGTGGTAGACGAAATATAGTACGGATCGCTAAAACTTAAGTTGCCGGACTGGTTTGGTGCAAGTTTCAAGGAATCCGTGCCCACTTTGCGCGACTTTACCGTAAAGGTGTCTATGATTCTTCGTTTTTCGTTGGTTACCTTGAACACTATAGAATCCATGTCAAACGGAGTAAACCAATAATTTAAGGTATCCTTGTTGGGCTCCTTCCTCACCATGGTCCTTACGCTATCAGGAATACCGGACAGGGGGGTAATCTCCATCTCTTTAGCATCTCCAGAATAACCAAAAATTATTTTGTTCTTGGCAGCAAAACTGGGTACTGCGGCACTGTAATTTGGAATTTCCTTGAACAAGGTCAACACATAGGTGCTGTCCGTTGGTATGGTTACCGTGTCATTTAAAAATCCAATTTTGTCCACTTTTTGATTGAACATATTGTCATTCCCCTCATCCTTTATGGCAAACATGGCGTACTTCCCGGCCTTCAGGTATTTAAGGCGAAAAACTACGGCACTGTCCAGCGTATTGGTCATATAGTTGGGGGGTCTTTTGTAGACGGTACTATCCGTATAGGTACTATCAATTTCGTACAGCATTACGCTTATGAACGAATCGGCGGACCTGTTAAAGGCATCCTTGACAGCCCCGGCGACCATAAGGGAATCAATATAAGTCCCGGTGGAAAATACATACGTAAGGAAACTGTTTGGGTTTCCTTCGTTATTGTCAATAATGCTCCGACCAAAATTTAAGGTATAGGTCGTGTTCTCCCTTAGGGTATCCTTAAAAGTCAGTTCTACATATTTACTTGGGCTGCCCTGGGGCGTAATTACCGGAGGGTATTTGAGGGGAGGGGAAACGATAAGCTGTTTCTGTACGTCCTTGAGTTTTATATATTCATCAAAATAAAGCCTTATTTTTTTTTCCTTAAAGTTAATGGTCATGTCCTTGGGCTCGGCTTTGATCAACTTTGGGGGGGTAATGTCCTTTGGACCACCCGTCGGAGTGCCCCTCCTGGCACATTGGACCAAGGCAACGACCAAAAGGACCATAAAAAGAGTTCCAGAAATACGTCGTAAGGATCTAAAAAGGAATACTCTGTACATTTCTACTTGTTCTATTGCTCTCCACCCGGGTTAAAAATACTCATCTTAGCGCTGCGATGCTTGTGATTTTTACTTTGGTGGCAATAAAAATAACTGCGTAAAATTTGCCCACCTAATTTCTTTTCGGACCCTAACATATCAACCGAAAAAATCCATGGCAAAGAAACAACTAATTTGGGTGCACGACAAATTTACGATTCTGATCCATAGAACGTACTTAATATGCTCCCGATGAAACGAGCATTAATAAAATTTTTAATGGGAGCCCGCCCGAAAGGGTCATTCCGGAGGGAGTGGGGACAATTTATGCAACAACCGCCATAGTGGCAACATACACCGTTATGCCCTCCACTTCATTTAAAGTCCTGGCACAAGCCTCCAAGGTTGCGCCGGTCGTTACAATATCATCGATAAGAAGCACGTTCTTGTTTTGCAGGAGCGTAAGGTCTGAAAGTGTAAAAAGGGCCTTATCGTTCTGCCATCGGTATATACGGCTCTTTTTGGTCTGGGTTTTGGTGTTTGCCGTTTTTATAAGGGCGTTCGGAGTAAAGTCGGCTCCCAAGTGGTAACCTAACCGTTCCCCAAAGAGGGTAAGTTGGTTGTACCCCCTTTTCCTAAGTTTCCTTAGGTGGAGGGGCACAGGAACGATTGCATCGATAAAGTCGACCTGCTGTTGTTCCTTTAGTATTTGTCCAAACCAATCCCCTAAAAAGGTGCCGATCTGTTGCTGATTTTTATATTTAAGATGATGTATTAAGTTTTTGACAATGCCATTTTTGGTAAAAAAAAGGAAGGAATTTGCCTTTTTCACCCTTGCCCTGCCATAGAAAATACGGTCAATTGGGTTTTCATCGATAAAATTGTACTCGGTGAGTGGTAACTGATTCCGACAAACGGTGCATAATAATCGTTCACCTTTACCCATAGGTGCATTACATCCAAAACACCCCCTTGGTACTAGGATGCTGTTGATATCATTTAGTATATTTGAAAACTTGTAACGTACCAAAATCTTAAAGATAACCTACTTAACCGACCTACTAGTAAATGGATGTTCAAGATACTAAATTTAACTATAAGATAGTCCTTGCCGCCTTGGTTGCCGTGATCGTTGGGGTGCTTATAGCGTTTTATTACAGCTATGCACAATCCAGAACACAGATCAATTACATGGAGCAGGAAAAGACCTTGTTGACCAAAGATCTTACTTTGTTGAGGGCCGAGGTAGATAGGCTTTCTGCCTTGAACGAGGTAAACGATATAGAGCTTCAATCTTCCAAATATCGCATTCAACAACTTTTGGACTCTGTGGGAAGGCTCAGTTTTACCATAGAAAAACTTAAGGAATACAAAAAGGAACTTCGAATACTCGAGGCCAAGCACGATAGTCTAAAGCTGAAAAACAATTTCCTCAAATACAATAATATGCTCCTGGCGGATAAATACGACGAAACCAGGAAGAAGATAGAGGAGTTAAGGGGAAAGAGCAGTTCCCTTGCAGAGGCGGAGGCGCTGCTGCGCCAAAAGAACCGCGAACTCAGTACGGAACTTAAGACCAAGAACTACTTGAAGCTCCAAAATGCGGAAGGCAGTGGTTTTAGGATGAGGAGCGGACGACCCATTAAAACAAATAAGGCTTCCATTATCTCAAAATTAAGGGGCTGTGTTACAGTGGCCGGAAACCCAAATACTACTCGGGAGGACCGGGTGCTCTATTTTCAGTTCTTGGGTCCTAACATGGGGGTTATCGAGGATAATGCCAATACCATCAATGTAAATGGCAATACGTATAGCAAGAAGGTCGAATTGGTTTTTATGGGACAGGAATTGAACGTCTGTGATGTTATAACCATCCCGGAGGGATCTCTCTCCGAGGGAATCTATACCCTGAATGTTTTTGAGAACGAAAGATTACTATCCACTGCTGAATTTGAGTTAAAATAATCCTCAAAGTCCGGCACTTTCATATTTTTTGTAGGGAAAATTGTCCATTGGTATTTTATACCCATGGTCCATTTGTGGCGCGAAACACGTTAGTGTAAAGCGCCTGGCAACCTTTGGACAACCTACAAGTATTGGGAACGGCGTATTTCCAACTAAATTCATTGTAGTATTTACTAAATTGCTTGTAATATTTTACTTTTGTGCCCATGGCAAACCAAGAAGACGATTTTAAAAAGGTCATATCCCATGCCAAGGAGTATGGGTATGTGTTCCAATCCAGTGAAATATACGACGGCCTTAGTGCCGTTTACGATTATGGCCAGAACGGGGCCGCATTAAAAAACAACATCAAGGAGTACTGGTGGAAGGCCATGGTGCAGCTTCATGGCAATATTGTGGGAATAGATTCCGCCATCCTTATGCATCCAACCACATGGAAGGCTTCGGGCCACGTAGATGCGTTTAACGACCCCTTGATAGACAACAAGGATTCCAAAAAACGATATAGGGCCGATGTGCTTATCGAGGACCATGTGGCCAAGATCGAGGCCAAAATTGATAAAGAGGTTGAAAAGGCATCCAAGCGCTTTGGGGATGCTTTTGACAAGGAACAATTTTTGGCTACCAACCCCAGGGTAGTAGAATATCAAGAACAAGCGAGTTCCATTCTTAAGCGGATGGGAAAATCTTTGGGAAATGAGGATTTGGCGGATGTAAAAAATCTAATCGAGGAGTTGGGTATTGTTTGTCCTCTCAGCGGTTCCAAAAACTGGACCGATGTAAAGCAGTTCAACCTTATGTTCGGTACAAAGCTTGGGGCTTCCTCCGAAAACGCCATGGATCTTTATCTAAGACCTGAAACTGCCCAAGGTATCTTTGTCAATTTTCTGAATGTCCAGAAAACGGGCCGTATGAAAATCCCTTTTGGCATCGCGCAAATAGGAAAGGCGTTTAGAAACGAAATCGTGGCACGACAATTTATCTTCCGCCAGCGGGAATTCGAACAGATGGAAATGCAGTTCTTTATCCGGCCAGGGTCACAAAAGGAATGGTACGAAAAATGGAAGGAAACCCGAATGAAATGGCATTTGTCCTTGGGCATGGGCGAGGAAAATTACCGCTTTCACGATCATGAAAAATTGGCACACTATGCCGATGCGGCCGCCGATATTGAATTTAAGTTCCCTTTTGGTTTTAAAGAATTGGAGGGCATACATTCACGAACCGATTTTGATCTCGGAAACCACGAAAAATTCTCGGGTAAAAAACTTCAATATTTTGATCCGGAGCTCAACGAAAGTTACGTGCCATACGTGGTAGAGACCTCTATAGGTGTGGATCGAATGTTCTTGGCCGTATTTTCCAATTCTCTCCAAGAAGAGGACCTGGGCAATGGCACCACAAGGACCGTATTAAAACTTCCTGCCGTTTTGGCCCCTACCAAGGCAGCGGTATTCCCATTGGTAAAAAAAGATGGTCTCCCAGAGCTTGCCCAAGAGATCATAGAAGACCTGAAATGGGATTTTAGCGTACTGTATGACGAAAAGGATGCCGTTGGCCGTCGTTATCGTAGACAGGATGCCGCAGGAACTCCATTTTGCATTACCGTTGATCATCAAACCTTGGAAGACGGTACGGTAACCGTACGGCATAGGGACACCATGGAACAGCAACGGGTGCCAAAGGAAAATGTAAGGCGGATCATTGCCCAGGAAGTGGATATGAAACACTGGTTGAGGAGGATGTCCTAACTCAATTGGTTTTACTGTTATCGACCAGGGGCTCGGGATCGGGTAAATCACATGGGACTTCGAACCGATTCCCCGGATAATAGGCACCGCCTCCCATATTGTAGCCCTCAACAACTACGGTTTTGGTACAATCATCATCCTTTGAACATGCGGAAAATATTAAAAATACAGAAGAAAAAACCAGGAATATAAAGCGCATAAAACTAGATTAAATTCTAAGTTAAAGTAGGTATTTTTTTCTTTCAAAAACACGTCCTTCAACTAAAAATTTAAGCTGTTCCGTTCGGATTGCCTTCGGCAAGTTTGCGTTCCAGTTCGGCCTGGAATTCCTCCATTACGGGCTTCACCGTGCTCTCCGGGAGATCGGCAATTTTGATGTACATCAGTCCATCAACGGAATTATTGAAGAGGGGATCTACATTAAACGCCACTACCTTTGCGTTTTGTTTAATGTATTTTTTGATGAGTACCGGCAGGCGCAGACTGCCTGGCTCTACCTCGTCTATTATCTTGTCGAACTTATTTAAATCGGCTTCGGTCTCGTCGAAAATGAACTCCTTGTCGGCATCCTTCAATTTTACCTTAAAATCTTTTTTGGGCCTAATATATTGGGCTACATAGGGGTCCCAGTAGTTTGATTTCATAAACTCGATCATCAGGGATTTGGAGAAATTGGAAAATTGGTTGCTTATGCTCACGCCTCCGATCAAATATTTGTGTTCCGGATATCTCAAAGTAGTATGTACTATCCCTTTCCACAGTAAAAATAGGGGCATAGGTTTTTGTTGGTACTCCTTAATTATATACGCCCTGCCCATTTCTATGGATTGGCTCATCATCTCATAAAGTTCGGATTCTAGACGGAAAAGGTCTTGTAGGTAGAAGCCGTCGATACCATATTTTTCAAAAATCTCCGAACCCATTCCCATACGGTACGCCCCAACGATTTTTTTGTCCTCGTCGTCCCAAAGAAATAAGTGATGGTAGTAAGAGTCAAACTTGTCAAGGTCTATGGAATTATTGGTCCCCTCCCCAATGGCCCTAAAGGTAACCTCTCTTTGCCTGCCTATTTCTTGAAGAATAAAGGGCATTTCGTCAGCTTTGGCCAAGAAGACCTCATAATTCTTGCTCTGCAATAGGCGGCGGTCATTTTCCCTTAACTTTTCAATCTCACCTTGGATAACCTTTGTGCTTATGGCCGAAGCGATTCTTTTCGGTGCTTTTGGAAGTTTAAGGGAACTGGGAACCTTATCTATAAGTCGTCCTTTTTCATAAGCATTCGCCAGGATATAGGTCTTTCGCCTTAAGAGATCGGAAAATTCTTCCAAGGTTGCCTGATCCTTCTGTGTTTGGACAGATATGGGCTGGCCAATCCTCACTTTTATGGGCCTGTTTTTTTGCGAAGTTACCTCGGAAGGTAATTTGGCCGTTCTAAAGATCTCGTTTATTTTGGATAGCCTATAGAACAAGTGGCTGTTTTTGGCGTGGAAATATATCGGGACTACAGGGACCTCTGCCTTGCGGATTAATTTTAGGGCCGCTTCTTCCCAAGGTCTGTCCACGATGAGTTTTCCATCCTTATAGGTGGAAACCTCACCAGCGGGGAAAAGTCCGATGGGATGCCCATCCCTAATATAACATAGTGCATGTTTGAACGTGCCCACACTGCTTTTCACATTCCTGTGGTTCTCAAACGGATTAACGGGCATCATGTAGGGAGCCATGGGGGCTATGCGATGCAGTAAAAAGTTGGCCATGATTTTAAAGTCTGGCCGGTGACCCAACATCAGCTTTAGCAATAAGATCCCATCTACTCCCCCCAGGGGATGATTGGAGATGGTAATGAAGGCCCCATTTTTTGGGAGTCGTCTAAAATCCTCCTCTGGAATTTCAAAATTTATTTTATAGTGTTCCAATATAGCATCCAAGAATGCCACACCCTCGAGGTGTTTATGTTTTTCATAAAATTTGTTGATGCCCGAAACTTTGGTTACCCTCATAAGGATCCATCCTATAAAAGTTCCGAAGACCCCATATTTTTCGACATGAATGGCCTTTGCAACTTCTTTAGCGGTAACTAATCCCATGGTATATAATTATTGCGTAGGTAAATATAGGAAAAACCTTAGAGTCAAATTGATTTATACGCATTTCAAATGGAAATACGGGAATTTCCGGACGCCCATTTTTACTTTGCCTAGGTGGCCCAAACGAGACGGGGCTAGGTAAAGCAAAGCCATGGCCTAAAATTTTAAACTGGCAAAAGGGAAATGAAAGATTTGAAAACCCGATTTTCTATTTCTATTGCTTGTCGGAGGTTTTGTAAGGGGATAGCTAAATTATTTTACAACCAATTGCACGGTTTCCCTACCCCTTTGTTCCAATAGAATTTCTCTTCCGTTATGCAAGGAATCAAGCGCCTCAGTATTAAAATGGCGTATGGTATATAGGGAGACCCCTTCGTAATGGGCTACCTTGAACTTGCGTTGTAATTGTGCCAATAGTTCGGTCAGTCTATCAAACCTATTGTCCATACAAACGGAAAAGCTAATGGCGGAGTTCTGTATCAGATCTACCTTCATCTTATATTCGTGGAACAGTTTAAATAGTTCACTGATATTGTCCTCTACGATAAACGAAAAGTCGAGCGAAGACAATTTTATCAATACTTGATTTTTCTTTACAATAAAGCAAGGCACCTTGGGCTCCATACCTACTCCTTTGCCAACGGTAGTTCCTTTGCCCTTAGGGTTTAGAAAAGACTTTACGTGCAGGGGAATTTCTTTACGCTGTAAGGGCTGAAGGGTTTTTGGATGAATTACCGAGGCACCGTAAAAGGCCAATTCTATAGCTTCCCGATACGAGATTTTGTGGAGCAGCTGCGCCTGTTCAAAATATCTTGGGTCCGCGTTTAAAACTCCGGGCACATCTTTCCATATAGTGACCTCTTGGGCGTTTAGACAATAGGCAAGGATGGCCGCTGTATAATCTGAACCTTCCCTTCCCAAGGTAGTGGTAAAATTGTTGTCATCACTACCCAAAAAACCTTGGGTAATGTTCAATTTGCTGCCATCGATTCCTTGGGACACATATTCCTGCGTTTTTTCCCAGTTCACTTGGGCATCCCTGTAATTATCGCTGGTCTTAATAAAATCCCTTACGTCGAGCCAAGTGTTTACAATTCCGATCTCATTGAGGTATGCACTAAGGATCGTGGTGGAAACCAATTCCCCGTACCCAACTACTTGATCGTAAACAAACCCGTATTTAGGCGATTTGTTCCATGCCAAAAAGCCTTTTGCCTCGTCGAAAAGTGATTTTACCTTTTCGAAAATAGGGTGTTTGGTATTTTCGAATAATTCCGATAAAATTCCGCTATGATAGGAAATCACCTCTTGGAAGGCCAAGGGGAGCGCCTCCTTGTTGTTGAAATAGGAATTTACAACATCCTCCATTGCGTTGGTGGTCTTGCCCATGGCAGATACTACCAACAGGGTGTTTTCATGACCCATTACCTTGAGAACGTTTACCACATTCTTTATGCTGTCCGCATCTTTTACCGATGCACCACCAAATTTATATATTCTCATAAAAAAACCGCTTATTTTTCATTTCCCTGAACAGGGAAATCCATGTCTTTTATATTCCCTAAATAATTTCTTATTCCATTTTCATCCAATTGGACCACGTCCCAATCCCTCAATACCTTGGCACCTTTGCTCTCGTAAAAGGAAATAGCATTCTCGTTCCAGTCCAAAACTTCCCAATTTATACGTTTTACACCCAATTTATGGCCATACTTCACAACTTCGGTAAGCAGGGCACCGCCCAAACCGCTTCCCCTCATTTTTTCGGTGACGATCAAATCTTCCAGATGTAACGCTGGGCCTTTCCAGGTGGAATAGCGTGGATAGACCAGTGCTATTCCTGCAATGGCTCCTTCGGATTCTCCCACAAAGCAATGGAAGAGCTTTTTTGGGCCAAAACCATCATGTTCCAGATCTGCTATGGTTACTTCCACAGCCTGTGCTTCGTTTTCAAAGACAGCCAATTCACGGATCAACCCCAATACTTGTGGCATATCCGCTTTAACCGCTTCCCTGATGATAAAACCCATAAATGTTACAAATAAAACACAAAGTTATAAATTTAAATCGCATACCTTTTACAAAAACATGGTTGTATCACAAAATAAACGATCTTTGTGGTCAATTAAACAACTTGACTCCCGTTTTATAATAAAATGACACACGAGTTCACCGAATGGCGCATCTTGATCGAAAACGCCTTCCTATACTTTGATTTGGTTAGGGGGTAGCCACAAATTCGGGGAGATCAATAAATAGGCGGACCATTTTGGGAATTCCACAAATTTGCCAAACCAGTGCCATCAATGATCTAATGATCAAAATAGTTTAACACTATGGAGAAAAAAAACACCACCTTAGGCGAATTCATTATTGAGCATGAATCCTATTTCCCATACTCGACGGGAGAGCTATCCAAACTTATAAATGCCATACGATTGGCCGCAAAAGTTGTAAACTATGAGGTAAACAAGGCAGGGCTGGTAGATATTCTCGGTGCTGCCGGGGACGTAAACGTTCAAGGGGAAAATCAGCAAAAATTGGATGTCCTGGCCAATGATAAGTTTATCCGTACCTTGACCAATAGGGAGATTGTTTGTGGGATAGCGTCTGAGGAAGAGGAGCATTTTATCAGCATTAACAGCAATGACGAGCAGAACCGTAACAAATATGTAGTACTTATAGACCCGTTGGACGGTTCGTCCAACATAGATGTAAATGTCTCGGTAGGTACTATTTTCTCCATATATAGAAGGGTGACCCCGGTAGGTACACCGGTTACTTTGGAAGATTTTTTGCAGCCCGGAAAAAACCAGGTGGCGGCGGGCTATATTGTTTACGGTACTTCAACAATGCTTGTGTACACTACGGGCCATGGGGTCAATGGTTTTACCTTAAATCCGGCGATAGGGACCTTTTACCTCTCACATCCAAATATGGAATTTCCCGAAACGGGGAACATCTATTCCGTCAATGAAGGCAATTACATCCATTTTCCGCAAGGTGTCAAGGCCTATATAAAGTATTGCCAAATGGAGGAGGGCGATCGCCCCTATACCTCACGTTATATTGGTTCCCTGGTTTCAGATTTTCATAGGAATATGATCAAAGGCGGAATCTATATTTATCCCAAAAGCAGTATCGCTTCCAACGGTAAATTGAGATTGCTCTACGAATGCAACCCTATGGCCTTTTTAGCGGAACAGGCCAATGGCAAGGCGAGTGACGGATTCGGGCGAATCCTCGATATACAGCCCAAGGAACTCCATGAAAGGGTGCCCTTCTTTTGCGGAAGCCGAAAAATGGTGGAAAAGGCCGAAGAATTTATGGCAGGCAAAGTTTAGGCTGTTTGGGGATCGTCCATGCCAAAATTGCACTAAATACTATTTGAAAAGATATTATCCCAGAACGTTAACCTTTGGGTCTTAAGCTTTTACTGCATTAAAAAAAGGTTTATCCAAACTTGGGATAATTATAATATTTTAATGGTTCAAAAGATACAAGTAGTCGTCCAAACTTAACTTGCCACTAAAAACTTCGACAGATCTAGAAATGATTTTATCCGCGTCATCATGGGAGTAGCCCATCCCTATGGCATATTTCTTGATCAATACCATCTCCCCGGTATCTATAACGTGGTCAGCAAAGATGATCCTGAAAAGATCATATAGCCGCTCCAAACGTTTTTTTGAACTGCTTGGTGGATCTATGGGGTATTTATTGGAATTCTTTATCACTTCCTTGTATTCCTCTTCAGTGATATCCAATTTCTCGGCAAACTGGTTAAGTAGGGCGAACTCTTCCGGGTTTAACTCGCCATCTACCGTGGCCAAGGTGGCAATAGCCGCAAAATGAGCCAAATTTCTTCTGTGTTCGCTGTGATTGTATAAATCAATAAAAGACATATTCTCCTGTTTTGATTGGAACAAATATAAATTTTTATAGTGTCATTTATTTGGAAACCGAACAAATATTTCCTTTTAGAGGGATACCGATCATATTTATTCCTATTTAGCTGATCGTTTTGGATAGGAAGGGTTGATCCAACTATTTAGTCCTCCATAGATGTGTATAAAAAATAACCACTTCTTTTGTGGTCGTTGTCATAGCGATTATATTTGCACAAAGGATTGAAGTTGGGCAAATCCAAAATCTCGAATAGTTATGCACGGTCTCCCCTAGTAGGGGAACTGCAGTCTTCCATTGCCGATAATCAGGGAAATATAGTTTTAAAGGGTCTTACCGGGTCCGCACTTTCCTTTGTTATTGCCGAAACTTTCAAAAAGGCCGATACCCCATTTTTATTGATTATGGACGATAAGGAAGAGGCCGCATATCAGCTAAATGACCTGGAACTCCTGATCGGTGAGAACGATGTGCTTTTTTATCCTGGCAGTTATAGAAGGCCCTATCAAATTGAAGAGACCGACAATGCCAATGTGCTTTTAAGGGCAGAGGTACTTAACCGGATCAATTCCAGAAAAAAACCTGCCGTTATCGTAACCTATCCCGATGCCCTTTTTGAAAAGGTGGTCACCCGAAGGGAATTGGATAAAAACACCCAAAAATTACAATTAGGCGATACCCTTTCCTTGGATTTTCTAAATGAAATCCTGTTTGAGTATCAGTTTAAAAGGGTCGATTTTGTAACGGGACCAGGCGAATTCTCGGTTAGGGGAGGTATTGTGGATGTATTTTCATTTTCCAATGACGAACCTTATCGTATCGAGTTTTTTGGGGACGAGGTAGAAAGCATCCGTACATTCGATGTGGAGACCCAATTATCTACCGGATCTGTAAAGAAGATTACTATTATCCCAAATGTGGAGAATAAATTCTTGAACGAGGCTCGGGAGGGTTTTTTAAAGTACATTTCTCCCAAAACTATCGTATTCGTTAAAAATCTGGAATTGCTTTTCGGAAAAATGGATAGTCTTTTCGGAAAGGCAGAGGAAAGTTTTCAGAACTTATCCAAAGAAATAAAGCATGCCGAACCATCGGAACTATTTGTCAGTTCTGCCTCTTTAAGGGAACAATTACAGGACTTTGGACTGGTTCAAATGACGGGGTCAGGAATTCAGGGTATCCCAACTGCCCATTTAGAGGAAATTACTTTCCATACCCAGCCCCAACCGGTTTTCAACAAAAAGTTCGATCTTCTACTGGAGAACCTTAATGACAACCACAACAAGGGCCTTGCTAACTATATATTCTGTTCTACGGAGCAGCAGGCCAAGCGTTTTCACGATATTTTTGGGGAAATAGGGCGAGAGGTGCATTATGAGACCGTTGTATTTCCATTGTTCCAAGGGTTTGTCGATAAGGATTTGAACATAGCGTGCTATACGGATCACCAAATTTTTGACCGTTACCATAAATTCCATTTAAAAAACGGTTATGCCAAAAAGCAGGCCATTACCTTGAAGGAACTCAACAAGCTGGAAATTGGGGATTATGTAACGCACATAGATCACGGTATCGGGAGATTTGGAGGTCTACAAAAAATTCAAGTAGAGGGCAAACCCCAGGAAGCCATAAAGTTGGTTTACGGGGACAGGGATATTCTCTATGTAAGTATACATTCGCTTCACAAAATTTCCAAATTCAACGGGAAGGACGGAACCCCTCCAAAAATTTATAAACTTGGCTCGGGAGCATGGAAAAAATTAAAGGAGAAGACCAAGTCCAGGGTTAAAAAAATCGCCTTCGACCTTATCAAAGTCTATGCAAAGCGCCGTTTGGAAAAAGGATATCAGTACTCCCCGGACAGTTATTTGCAGTTGGAATTGGAAGCCTCCTTTCTTTATGAGGATACCCCCGACCAAGGAAAGTCTACGGAGGACATCAAATTGGATATGGAAAGCGAGCGCCCAATGGATAGATTGGTCTGTGGGGATGTAGGCTTTGGCAAGACCGAGGTGGCCATAAGGGCAGCCTTTAAGGCGGTTGACAATGGCAAGCAGGTGGCAGTCCTGGTGCCGACCACCATCCTGGCGTTTCAGCACCACCGCACCTTTACGGAGCGATTAAAGGACATGCCGGTTACCGTGGATTATCTCAACCGCTTTAGGACGGCCAAGGAGAGGAAGGAAACGTTGGAAAATCTGGAATCCGGCAAGGTCGACATTATAATTGGCACCCATCAGCTGGTCAATAAAAATGTAAAGTTCAAGGACTTGGGGCTGCTTATTGTGGACGAGGAGCAAAAATTCGGGGTATCGGTCAAGGACAAACTAAAATCCATCAAGGAAAACGTGGATGTGCTTACCCTGACCGCTACACCTATTCCGCGTACCCTGCAATTTAGTTTAATGGCGGCCAGAGATCTATCGGTTATCAATACGCCCCCTCCAAACCGATATCCCATAGAAAGCGAGGTCATCCATTTTAGCGAGGAAATTATTCGGGATGCCGTTAGCTACGAGATCCAACGTGGCGGACAGGTGTTCTTTATCCACAATAGGATCGAAAATATTAAGGAGGTTGCCGGCATGTTACAGCGATTGGTGCCCGATGCAAAAATAGGTATTGGCCATGGTCAGATGGAAGGCAAAAAACTGGAGTCCCTTATGCTAGCCTTTATGAACGGGGAGTTTGATGTGTTGGTATCCACAACGATCGTGGAAAGTGGCCTGGACGTTACCAATGCCAACACCATTTTTATCAACAATGCCAATAATTTTGGACTTAGTGACCTGCATCAAATGCGGGGACGTGTGGGTCGTAGCAATAAAAAGGCCTTTTGTTATTTTATTATCCCGCCCTATGATATGATGACCAACGATGCCCGGAAAAGGATTCAGGCATTGGAGCAGTTCACCGAACTGGGCAGTGGTTTTAACATCGCCATGAAAGACCTGGAGATCCGGGGTGCTGGGGATATTTTAGGTGGGGAACAGAGCGGGTTTATAAACGAGATAGGGTTTGATGCCTATCAAAAAATATTGGCCGAAGCCATAGACGAACTCAAGGAAAATGAGTTTAAGGATCTTTATGAAAAGGTACAAGGGACCAAAAAGGACTATGTAAAGGATACACAGATCGATGCCGATTTTGAATTGCTCTTCCCCGATGATTACATCAATAACGTTACGGAAAGATTAAATCTGTACACGGAACTGAATCTTATAAAGGATGAAAATGGCCTAAAGAAGTTCGAGGCCGAATTGAAGGATCGGTTTGGGGAATTGCCCACCCCCGCGGTAGATTTGATGGACTCGGTCCGAATTAAATGGATCGCCCATAGTTTGGGACTCGAAAAGGTGGTTATGAAAAAGGGAAAATTAATCGGTTATTTTATTGCCGACCAGCATTCCGGGTTCTATCAGAGCGATGTATTCACCCAAGTTTTGCAATTCGTACAAAGCCGGGGCGATCTCTGCAAGATCAAGGAAAAGCAGACCCGTAACGGGTTGAGGTTGCTGTTGGTTTTTGACAGGATTACCTCTATTAAAAAAGCTTTAAAGGCATTGCAGCCCTTCGTGGAAAAACTGGAAACGGTTGCTTAAAAGTACAGGAGGGTAAGGGTTTGGATTATATAGTGAAACCCCATTGATGATACCCAACAATATTAGGTTGATCCTACGCGAAAGGATTTAATAAAAAAGAAGGAACAAAGAAAAAGGGTATGGGCCAAAGGGTCCCGAAAGATTAACTGAATAGAATCACTATCTCTTTATCCATATTCTAAATAAAAAATTATCCAACAGTCAAAAATACTTAAACGCATGAAACCAAGAGTACTTGCCCTTTTCCTGTTATTCGCAATAGCAGCCTCGGCCCAACATACCATCTCGGGTACTTTTTCCCCGGCTAAGGATTATACTTGGCTAATTGCCTACCGCATTACTTCACATTCCTTGGCATATACCGCAGACACCAAGGTGACCGATGGAAAATTTAATCTGGAGATGAAGCAAAACTATCCAATCGGAACCTATAGATTAGTTTATGCCGTTCCACAGGAGGAGTGCTATTTTGATATTATCTATGATGGAAAGGAGGATATAGAGCTTAAATTTAGCAATGATAACGGGGTAACTTTTGTAAAATCCGAAGAAAATAAGCTTTTCAAGGATTACTTTAAGGAAATTAATGATTTGGAAAATGAATTGTCCGATTTCTATTCGGAAGGAAAAACGGACAAGGCTGGGTTATCCAAGTTGGTGGAGCAATTGGAATCCGTTCAAACCACCTATGAAACCCAATCCATGGGGCTAGTCTGCCACGATTTTATTGTAGCCAATAGACCTTATCTTCCCAAGGGCTATGAGCCGGTACAGAAATATGTAGATCATAGGAAGCAGCATTACTTTAAGGAAATCGATTTTAATAATCCCATTCTTCAACAGTCCCCTTATCTAACGGACAAGGTGGTCAACTATGTGTTTACCGCGATGCCCTTGGGGGAACTGTCCCAAAAGGAACAAGAGACTTCTATGATGGATAATATAAGGGAGGTCGATAAACAACTAAAGGGTTCGGATGCCGCATTTAAAACCTATTTGTACTACAATTTATGGCAACAGTTAAGTACTGCCGGTCAAAATAGGATTGCCGATTTTCTTTACAAAAACTATTTGAAGCAGTTGGCAACGGTAACCAAACGTGAGGATATCATGACCAAGATAGAGCAGGAAAGTCGGATTCGCATTGGGAGCATGCCGCCCGAGATTACATGGAAGGAAGGCGGGGAATCCAAAAGACTTAGCACCTTGACCGGTTGGGACAACTATTTGCTGATTTTTTGGAGCAGTACATGTTCCCATTGTTTGCACGAACTACCCTTGCTGCACAACTACTTGGAAAGCCATACGGAGCTTTCCTTAAAGGTGATAGCTGTTGGCTTGGAGGATGACGATATCAGCTGGAAAAAGGAATCGGCCAAGCTAGATGGATTTACACATGTAATCTCGTTGGGGAAATGGCAGAGCAAATATTCCCGGGAATACGGGATAGACCACACCCCTACCTTCTTTATTCTGGACAAGGAAAAAAACCTGGTTGCAGAACCGGAGGATTACAAAGGGGTAATCTCGTATTTGGAGAAGGCACAAGGGAAATAAGGGCAAGTTCAAGTGTCAAGCTCAAGTTCAAACGCCAAATCAGGATAACCCCAAACCGAACAAGAACTACAGGGTCTTCAAATCCTTTATGGTCCTAAAGGCAACGTCTACCTGTTCGTCATTGACGAGAATGGTAAATTCGTTGGTGGTTGATATAACCTCGTATAAAACGATTCCCTCCCAAGCCAAACGTTGAAAGATAAAGTAATAGATTCCAGGTACCGATACGTTTTCGGCAGGCAGTTTTACGGTGATGGAAGAGAGATGGGTTGCCTTTTGCGTACATTTTTCATGTTGGAACAACCTTTCGACAGAAGCATCCAAAATATTGCTCACTACAATATTGGTTTCATTGACTCCCCTGGAAGAGGTATAAAAGACCTCCTTGTTTTTACTAACTTCCTTTAATAATTGGGTCTGGCTTTCCAAGATTGTTTCGGATACCAAAAAGGTGAAATCGGTAAGGGAGGAACGTACCGTAATTTCTCCGATATTCTTTAAAACCTTTATAATCTTATGCGTTGCCCTAAATTCCAGATCGTCGGAAAGTCGTTTTAAGGCCATTACGATGGCCCCGTTTCTGACATCCTTTCCCAACTGTTCCTCGATATCGGGTTTTACAATTCTAGAGAGCGATGTTAAGTTAATAATGCCCTGGGACAGCGCACTTTGTAAAAATGGTTTTTTTTTGATATAGTCCTCTACGATGGACGAAATGGTTTTCATTGGAATTAGTTTTGTGCGAAAATAACAAAATGTTATAAATAAAACAAATATTTATGAAAATAAACCTAATGAAATTCATAGGTTAAATGGCAGATTGGAACACATCAAATTTGATGGGCGAACAACAGGTAACAAAAGTACTGCTGCTATTAAAAATGGTAGAATGCATTTTCAAGATGTTCCAGTTCAAAGGTGCCCTGATGCTTATATACCGTAATAATGTCGAACCGGACCTCCAGATCTAAATTATGGGTCAGGACATAGTGGTTGGTGGCAATAACCAACAATTTTATTTTTTTTGCGGTTACCGTTTCTGCAATATTTTCAAAGAAAAGGGAGCTTCTCGATTTAACCTCAACGATTGCAAGAATTCCATCCTTTTGGGCAATGATGTCGATTTCCGCCTTTAAGTAACGATAATTTCTATGAAGTATGCGATAGCCGTGCTTTATTAGAAAATCAATGGCCAGCAATTCCCCTTCTTGTCCAAATTCGTTGTGTTTCCCCATAGGATTGACTTAAAAATCATAAAATGATATGCAGTTCGTCGAAAATACAGGTGTTTCGTCGTGTAAATTTGCGTCACCATCGTACATTGCCCTGCTGTTTGACGAAAATACTCGGAACAGAATACTTTCCAAAATATTCCTTCGTTAAATAGTACTAGTGTGTTTTAAAATGGATGGTTTCCCCAAATCACCGACCTACAGGATATAAATGCCTATCGAACTATGGATTTTTTTGACAATTGCAATACGTCTAGCCTCGCCCCATATACGGTCCCATTGGATCGGCAACGAGCAGAACATTTGTACCGAAGGTTGGGCTTTAGTGCCTCGGTGCAGACCATAGATCAAGCAATCGGTCAGTCGGCTTCTGCCTTGGTGGACAATTTGATCAACCAAGCCATTGGTATGGCACCTTTGGCTCCTCCAGCTTGGGCAGATTGGATCACGACCAATTATCCCGAGGATGATGACCTTCGCAACCAGATAATCAACGATCAGAAATATGAGTGGACCATTGGTTATGCAAATGGCCTGATCAAAAATAATTTAAGGGACCGACTCAGCTTTTTTTGGAGCAATCATTTGGTGACCGAATTGAAAGTATACGAATATCTTCCTTACCTATATTATTATACGGACTGTTTACAGCGCAATGCCATTGGCAATTTCAGGACTTTTGTCCATGAAATGGGAACAACTAGTGCCATGTTGTATTATTTGGATGGAGCCTATAATAGAAAAGGGGAGCCCAATGAGAATTACGGCAGGGAACTTTACGAGCTTTTTACATTGGGCGAAGGCAATGGGTATACCGAGCAGGATATCATAGAAACGTCCAGGGCCCTGACCGGTTACGTTAACCGGGGAGACGTAAAGGCACCGATCACATTCGACCCTACGGAGTTTGATGAAGGGAGTAAGACCATTTTTGGGCAAACCGGAAATTGGGGTTACGATGATGTCATAAACATCCTTTTTACCGAACGACCCAATGAAATCGCAAATTTTATCTGCATCAAGCTTTATGAATTTTTTGTACACCCGGATTCCGATGACAATGCCGGTAACGCTGAGGTGATCATTCAGGGAATGGCGAGCACTTTTGTGCAAAACAATTTTGAGATTGCCCCAGTGCTTTCCCAATTGTTCAAAAGCCAACATTTCTTTGACGATGAGGCTATTGGGGTAATCATTAAGAGCCCCTTTGATATTTCGTTGAACTTGGTCAATGAGACCAATTTTGCCTATACGGACGAGGATGTTTCGTTTATGCTAAACTCGTGCAGGATGCTGGGTCAAGAACTTTTTGATCCTCCGGAGGTCCAGGGTTGGCAGCGGAACAGGACATGGATAAATACCAATTTCATGATCGGGAGATGGATAACTACCGAGGTATTGTTGGAGCGCTTTTGGCAGACAGACAAGGAACAGTTCCGAACTTTGGCCATGGAAGCCGTCGGTGCCGCCAACAGTAGCACCAGTAATCCCCGGATAGTCACGGAAGCTTTGGTAAAGAAGTTTTTGCCCAAGGGATTGCTTACCGAAGCGGACTTTAACAATGCCCTATCCGTATTCACTATCGAGGATGTGCCCGAGACCTATTACGGGTCCGATTACATACCCGGCGGCCAAGGAATTTGGATACTGAGCATCAGTATGGAAGTGCCCACCCAGGTATACCTCTTGCTCTTACATATTATAAGACAACCCGAATTTCAATTAAAATAACACCTACGACCATGTGCAATACCCATCATAGACCTATCAACATCAAGGGCCAGGAAAAACACGATCTGGAGCATAAAGTCTGGAGCAGAAGGTCGTTTTTGCAGGCCTTGGGCATTGCCGGATCTGGTTCCATTATGTTGGGCAGCAATATGCTTACGGCCTCGGCACCTTCGCCCTTAACGGCTGCCATTGCCGCTTCGGAGACCGATAAGATATTGGTGCTTATCCGTTTGTCCGGGGGCAACGATGGTCTTAGTACGGTAATACCCATAGAACAATACGATGCCTATGCCAACGCAAGGCCCAATATTTATATCCCTGAAAGTAAGGTATTAAAGCTTACCGATGAATTTGGGGTCCCCTCCTATATGAAGTCGCTTCAACCACTTTGGGCGGAAGGACAGTTTAAGGCCGTACATGGGGTAGGATATGAAAACCAGAACCTTTCCCACTTTACGGGTTCCGATATTTTTGCCAATACCGATCTTACGACAACTGGGTTTAAAGGCGAAAGAACCGGTTGGATGGGTCGTTTTTTTGAACACGAGTATCCGGATTACCTGATCAATCCGCCACCGGCACCGGCTGCAATACAAGTAGGCAACTATGGGAGTTTGGTGTTTCAGGGAAATGAGACCAACTATGCTTTTGTCACCTCCAATATTGATCAGCTGGAACAGATTGCGGCAACTGGGGTCACCTACGATCTGGACGAGACCCTCTTTAACAATTGCATGTACGGGGATCAATTAAAATTTTTAAGGGGCATGGCCAATACCACGTATGAGTATTCTGGTATAATCCATGAGGCCTACGAGCGGGGAAAGAACGAGGTGGAATATCAGGACAATGGCTTTGCAAGGCAATTGGCCCTTTTGGCGAGGTTGATCAAGGGGAACTTGGGTACCAAGGTATATATGATTTCCTTAGGTGGATTCGATACCCATGGCAACCAGCCATTGGTCCACGAAAGATTGATGAGCAACCTGTCAACGGCCGTAAATGATTTTTACGATGACCTGGCTTTTACGGAACAGGACAACAAGGTTCTTAGCATGACCTTTTCCGAATTTGGAAGAAGGGTCTTTGAAAACGGATCCAACGGAACCGACCACGGTAAAGCCGCTCCCACGTTATTCTTTGGGAAAGGTCTTAACGGGAGCGCCTTTGTAGGCGAACATCCCAAATTGGACAGTCCCGATGGTAGGGGGAATCTGGAGATGACCATGGATTTTAGGGACTTGTACGCCACGGTTTTGGCAGAATGGCTCTGCGTGCCCAGGGCATTGGTGGAGGAACATTTGTTGGGATATACGTACACCCCGGTAAATTTGGGCTTTAGCTGTAGCGGTGAGGAGTTTCCGGAGATTGCCTACAGCGATGGGGCACCGACCATTCCTTCGCAACCCGGTTTGCCCACAGACCCCGATGGCGTAGATCCCAACCCGGAATTGTTGGACGCAGTTGTTCATAAGCCTTTTTATCCCGATAGTAATACCCCTTCCATCTACTTGCAGATTCCTTTTAGTGCCCATGTGGATATTCAATTGTACAATATTTTGGGTCAGAATGTGGGAACCTTGTTTAATGAGATGATGATGGAAGGTGCAACAGAAATCAATATAAAAGAACGCTTGCATAGGCCCTTGGCCACAGGAAAATACATTTATAGAATCCAAGTGCAGAACCAGAAAATGAGTAAATCAATTATGGTCGCTTAATCTACGCCCCCGAAACCCTGACCAACAGGGTTGCTATGCAAAGGCCTTTATCGGTTCCGCCCCAAGTTCTATGAATCTTATGGAAAATTAGGGAACCGATTGGAGGCCTTTCATTTTTAAAAAAATTATTAGAGCTGTCCTTGGCCCTCACCCTGTCAAAAATCTTTATTTTTGTGCCCAAATAAAAGCTCATGGCACAAGAATTAAAACGCCCCACCAGGTATACCATAACTTCGGCACTTCCTTATACCAATGGCCCTATACACATAGGTCATTTGGCCGGTGTCTATGTTCCAGCGGACATCTATGCCCGCTATTTGCGCCTCACCGGTAACGACGTGCTCTTCGTAGGCGGGAGCGACGAGCATGGGGTGGCCATCTCCATGAAGGCCAAGAAGGAGGGGGTAACCCCACAGCAGATTATCGATAAGTACCACGGGATTATCAAAAAATCATTTGCCGACTTTGGCATTTCCTTTGACAATTATTCCAGGACCTCTTTGCCCATTCACCACAAAACAGCTTCGGATTTCTTTACCACGTTATATGATAAAGGCGACTTCTTGGAGGAAACCACGGCACAATTATATGATCCCGAGGCAGAACAGTTTCTTGCCGATCGTTTTGTCATCGGAACCTGTCCCAAATGTGGGCACAAGGAAGCCTATGGCGACCAGTGCGAAAATTGTGGATCTTCCCTGAACGCTACGGATCTTATCGATCCAAAATCAACCATTTCGGGAGCCGTTCCAACCTTGAAGGAAACCAAGCATTGGTTTTTGCCATTGGAACGCTATGAGAATTTTTTAAAGGAATGGATCCTTGAGGGCCATAAGAACGATTGGAAATCCAATGTCTATGGCCAGTGTAAATCCTGGATCGACGACGGCTTAAAGCCACGCGCCGTAACCAGGGACCTGGATTGGGGTATCCCGGTGCCGGTGAAAGGTGCGGAAGGCAAGGTGCTTTATGTTTGGTTCGATGCGCCCATTGGCTATATATCCTCCACCAAGGAATGGGCGGAACGGGAAGGGATGGATTGGAAGCCCTATTGGATGGACAAGGATACCAAATTGGTCCACTTTATAGGCAAGGACAACATTGTTTTCCACTGCATCATTTTCCCTTCCATGCTCAAGGCACACGGCGATTTTATCTTGCCCGACAATGTCCCGGCCAATGAGTTTCTAAATCTGGAGGGCCAAAAACTTTCCACTTCCAAAAACTGGGCGGTGTGGTTGCATGAATACTTGGAGGAATTTCCAGATATGCAGGATGTTCTCCGGTATACTTTAAACGCCAGTGCCCCGGAGACCAAGGACAACGATTTTACCTGGAAGGATTTTCAGGCTCGCAACAATAATGAACTGGTGGCCATTTTTGGAAATTTTATCAACCGGGTGGCGGTATTGACCCATAAATACTATAACGGCATTGTTCCAAAGCCGTCCAATTTTACCGAGGTGGACCTAGAAACCTTGGCCACCGTAAAAAAATATCCCGAAATCATTTCGAGTTCCTTGGAACGCTACCGTTTTAGGGAAGCTGGACAGGAACTGATGAACCTCGCCCGTTTGGGCAACAAGTACCTTGCCGACGAAGAACCTTGGAAGGTAATAAAGCAAGACGAAGACAGGGTTCGCACCATCATGTTTACCGCCCTTCAGATTGCATCGGCTTTGGCAATTCTTAGCGAGCCCTTCTTGCCGTTCACTTCAAATAAGTTAAAAAGAATCCTGAACTTCACTTCGACTTCTTCCAGTGACCCGCAGAAGGATCGGGTTGGGTCCCTGAGCGCCCGCCTGAATGAAGAATTCGGGCAGGTAGCCGAAGGGTGGGAGGATGTTGCCATCCAGGATATATTGATTCCGGCGGATCATCAAATCAATCAAGCCGAACTCCTTTTTAGCAAGGTAGAGGACGATGTAATCCAAAAGCAACTCGACAAATTGGAAGCCACAAAAAAGGCAAATGAAACTTTGAACAAAGAGGTTGTTGCCCAAAAAGAAACCATAACCTACGATGATTTTTCCAAATTGGATATGCGCGTAGGGACCATTGTCGAAGCGGAAAAAATGCCCAAGGCCAAAAAGTTGTTGGTTCTAAAAATTGATACCGGCCTGGATGTCCGTACCATAGTTTCTGGCATTGCCGAAAGTTTTACACCCGAGGAAATCGTGGGCAAAAAAGTGACGGTATTGGTAAATCTGGCTCCTAGGGCCCTCCGCGGGGTTGATAGTGAGGGTATGATCCTTATGACCCAAAATGCCGAAGGGAAGCTCGTTTTCCTAAATCCCGATGAGGCGGGGGTAGATAATGGGGAGACTATTAATTAGTGCACAGTTATCAGTATTCAGTTATCCGTATGTAGCAGATAAAAATACAATTAACTATAAACGATTAACTCAAAATCGCGTATTTGGCCTGGCTTTTGTAATGCCTATGGTTCATTCTATAAAATTCCAATCATGAAGAAATTAAATGCACTTATACTTTTTACGTTAACCGTTGTCATTACTGGATGTAAATCCACCCAACAAACAACGGGGAAGGAAACACAAACAACAATGGACAACAGTAGAACTTCCTTGGACTGGGACGGATATTATGTGGGGACCCTGCCATGTGCCGACTGTCCAGGGATTATGACGGAAATGGAGCTGAACGCAGATCAAACTTTTAGTTTAAAAGAAACCTATTTGGAAAGGGATGTTGCTCCCCTTGTCAGCGAGGGTACTTTTTCCTGGAACAAGCAAGGTAGTACCATCACGCTAAATTCCAATGACAATGCCACCTCAAGTTATTTGGTTGGAGAAAATACCTTGATACGATTGGATAGGAAAGGCAATAGGATTACTGGCCCTTTGGCCAAGCATTACGAACTGAAAAAGGAGCAAATTAAGGTTGCGGATACGCACTGGAAGTTGACCGAACTCAATGGACATAAGGTAAACCACAGTTCAGCGTTTATATTTTTTTCGGCCGAAAACAATAGAGTCCATGGCAATAGTGGATGTAATAATTTTTCCGGAATATTTGAGCTAAAGGAAGGAAACCAAATAAGGCTTTCACAAATGGCTTCCACCAGGATGGCATGCCCCGATATGGATACGGAACAAGCCTTTCTTTCCGTTTTGGGTATGGCCGACAATTACACAATTTCGGGAGGAACCCTCTCCCTGAACATGGCACGCATGGCTCCCATGGCCCGATTTGAGGCTGATTTTTCAGAGAAATAGATTTTAGCTATGCGCTCTATGCTATGCGCTATTCGCCTTAGGCCTTACGCTAAAAACGGGTTTGTTTTTGTCATGCCATACATGCCATGCTGGGCGCCCGCCAATGGAACGGGCAGGCAGTCAAAGCAAAGATGGACACTCTATGTGGAGACAATTAAATATCTAGGCACCAAAATTTAACCGGACAATCCCATAATTTTTAGAATAGCATGATCCCATATATAGTTTCCCACACCCAACTTTCGGAACAAGCCATTAAGAACACGGTTAAGCTGTTGGACGAAGACTGCACAATTCCCTTTATTTCCAGATATCGTAAGGAGCTTACTGGAAATCTGGACGAGGTTCAAATAGGGGAGATCGTTAAGTACAAGGAGCAGTTCGAAGCCTTGGAAAAAAGGAAAAAGGCGATACTAAAGGCCTTGGAAGAGTCCGATGTCCTAACAAAGGAGCTTGCCGAAAAAATAAGTGCTGCCAAAGACCTGGTGCAATTGGAAGACCTGTACCTTCCCTATAAGAAGAAGCGCCAGACCAAAGCGGAAACCGCCAAAAAGAATGGCTTGGAGCCTTTGGCCAAAATAATCATGGCGCAACGGACGGATAATCTCGATTATATCGCTTCCCAATACTTGAACAACGAAATTGAAAACGGGGACCAGGCATTGGAGGGCGCACGGCATATCATTGCCGAATGGATCAATGAGCGTTTGGATATCCGAAACCAGATCCGGCACCAGCTTCAGAAGTTTGCAATAATAAACACCAAGTTGGTGTCTTCTAAAAAGGAAGAGGAAAAGGCACAAAAATATCGGGATTATTTCGATTGGAGCGAGCCGCTCTCCCGTTGTCCATCGCATCGCCTGTTGGCGATTCTGAGAGCTGAAAATGAGGGGTTCTTGAGGGTATCCATTGAAATTGATTCGGAAAGGGCAGTTTCCAATATCGAGGAAAGGATCATAAAATCGGGGAGTTCCTGTGCGGAACATATAAGTTTGGCCATTCAGGACGCCTATAAACGCTTGCTGTTTCCTTCCCTTTCCAATGAAATATTGAAAAATGCCAAGGAAAGGGCGGATGATGAGGCCATTCTTGTTTTCGCAAAGAATTTGAAGCAACTGTTGTTGGGTGCTCCCTTGGGGGAAAAACGCATCCTGGCTATTGACCCGGGCTTTAGGACGGGCTGCAAGGTGGTTTGCCTGAATGCCCAAGGCGATTTGTTGCACAATGAGACCATTTATCCCCACGCTCCAAAAAACGACACCAAAGGGGCCATAAAGAAGATAAGCTCCCTGGCCGATGCATACAAAATCGAGGCTATCGCCATTGGGAACGGAACGGCCTCCCGGGAAACCGAACACTTTATTAAACGCATTGCCTTTAAAAACCCGGTGGAAGTATTTGTAGTCAGTGAGGCCGGAGCCTCCATCTATTCCGCTTCCAAGATAGCAAGGGACGAATTCCCCAATTATGATGTTACCGTACGTGGGTCGGTATCCATCGGCCGGAGATTGGCGGATCCGTTGGCGGAACTCGTGAAAATAGATCCCAAATCGATAGGAGTGGGGCAGTATCAGCACGATGTGGATCAGACCAAATTGAAATCATCCTTGGATACGGTCGTGGAAAGTTGTGTAAACTTTGTTGGGGTCAATGTGAATACTGCAAGCACATCCCTATTGGCGTATGTTTCCGGGATAGGGCCCAAATTGGCGGAAGGTATCGTGAATTACCGCAATGAGAATGGAGCTTTTTCTTCCAGGGAAAACATAAAGAAGGTACCCCGATTGGGAGCCAAGGCTTTTGAACAGGGAGCAGCCTTTCTTAGGATCAAGGACGCTGAGAATCCGCTGGACGATTCGGCCGTACATCCGGAAAGCTATTCTGTTGTGGAGAAAATGGCGAAGTCCCAAAAGCTGGGGATAACGGACTTGATCGGGAACAAAAAAATACTACAGGGACTGGACCTGAAGGATTATGTTACCGAAAGCATCGGCATCCCAACGCTGGAGGATATTGTCCAAGAATTGGAAAAGCCTGGATTGGACAGAAGGGAAAAGGCCAAAATTTTTACGTTCGACCAGAATATCAGGTCGATGACGGATTTAAGGACGGGACAATTATTGCCTGGAATCGTAAACAACATCACCAATTTTGGCTGCTTTGTAGATATCGGCATCAAAGAAAGCGGCCTGATACATATCTCCAACCTGTCGGACGCCTTTGTCAAGGACGTCAACGAACACGTTAGCCTGCACCAACAAATAATCGTAAAGGTTCTGGACGTGGACATCCCCAGAAAACGGATCCAGCTGGGGCTGCACAAGGGGTAGTCGGGAATTTCTGCATTTTTTTTCATTTCTCCCACAATGTGTGAAGTTCCCATTATAAGGGGAACTATATACAATTACAAACGACTACAAACGTTTGTAACCGAATATAAACGAAAGTAATCAATTCCCAACCGAATCTACTGATAATGGGGTTGTAGGTTTGTACCGTTGAGTTCAAATAAAGTTTTCTACTTCCAGGAAATGGATTGGACACGACTGAAAAGATCCTGAAACGCGTTCAGGATTAAGTATTAACTGTTTAACCTTTAAAACCTATTATTATGAACGCACTTAGAAACAAAGTACAGTTGATTGGACACTTGGGCAACGACCCTGAAATTGTAAACTTGGAAAGCGGCACCAAATTGGCCAAATTTTCCATCGCTACCAATGAGACTTACAAAAACGCCCAAGGCGAAAAAGTAGAGGACACCCAGTGGCACAATATCGTCGCTTGGGGCAAGACTGCCGAAATCGTGGAAAGCTACCTCACCAAGGGCAAGGAAGTCGCCATTGAGGGCAAACTCACCAACCGCTCCTATGAAACCAAAACAGGGGAGAAGCGATATATCACAGAGATTAAATGTAACGAACTGTTGATGCTGGGGAAATAGAACCCCCTCGGTACTAGATTTAAAATCCCCGTCTTTTCTTGGCGGGGATTTTCGTTTTTATTGCAAAATGGCGGAAGAAAAAGCTCCCCCTTTCTCCTCCTTCAAAGGGGGAATCCCCCATTTACTATACCTTAAACTTTAAACCTGTCCTGCCTACTGCAACCAGACTCTGCTTACTGAACCTTAATTCCTCCTATCTATCACCGTCACCGGCTTTCTGCCCAGTTTGGAAAGCTTTAGCTTTTCAATCTCCTTGGGGTCGTGGAACTCAATTTTTGGGGTAACCCTCAATTTGGACCTGAAATGATCCTTTATGTTTTGCAATAATGTCTCAGAAGGTTGTTGGCAGGAAATTTTCAAGAGAATTTCATCGGTGCCGATACTGTTGTGATAAATTTCGATTACAAAACTTTCTACTTCCCTAAAATTGTTCAACACATTATCCATGGCTGGCGGGTACAAGGTAGTGCCCTTGTATTTGATCATCTGCTTGCGGCGTCCCATTACCGGACCAAGGCGTAGCGTGTTCCGGCCACATCTGCAGGGCGCTGTATGTGCCATGACCATATCCCCCGTCTTAAAGCGCAATAAGGGCATGGCCTCTACCCCCAAAGTGGTAATCGTAAGTTCGCCCACCTCCCCTTCAGCTACAGGCTGGTCTTTCTCGTCCAAAATTTCCACGATGATTAGCTCGGGATGATGATGCCCTCCCCGTTGCTCCGGGCACTCCGTAAAGGCAGTGCTCATTTCCGTAGAGGCGTAGGTGGAATACAATTGTAAGTCCCATTCACCCTTAATTTTTTGTCCCAAGGTGTTTAGGGAGAAATCTTGATCCCGAAGGGATTCACCTATACAAATGGCTCCTTTTACACCAGAAGATCTTAAGTCGATCCCCTGTTGCTTGGCATATTCAATGAGTTTTAGCAAAAAGGAAGGCACAACGATAAGGTAGGAAGGCCTGAATTTTAGAATGGTATCCCACTGCAGTTCTGGAATTCCGGCCCCTACTCGAATAATTCCCGCTCCCAGTTTCCTGGCCCCCAAGAAATAGGCTAGTCCGGCCATAAACCTGCGGTCCATTGTGGTGGTCAATTGTAGAATATCGTGGGGCATCACCCCGGCACAGGCAAAGGAGAGTGCTTCGTTATAGGCCAGTCGTTCCAGATCTTTATCGGTCAGGGCAAAGGTGACCGGCTCTCCCATGGTGCCGGAGGTGGTAACGTAGTCAATGATCTGGACCTTGGGCACACAAAGAAAATCGTCGTTGTTCGCCTGCAGCTGTTCCTTGGTGGTGACAGGTATTTTGACGAGGTCTTCCAAAGAGTTTATGTCCTGTGGTCGCACGCCTATTTGTTTAAGGACCCTTTTGTAGTAGGGTGAATTTTTCGCCACGTATTCCAGAAGTTCCTTTAGTTTTTCTTCTTGGAAGGACTTAATTTTGGAAGAGGTGGTTCTTTCTATTTCTGGGATCATAAGCTCAATTTCCTTTTTATTTTTTTGATATGGGCCTCCACGGATTCTTTTTCTGGAAGGGTGGTTATCACTTTGGATTTTGCTGCCTCAAATGCCTTTAAGGCGACCGTATAATATCCGTGTTCGTAACTGTATATCCCCACCAAATAATATGCTTCCCAAAACTCCGGATTCAGTTGTTCCAAACTATTTAAAACGGCTGGATCAAGATGTTCCTTAACCTTTATCGCATCCAGTACCTTTTCCCTTACCACCTTATACTCCTGATAATCCTTAAATGCCCTACTGTACTGAAAGGGGTCCTTTTCGATGGCAAGATCGGGGACGCCCATGGTTTTTACGGGATGGTCCGGTGCTTCCCGGAATACCTCGTTGAGGTCGTACGCAACAAACTCTCCCAATTGATAAGGATTGGAGGACACCCAAACCAATCGCTTTGTGGGATTGAAAACAATGGCGTGGTGGGCAATTAATTGGTTAAGGGCCTTTTCGTTGCCGTAACCCAGAGGTTCGTCGTGCAGACCCTCTTTGTTCCTTAAGATATCCACAGCCACTTGGGGCGTAATTTTTTTCTGTTCGCCCAAAAGTTCCTGTAACCGCTCGTACCGATATTCGGAATGGCTATCCTCAATGTGTTTCAGGTTGTTTTTATCCTTGGCATAGGAAGCACTCTGAAAGTGGTTGGTACAGATCAATTGGTCGGAATTTGGCACCTCGTAAACCCCAAAATTATCGGGGGAAACCTCAATGATAATGGCTTTGTTATCATGGGCACTCCCCACTAAAATGGATTCCGACACAAAAACAGATCGCTTTTTGGCGATGGCGATAGCTTCTTGGATGTTGGAAGCGTATTGTAAAATTTCACGTGTCAATAAAGTCACCGGAGTTTTGGCAACCAGGGGAATTTTGGATGCCCCCGCATTGATGGTCGTGGTTAACCCTTGGTCATTCATGCCCGATACCACCCCGATCATCCCGCCCCAGGTGACGGACATAAATTTGTGCCCTTCTGTGGGGCGGACAAAGGAAACGATCTTATTTTGGGCAAAGGCATCGCCCATGTAGAAATCGAAATTCCGCCCCAAGATCAGGCTGCCATCCGCGGTCTTGTCGCCCCAAGCCGCAAAGGAAGAGCAGCCCACCAAGGCCAGGTCCTGCATGGCATGGCCAATATCGTGTGCCCCGTGCAAATACAGCAATCGCAGATAAGGAGGAGCGATGTAATCATAGGTATGGGCCGCATAGTGGGAAAGACCATAAATTTCTACTTTGTCCTCTTCGGTAATGTTGAGGTACATCTTCCGGTTGTACCAGGCAATAAATTTTCTTAAAAAGTACTGTTTGGTCTTGGAGGGCACCAATTCCTCCACCCTGGAAAAGAAGATGGCTTCCTGTTTGGCGAACAATTCCCTGGTAAGGCTGCCGTTAACAAGGCCCCTTTCCAACGGATTCCCTTCCACATAAAGTTCCCACAGACCCTGTTCGTTTTTTAATAAATGGTTTGATCCAAGTGTATAGGAAGTGTCTGAAATTTTTACCCGTTCAGGAATACTATCGTTGTATCCACTTAGTTCGGGCCGATTGTGGACCGATTTTTTAACCCCACAGGAAACCAATATCAAAACCAACCCTAGGTACAGGGAATATTTTTTGATAAAGGATTGTCTGTTAAGCACGGAATATATTGTTTATTAGGTTATCGGAATTATTTTTGTTTGAGCCATATTTTTGTTCCTTTCTCTATTTTCCTTTATCCGTAACTAAGTCGGCCGATGCATTCGCCTCCAATATTTTCCCCAACAAATAATCCTTCCCCAAAATCTCGGAACAGGTGATTACCGCCCCGATCGTTACCCCTAATATGCCGTGCATATTCAGACTTTGGCCGGTAAACATAAGATTGCCGACACGGGTTTTAGGGGAAACAAATGACTTTAGTGGATTCTCCACGTCCTTTACATAACCGTACATGGATCCGTGGTGGCTAGCAATGTAGTCCCGGTAAGATAGAGGGGTAGAGGAATAGACCTCATGAATACAATCCCTTAGATCTGGAAATTTTCTCTCCAGTTCACAAAGCAATAACTCGGTCTTTTGGGCCTTGAACTCCTCGTAGGTCTGTCCCCTATCATTTTTGTTCGCCGTGGTATTGAAAGTATTCGCCCAAGGGGCAACTTCGTCATAGCGCATATAGGTCATGGCCGTAATGCTCTCGCCCCATTCGTCAGTTTTTGGACTGACGCCCATAGAGAACATATAGCCTTCCGGCCAGCTCTCCTGGGTATAGTTCTGTGCCTCCCAAACCCTGTCCTGGTATTTAAAGTGGTAATAATTTTTGTTGAGATAGGGGAAGGATTCGGGTTTAAGGACAATATAAAGACTAAAGGCCGAGATTACGCTTTCCAGTCCTTGAATGCGGTTGACATATGATTTTCTAAAGTGTTCTTCCCCGGCTAATTTAAGGGTAAGCTTGGGATCAATGTTGGAGATGAACAATTTCCCCTTTACCTGTTCCCCATTTTTAAGGGAAACCGAGGTTACTTTTTTGTCCAAAACATTAAATTTAACCACCTCTTGATTTTTGAAGGCTTTCCCGTCATTTTCCTTCAATCGTTTTAGTAACAGTTTGGTAATTTGGCTGCCGCCATTTACACATCTATAAGCACTTTGTATATATGAATTTACGGAAAGTGCATGTACGTAAAACGGGGTCCGTCTTCCGTCCCCGGCATATAAAAAATTAGTACCGGCCAGGATCGCCTGTAATTTTTTGTTTTCGGTCAGGGAATTGATAAACTCTTTCGCCCCTTTCTGAAAAACATCATCATTTTCATATTGGGGAGAGCCTCCCCTTAATTCGTACAACGGAAACTTTCCCGATGTTTCCCTTAGTGAAACGCAATAAGAGCGGATGGACTTTTCCTCTTCCGGGAATTGGGCGATCAAGGTCCTAATAAAATGTTCATGGCCTTGGGCATGCGGGTATTCGTTTCCGTCCCCTTCAAAGGTGATTATGTCAAAGCCGTCCTCGTCCAATTTTTTAAGCTTTAAGTCGTCCATAATGCCAAAATACTTAAAATATTGATACAGATTTTGACCCGGCGAAAGTCCACCTATATAATGCACCCCCGTGTCAAAAATGGTCTTATTTCGGGAAAATGTCTGGAGATTGCCCCCGAATTGCTGGTTTTTTTCCAGTACGCAGACACTAAGTCCTTCCTTGGCGAGAATGTTGGCGGATACCAATCCTCCCAAGCCACTTCCTACGATAACCACATCATATTCGTCCTTCATTGGGCTCCTTTTCAGTTCTCTCTTTTAAATATACTTAGTGTGCTGTTTTGAAAACTTTTCACATAACCCATGGATAATGCTTTATCCGAGAGTGAAATACGCTCTTTCAACAAGATCAAGGTAGTGATTTCGGTGCTAATTTTATCTTTCCAAGTTTCCAAATCCAAACTTTTAAGATTGATGATGAGCACTTGGGCAGGTTGCTCCATAGCTTCGTTAAGAGTCCCCTTCAGTATAGGTCGGCCGTATTTATTGGTAAGATAACTGTTTTGGATGATAGGTCTTATGGTCTCATCCTTTAAATAGGTGAACATTTTTCGATCTGCCGAATCCAACATCAAAAGAAAATCGAGTTGTCCGCAATCTTCGGACAGGTGGATGATGGAATCCATTTTTCCCACAGCCTTCAGAATTGAGTGGTAAACCTCTTTATTTTTTTCTAAATCGTCGCGTACGGCTTTGTAGAGCGAATCCCCCTTAAATCTATAATCGTCCAAAATGATGGGATGAAAATAGGTCGGTCCTTCCATTTCTTGCCTAAAGATATCGAATTCACTTTTAAAATAAGAGCTTATATTTTTGGTCCGTTGCCTGGAACTTTTACCAAAACTTAGGTCCTTTGCAGATATCCGATCCAGAATCTTTACGGTAATACTTCCGTCCCGGATTACCATACTGCCTTTTGGCATCACGTCGGAATTGCCATGGATGAGAACCGGAATAATATCTAGATCCAACTGTTCTGCTATATGAAAGGCACCCTTATGAAAGCGTTTTATTTTGTTGGTGTAGGACCGGGTACCCTCCGGAAAGGCCATTAAAGAGTAGCCTTGGTCAAGTTTTTTTCTCAAATGGGGAAAGCTGTTCTCCACACCTTGGGATACCGGATAAAACCCAGCCGCACGTACAGCCCTGCCAAAAATGGGCGAATGGAATACCCAATCGTTAACCAAAAATATAATATTGGGGTACAACATTTCTATGGTAAGGGAATCCAACGAGGAGGTATGGTTGGCAATAACTATCCCTGGCCTGGAAAAGTCTTCACCTACTTTATTGATGACTTTCTTGGCAACAAAGGGATTGGAATAGAGAACGGATTTCAGAAATTTGGATGCGCTCCTGTGGAACCATCCCATTTTGATCTTTTTACTGATGGGAATCAAGGGTAGTATGGAAACCGCAAAAAGTCCAAAAATAATGCACCCCAAGCTATAATAGCCCAAGGAGATGGCCGAGTTGATCAACACCCGAAGGGGGACAGGCCTTTTTGTGGGACTGCCGATAAAAAGGTGGAACAACAAGGGTTGGAGGGTAAAGGCGATAGCCATGGCAGAAAGAATCCCAATAATGGAAACCAATGAAATGGAATGGAGGGCAGGATGCTTGGCAAAAATTAATACCCCAACACCTAGGAGAGTTGTTATTACCGATAACATAATGGAGGTCCTGTGGGTGGGTAAGGTCTTCTCGCCCGTGCGGTATGTTTCCAGGAGCCCATTGGTGACAAAGATGCTATAATCTATCCCCAGGCCAAAGATAAAGGTACAGATGATGATATTAAAGATATTAAATTCGATGTGGAACAGCCCCATAATCCCAAGCGTCAAGACCCATGTCAGAAAAATTGGAACTATGGTGACCAGGGTAAGTGAAAAGCTTCGGTAGAACAAAAACAAGATCAGCAATACCACCAGCACCGAATACCAGATGAGGTGTCCAAAATCGTTCTTTAGGTTGCCCAAAAAGGTTTCGTTCATCTCCTGTCTATCGATCACCAAGGTATTTTTATGACCTTTAAAATCCAACTTAATTTTTTGGATTTGAGTGGAATCGACCTTTACCAAAGAGGTTATCGTCGTCAAGTCGCTCTTGGTATTGATATAGTCGCTTATGGCCAACGAACTTATTCCCTTGTAATCGGTAATGTCCAATGGGTGAAAAGCTTTGTTTTCCAGAAAGGAATAAAAGGAGTCAAAAGTTGAAGGCTTAAATCCCAATTTTGTGCCACTTGCCAAAAGATTATCTTTTGTTTGGTCGATGGTCCCAGGATTCCAGAAATGCTGCCACTGGGAAATTCGTTGTTGTTGAAGTTTTTTGGAATGTACAAGGGACCCAATCGAACTAAAGTTGATAATCTCACCTTCATTTTTAAGTTGCTCCAATTTCTGGAAGAGGGTATCATTGATCTGGAGCACCTCTTCGGTACTGTTCCCGTATGTGGCCAGGTAGATGGATTTGGAGGCGACGTTTGTCAGGGCATCCAGTCGCCGCTGGGCTTCCTTAATGGCCGTTGGCTCATAGTTTAATTTGGAGATATCCTTGTTGAAAATAACCTTATGGTAGGTGAAGGCACTTATGACCAAAAGCAGGCAAAGTATTCCGATACACCATTTATTTTTATGAAAATCATATTGGGAAATTTTGTCCAAGACCGTTTGTCCGGATTTTTCGTCCGATTTGCTTTTATAGGCCAAAGGCACAAAGATCAAAGCAAAGAGTGAGGCTCCCAGAACACTTAGGGCGGCAAACAGCCCAAGGTCTTGCAGGGCTTGGGAATCCAAAAACAGGAGGCACAGAAAGGCTAGGGCGGTAGTAAGACTGCTCATCAGGATAGGCTGGGTTACCGCCCTGTACATATGTTCGGTAGATTCGTTGTTTCTTATATGGGTAAGGATATGGAGCGAATAATCCAAGGTAACCCCAAGAAGCACGGAACCAATGCCCAAGGAAATGGCGGAAATCTCGGTCCGGATGAGGTACAATAGGGCGATGGACAACAAGCCTCCAAAGACAGTGGGGGTAAAAAGGATAAGTGGGACAGTCAATTTTTTATAAAAAAGAATAAAGACAAGTAACAATAGGGTGAGCGCGATCCCTACGGTAAATTGGATGTCCTTTTTAATCTGCTGGGCATTGGCCACGGCAATAAGGGCGGCCCCAAAATATTCGCTCCGGGCCTTGTCTTGGAACGTACTGTTTAGCCGATCTTGTAGTGTATACAAGTTTTCTGCAAATCTGGTGTTTTCCGCCGTCTCACTGGACCCATAGGTTGGGGTTATAAAGAGCAATAGGTCTTTTTGGTCCTTGCTCGTCAAAAAACCGTTGTACAGGGTAAACTGATCCCCAAGTCCCAATTGCCTTAGCTTTTTTAGGGCGATAAAGGAAAGGCCCAAGGGATCTTTCAAAATGGTTTTTCTGGCCACTATCCCAGACGGGGATATCAGGGTTTTATAATTGGCCTCGGTAATCCTATCAATGCTGTCCTTTTGAATTCTCTGGGCGATATGATTATAGTCCGTAGGGTCTAAAAAAAGCGGAATGTTATTATAAACGAAATCCAGGGTAGAACCAATGGTTGTGTCGCCAACCTTGCCTTGGATATCTTGGACGTATTTATTTGAACCCTTGTATATACTATCCAAAAACTGTTGCGCGTATTGCGTAAGGTCGTCTACGGAACCACTCGATTCTTGGGAAATATGTACGATGATCTTATCCGTAAAATTGACGGATTTAAGTACTTGCTGTACCTTGGATGATTTGTCGTTGGTAGGGATAAGCTTCGAAATGTCTTCCTGAAATTGGATTTTCGATGCCAAGAAAACGAGCAATGCCACAAGTAGGGCGAAAGAGAATAGGCTCCAACCTTTGTTCTTTTGGATAGATCGATATAGACCGTAAAACCAGTTATCCATTGCCCATGACAATTTTCTTACTCTCAAAAATAGAAAGAAAAATATAGCCAACAACCCCGAAAAACAAGGCTGCGCCGGTCGAAAGCATCAGACTGCCTACAACATAGGCCTTTAGGTGAAATGTCATCTCAAAGTTTTGTGTAAGATCTTCGGGGGTAATCAAAAAATCCTGTCCCAACGTCCAATAGCCGAGCCCCAAGCATATATAAATGATAAAGGGGATAAAGGGAGGAAAACTAATATTGGAAAAGGCGAAGGCGATTACCTTGTTTAGACGGAAAAGGACCGCCAAAAAAAGTACGCTGACGGTCTGTAATCCCCAAAGAGGGGAAAGTCCTATAAACACGCCAAGTGCAATGGAGAATGCCTTTTTTTTTGGGGAGTCGTTACTGTGAAGAAAATCCTCCACCAAAAAGCGCTTCACTCCTTTTTTTTTTAATTTCCTATAGAGGTCCCGTGGTTTTATATAGAAAAAAGCAATGGTTACGAGAACGGTATTCAGAATGCTGATGCGTACAAAGTCTTTTATTGGCCTAAAATGGGAAACCCGGTCGGTCTGGTCATAATGTACCCGTACCGGTATGTTCTTAACCAAGGTGCCGTTCCATGAGGCACGAACAACTGACTCGATCTCAAACTCGAATTTCTTGGAGTGGAACCGAAGGTTTTGCATTTCTTTGATGGGGTACATACGATATCCGCATTGGGTATCTTGAAGTCGGACGCCCGTTTCTACCCAAAACCAAAAATTGGAAAATTTGTTGCCAAAGCTGCTATTTCTGGGCACGGAAGAATGATCCATATTTCTGGCCCCGATCAGCAATAGATTTTTGTTTTCCTCCTGCTCCAACGCTTGGTGAAATACAGGTAGGTCCCCAGGAAAATGCTGTCCGTCCGAATCTATGGTTAGGGCATATTCAAAGCCCAAAGCCAATGCATGTTGGAATCCCAGTCTTAGGGCCATTCCCTTGCCCATGTTTTTTGACAAGTGGATTTGTTCCAATTTGGGATAGGCCTCCAGAATATTTGCGGTGTCATCGGTGCATCCGTCATTTACGATGATTATCCTGTCCGTGTAGTCCAGAACACCGTTGATGACCCCCAGCAATGTTTTGGCATTGTTATAGGTTGGGATGATCACACAGCAATTGGGCTGTAATGCACTTTCACAATCGGATGGGGTGATAATTGGCACTGGCTAAACTTTTTATAACCCGTGGATAGCGTTGATGTATCAACAGATTAAAATGCAGTACAAAGATATGGATTAGATAAGTAACCACTACTCAGTTTTCAGTATAGGTTATGCAACGAATTCCCAAATTGCAACTTCATTTTCATTGTTGGGGTAAACCAGGGAAATGATTATTAAAAGTTCAGGCTAAAGATCATAACCTATTTTAAAAGGATTGGGAGCCGTTTGTGGCTTTTAAAAATTACCACAAAATCGATCAAAACGTCTGTTTTTCCGATTCGTCGAAAGCATCGGACTGCAAGGCATAGCTTTTTACAAAATTCTTGACCTCCTGGGATCGGGTGTGTTTGTAATTTATCAATATAAACTTTTTGTCCTCCCCAATATTTTCGTGGTAACCTGTAATCTTAGGGGCATGTTCCTGGACACTCATCCTGATGCAACGAATTTCAATGTTCGATGGATCTTCTTTTACGGCATATTCCAACAGGTCCTTGCCCTCATTGAAAAGGGTCGTTTTTTCCTTGATGCCATTTCCGAATAGGGCCATAATGGTAGTGGCGGCACCTTTGTAAGCTACCAGGACCTTGTTGCCTTCAAGGGTAACAGGCAAAAGGGATTCATACAATTCTTTGGCCAAGGCTTCACTTTGTGAGGCTTTGGGGTATTCTGCCCTGATCTTTGTTAGATCTTGCTGCAATAGAAAAGTTGTGCAAAAAAGAAAACTAAAAACTAGGAATTTCATCCAATTGGATTGATGTTGATTAAACGGGTGCTAAATTATGTGCCTTAAGAATCGGAATCATGGAATAAATGACAAGGCCATGCCTGACTTGGGATGTGTTTTTTGTCTTGATTCTTGATTCTTGGCTCTTGTATTCAGCATGCAATTTAATAAAATCCGATCTACTTATCGTAATCAGGCATCCCCACCTTGCCCATAAAACAGATCGACCCCGTTTCCTTTTCTGTGATCGCGAACAAAAAGGGGCGGTCAAATATCAGGGATGAGCCGGGGCCAATCGAGGTAAGTGCCATTCCAACTACCGTTGCCGCGGCCGCCTCGGTCCCTTTTTCGTTGACATCGATATAGGTTTTTTGAAGGACCAGGGAGATATAGGTCTGAAGGTCGCTTAAATTGCTAAAATCGGCCAAGTCCGGATTAAACGCAATTCCGAGTCCAAGATCTTTAAGGATGTCGTTTAATTTCTTTTGGTAGGCAAAAGTAAATTTGGGTAAGGTGACGGTTAGGTTTCCTGAAGTAAAATTGGCTTGCCATTGGCTCCAGCGATCGCTGTCCATCATGTTGATTACATCGGACATGGTCTTATCCTCATGGGGCAATAAAAGGGTCATCGTGTATTTAGCGTTTTTGTATGGGAGCACCACAGAGGAGAAAGTATCGTTGAAATAGTAGGATAGATTCTGTTCCATGCTCATCATGTCAACAGATTTCGATTGACCACCATCTCCATGGAAGGTGCGTTTTGTGGTTTTATCGGGGTCAAATCGGTATTTCCAATCACTGTTAAAATAGAGTGCGTTGATGGCGAACAGCACCGCCTTGGGATCAATGTTATTCAGGATAGTTGGTATTTTCCCGTTGGTATTATCAGATACCCAATTATTGATGGTTTTAAGGGTCTGGGGGTCCCCAAAATCCATATTGGCAACCTTGGCGTTGTAAAATTCCTCATTCAACGCCGTAAAGGAATTCTTCACCGGAAAGCTATCTTTTATCCAAATAGAATTGGCAATCTTAAAAGTGGATCCCGAGGCTGCATAGGTGAGGTTCTCGATGATATTCTGGTTTACCGCATTGGTTTCCTCCAAGGTGGCATCCCCGTAATTTAGGGTGTTGGCAAAGGCTTCCCGGGTTTCCCCGGCGGCCCCGTTATAGACCATGCCTAAGGCCAAGGAGGCACTTACTGGCGAGATCATAAAGTTGGCCCCACCCTCTTCGGCCGCA
>JBLWZN010000029.1:0-53354 GCA_048266425.1 Sediminicola sp.
CGATTGGGCGGAACAACTGGAGCAGGATAGCAATGCCTTTATCCTGGACGTACGTACAGAGGAAGAATTGGAGGAAGGCTATATCCCAGGCGCAACGAATATCGACTTTTACCTGGGAGCCGAATTTGCGGCAGCGCTGGAAAAGTTGGACAGATCCAAGAACTACTACGTCTATTGCCGATCTGGAAACCGAAGTGGCCAAGCCTGTGCCATCATGAACAGTATGGGGTTTAAGAATGCATATAACCTCGAAGGGGGTTTTATGAACTGGGACGGGGAAGTTGAAGGGGACTAGACGGGAACACCAAAATAACACAGCAAATTCTTCCAACGGCAGTATTTTTTTCTGCACCTGAAAGAATTTTCTTATTTTAGTGTATGCGAGAGAATCTACTCCATTTTATATGGAAATACAAAAAGCTCCCCTTGGAGCATTTGTTGACCACCAAAAATGAAATAATTTCTTTGGTGGATGTGGGTTTGCACAACGACTTGGCCGGTCCCGACTTTTTGAATGCTAAGATCCGTATCGGGGGGCAGCTTTGGGCCGGGAACGTGGAGATACATCTAAAATCGTCCGACTGGTTTGCCCATCATCACGAAATAGATGCCAATTACAACAATGTTATCCTTCATGTAGTATGGGAGGATGATATGTCCGTTTTTAGAAAGGACCGGAGCGAGGTGCCGACTTTGGAGCTCAAGAATTATATTTCCAAACCACTCTTGGAGGCTTACCACCAGTTTTTTGACAATAGGAATATCAAGTTTATCAATTGCGAACGGGAGCTTAAATCCGTTGATGGATTTTTATTTCGAAATTGGTTGGAACGGTTGTATTTTGAGCGATTGGAAAGGAAGTCGAGCCTGATCCTCAACCTGCTTTCCGAATCCAAGAATGATTGGGAACGGGTGCTTTTTATTTTGTTGTTAAGGAATTTTGGGTCCAAGGTCAATGGCGATTCCTTTTATAGTCTGGCCCAAGCCTTGGATTTTTCAATATTTCGAAAAGTACAGGGAAATTTATTTCAGTTGGAAAGCCTCTTGTTGGGTACGGCCGGGCTTTTGGAGGATGACTCCTTGGTGGACGGGCACTATATCGACTTTAAAAAAGAGTATGGGTTTCTTAAAACCAAGTTCAATATAAATACAACAGGGGTACTGCCACCCCAATTTTACGGTTTGCGTCCCCCTAATTTTCCTACGATACGCCTTTCCCAGCTCGCAAATCTTTACAACGGTCGCCAAAATTTGTTCAGTCAACTTATGGAGGCAGATAGCATATCCGAGATTCGCGTTCTTTTGGAGGCTTCGGCAAGCGATTATTGGAAAGATCACTATACGTTTGGTAAAGTCTCAAAAAAAAGCAATAAAAAACTTAGCAAGAGTTTTATCGACCTAATAATCATAAATACCATTGCCCCTCTAAAATTCTGTTACGCCAAACAACAAGGCAGGGAAGTGGATGAACAGATCGTGGAAATTATTTCCGGTTTAAAAAGTGAGGGGAACCGTGTTGTGGAGAATTATAAGCAACACGGCGCCATCGTTGAAAACGCCCTACAGTCGCAAGCAGTCCTACAATTGTACAATGAATACTGCACCCAAAACAGATGCCTCCAATGCGCCGTAGGGGCCAGTTTGTTAGCGGATAAAAGTTAGCAGTTGTAGTTGCAGTTGGCAGTTGTAGTTGGCAGTTGCAGTTGACAGTAGTAGTTGGCAGGAAGGTGCAAGGGCAAAAAAAGTTTATGGGTTTATATGTTTATTTCATATTCCCATCAACTTTGAACTTTCAACCTTGAACCCCCGAACCCCGAACAATTGTCTAGTCTCTTGATTCTTGCGGCTATATTCTCTTTTCTATTTTCTCTGTTCCATTTTCAAGGTTCTCTTTTCTTTCATACATTTAGCGCATGAACCTGTTCTATAAAATACTCTACTATTTTCAAAAAAGGGGCTTCGAAGTCTGTAGGCGTATTGCCGAACGATTGGGAATACGGGCGCGGGTAGTCCGCACTTCTTTTATTTACCTTACCTTCGTCACCTTGGGTTTTGGTTTTGCCTTGTATCTTTTTTTGACGTTTTTGTTTCGGATAAAGGACCTTATCTATACCAAACGTACTTCCGTATTTGATCTTTAGACATGTTAAGATTTTTCGGTTCTAGATTGAATTTTGCACTGTTTTTGGTGGTCCTGGTTTTATCCACCGGAGTTCTCGGTTATAGGTTTTTGTCCCATTTCTCATGGTTGGATGCCTTTTATATGACGGTTATTACGGTGACCACGGTGGGATTTTCCGAAGTAGGGCCAATGGATGCCGACACGAAGATCTTTACCGTATTTTTGATCATCTCCAGCGTCTTTATATTTGCGTTTGCAATATCGGTGATTACGGAGTATATTTTGAGCAGGAACTCCCAACAATTATTAAAGAAGAAGAAATTGGAACAAAAGGTAGATAGGATTACCGATCATGTTATCCTGTGTGGGTACGGCCGAAACGGCAATCAAGCGGCCCAGCGCTTAAAGGCATATAATCGGCCCTTCGTAGTAATTGAAAAGGACAAGGAAATCGTTGAAAAAAACGAAGGTGATGTACTTTTTATCGAGGGTGATGCCAATGACGATGAAATTCTTTTGGCAGCGGGCATTGAACGTGCCAAATGCCTAATTGCCGCCATGCCGGACGATGCGGCCAATCTGTTTGTGGTACTTTCGGCCAGGCAGTTGAACAAGTCCTTGTTTATTATTAGCAGGGCCTCTTTGATCACCTCCCAAAAGAAATTGCTTTTGGCCGGGGCAGATAAGGTCATCATGCCGGACAAGATCGGTGGCGACCATATGGCGTCCTTGGTAGTAATCCCCGATTTGATAACGTTTATGGACAAACTCTCAATGGAAGGGGGCAATTCGACCAACTTGGAGGAAGTGGCCATTGAAGAATTTGTAGGGCAAACGGAATTCAATTCTTTGCGGGACTTGGATATAAGACGAAAAACGGGCTGTACCATAATCGGATATATAGAACCTGGCGGTAACTATATAATCAATCCGGAGGCCGAACTTAGGTTGCAGCCAAAAAGTAAGATTATTGTGTTGGGAAGGCCGGAGCAGATCAAAAAATTACATGAAATATTCAATATTGATTAACAATAGCTGTTCCAGATGGAAAACCGGGAGTTTCGGGAAGGTAAAATAGGGGCAGAAAGGACCTTTTTTCCGACAGGAAGGTGAATAGCTTTTGGCCAATTAATTTGATTGGGTTGATTATTTTTAGGATATTGCCTCCCATTTAAATAAAATTAACAAATTCAAAATGTCATTGTTTATATGAGACACTACGTATCGTCACTTTTTTTACTGATCTCCTTTACTGTTTTTGCACAAGAATTGGAAGTTAAGGGAACCACAATAAATCCGTCGAACATCATCAATGACGGTGAGATCGATTTGGAAGTGACCGGGGGCACCCCTCCCTATACGTATAAATGGAGCAATCAAGATACGCCCCTTACCTCGGATAAGTCCACCGGATTGGTCGAGGGTGTGCCGTACACAGTGACCGTAATCGATGCCAACGGCCTCAGGGAAACCAAAGCGTTCACTGTAAAGGCCAAAGCAATTACAGAAATTTTCAATGGTTTTATGACCCCGGCAGTAAACGCTTTGGGGTCTTTTTTATTTTGGGATCCCTTTGCCGCCGTGGGACTTCATGACCCTATAGCCTATGCCGATTATAAAATGGTGGGAATTCCCGACTGGACCCCCGATGTGGAAGACAAATTTATTCTAAAGGAATGGTTGCAACCAGATGGGGCAGAGGTAAAAAGGGGAGAGCCCGTAGCCGTAATTACGAATGCATCGGGAACGGATATAACGGTTAAGGCCGCCGCAAAGGGCCGTCTGATGCATATGCTGGACGAAGGCAAGGTAATTTACAATTCGGACAATAAGGAACATATTATTGAGCAAGGGGCATATAATTTTGCCAAGATAAAGTATGATGAACCGGTGGTCATGACCCATCCGAACGGGGATCCGCGGACTAACAATATTCCCTTTATAGTAATATGGCTGGTATTGGGGGCCGCCTTCTTTACCTTCCGAATGGGATTTATCAATATAAAGGGATTTCGACATTCCTTAGATCTTGCCAAGGGAAAATACGACGATCCGGATGCCCCTGGACAGGTGACCCATTTCCAGGCTTTGGCCACGGCAGTATCTGGAACCGTTGGTCTTGGTAATATTGCCGGGGTAGCCGTGGCGGTTTCCTTGGGGGGAGCCGGTGCAACCTTTTGGATGATCTTGTGTGGATTTTTGGGCATGTCCTCAAAATTCGTGGAATGTACCCTGGGGGTCAAATACAGGGATATCCTGCCCGATGGTCGTGTCTTTGGTGGCCCGATGAATTATCTGCGCCACGGGTTGGAGAAAAAAAATATGAAACAATTTGGGAAAATGCTCGCCGGTCTGTTCGCTATCTTGGCAGTGGGGGCTTCCTTTGGAGGTGGGAACATGTTCCAGGCCAATCAGGCTTTTGAACAGCTGTCGACCCAGTTCCAAAATTTGGAAGGTAATGGTTTTTGGTTTGGTTTGATTACGGCAATTCTCGTTGGATCGGTAATTATCGGAGGAATCAAGAGCATAGCCAAGGTGACGGAAAAAATAGTCCCCTTTATGGCTACCCTGTATGTATTGGCGGCCCTGACGGTCATACTGCTCAATATAAAGAATATTGGCCCCGCCTTCTCCGCTATCTTTGAGGGTGCCTTTAATCCTGGGGCTTTAAAAGGAGGAATTATCGGGGTCTTGGTAATTGGGTTTCAACGTGCCGCTTTTTCCAATGAAGCTGGTGTGGGTTCTGCGGCCATAGCGCACAGTACCGTTAAAACAAAAAACCCACCTTCCGAGGGATTTGTGTCCTTGTTGGAACCGTTTATAGATACCGTGGTGGTGTGTACCCTTACCGCTTTGGTGCTTATCTTTACGGGCCGACATGAAGTCGCAGGCATGGCTGGGGCACAGTTGACCTCCGATGCCTTTGGTAGCGTTATTTCTTGGTTTCCCTATGTGCTAAGTGTAGCGGTCTTCCTTTTTGCTTTTTCTACCATGATTTCTTGGTCCTATTATGGAATGAGGGCGTGGACCTATCTTTTTGGAAAGAGCAAAAGAACCGAATTGGTTTATAAATTGTTGTTTATGGTCTTCGTGGTGGTGGGAGCTTCCATAAGCCTTGGCGCCGTTCTCGATTTTTCAGATATGATGATCCTTTCCATGTCCGTTCCCAATATCATTGGCCTGTACATTATGTCCGGGGAGGTAAAAGGAGATCTCGATGAATACTGGAGAAAGTTAAAAGCAGGTTTGTTGTATAAAAAACAAAAGGGTTAGAATATTTTTTTACCTTTATATGATTCCGTTGTACTGAACTTGTGACGGTACGGGGTAGAGACCAACTAACTTTATTGAAAGGACCATGGCAACAACTTCCGAATCCTGGGGTTCGCGGATCGGCCTTATTTTGGCAATGGCCGGCAACGCTGTAGGACTGGGCAACTTTCTTAGGTTTCCCGTACAAGCTGTCCAAAACGGTGGTGGTGCCTTTATCATACCTTACTTGATCTGTTTTCTGTTGATGGGAATCCCCCTGTTGTTTATCGAATGGTCATCTGGCCGTTATGGGGGAAAATTTGGGAAGCACAGTACCCCTTATATCTTGGATTCCATGGTCAAAGGGCGGCTCCTTAAGTATATAGGGGTCTTTGGTATCTTTACCAATTTGGCGATCGTAGCCTATTATGCCTATATAGAATCCTGGACCATTTCCTATGTTTACCATTCGTTATCGGGGACCTTCCAAGGAATGTCCCAAGGTGAGGTAGCGGGTTTCTTCAATTCTTATGTGGACCTGTCGGAGACTACCACGGGAATCCCTTATGAAGCGGTAATTTTCTATGTCCTCTGTTTGGCCTTTAATACCTTTATTCTTTCCAAGGGGCTTAACGGGGTTGAGAAGGTGGCCAAGGTTGGGATGCCGTTGTTGATCTTGTTCGGTGTTCTTTTGGCCATCAAAGGATATACTTTGGGAACTAGTGGGGCATCGGAACTTTTCCCCGACGCCAATGCTTTGGACGGCCTCAATTTTTTGTGGACCCCGCAATTCGATTCGCTGGCGAACCCTAAGGTGTGGTTGGCTGCGGCCGGACAGATATTTTTCACCCTTTCGGTGGGTATGGGGACCATTCATTGCTACGCCGCCTATGTAAAGCCCAAGGACGATATTGCCCTGAACGCCGTTTCCGCGGGTTTTATGAACGGGTTTGTGGAGGTCGTGTTGGGAAGCGCTATCGTAATTCCCATTGCGGCAGGATATCTGGGATTGGATTGGGTAATCAATAATGCAGGGTTTGGGATGGCCTTCCAGACCATGCCCTATCTATTTGAACAATGGGGCCCAACCTTGGCAACGGTTGGGGGCGTCATGTGGTTCGGGCTATTATTTTTTGCGGGGATAACCAGTTCCTTGGCCATGGGAACTCCCTGGATGGGCTTTATGCGGGACGAGTTTGGTTGGAACAGGACCAAGGGCGCTTGGTCCTTTGGGGGATTGGCACTTATCTTGGGCCTGCCCACGGTTTTCTTCTACAATCAAGGAGTGTTCGACGATTATGATTTTTGGGCCGGGACGGTAAGTTTGGTGACATTTGCGTTTTTTGAGGTGATTTTGTTTGCTTGGATTTTTGGAATGGATAAAGGTTGGAGGGAGATAAACAGCGGGTCCGATATAAAGATACCCTTGGCTTATAGGTTTATAATCAAGTTTATTACGCCGTTGCTCCTGGGGTGGGTATTCTTTTCCAGTATTCCCAATATCGTGGATACGATTCTCCACAAGGATACCTTTAACAATTCGGCCTTTGCCGATGAATATTATGCGGAAAATTTTGAGGCTTCAGGGGCCGCCGCCGGTAAAGTGGTGGAGTCCGATAAGCATTCCGTGAAGTTTGCCTTTCAGAATATTCGTAAAAAATATGATAAAGTAACCAAAAGTTCGATAGAGGAACCTTTTACGGACTACAAGGAATATCGGTTTAAGGACGACCAGCTCGTAACCGTACAAAAGGGGGAAGTTGTAAAACCGGGCGAAGTTATTGCCAAGGGATCCTTTACCAACAAGGTGTTTTATAAGAATTTGGGGAGAATGATACTCCTGGGATTATTTATGTTCATTTCATTTTTGGTATATTTAGCTTTTAGAAAACGAAGAAAGGAAGGGAGGGCCACACTATGAGCACAGCAGCATTGACAACCATGGTTTTGGCGCAAGGATTTTTTACGTTCTTCGCTGTTTATTTTTTTTATAGGGTGATGACCACTCCTCCCAAAAAAGAACCGGATTCCTATTCCGAAAATGACGATGATGAGGTAGCCCGACAAAGCCAATAAAGTTGTGGGGAGAAAGGACAACAAATCCCAATTCAAATTTAACAAGCAGGAACGCAGTGGGATTTTCTTTTTACTGCTTATAATCGTGCTGCTACAAGTTGGCTATTATGTCTTCAGTCGGTTTGGGCGGACAAACGCAAAGGACCCAATTACGATCGACCTGGAACTTCAGTCCAAGATCGATTCGCTCAAGAATCTAGCTTCCCAAAAGGATTCGATCAAAATTTATCCGTTTAATCCCAATTTCATCACCGATTACAAGGGATATGTTTTGGGTATGTCCGTTGATGAGATCGATAGGCTGCTTGCTTATAGAAAGCAGAACAACTATGTAAATTCTCCTGAGGATTTTCAAAAGGTCACCAAGGTTTCTGACAGTCTGCTAGATGCCATTTCCCCCTATTTTAAATTCCCGGAATGGACACAAGTGGGTAAGCGGTCTGCAGTAGGAAGTAGCCAGTCGACGGTCCCCAGTATGCAGAATTCCAATCCGGCCAATTCAAATGGTAACGCAAGCAACTCCTCCCCTGCGGGGAGGTCAGGTGGGGACATAGCCATTAAAGACCTAAACACCGTTACGGCCGAGGAACTAAAGACCATCAATGGAATAGGGGACAAATTATCTGCCCGTATCGTTAAATTTAGGGAACTCCTAGGTGGATTTCTGATTGATGAACAATTGTACGATGTCTACGGACTTAGTCCCGAAGTGGCAGAAAAAGCCTTAAAAAGATATAAGGTGCTCAGTCCGCCTCACCTCACCAAGATCAATATTAACACTGCCTCGTCAACAGAATTGGCAAAATTGGTGTATATTCCTTACAAAGTAGGGCAAAGGATCGTGGAATATAGGGCAAAGGTTGGCACAATTAAATCATATAGTGAATTAACTCAAATTGAAGATTTCCCATCCGACAAGATTGATAGAATTAAACTATATTTGGCCCTCTAAAAATGCTTGGAATGGTTGAAAATGCGATGTCGACATTAAGTTTTGATTACTCGGAAACCCAGAAAATGGTTGCTGCTTCCGCAAATGAATTTGCGGAACAATATATAAGACCCTTTGTTATGGAATGGGATGAGGCCCAGACCTTTCCGTTAGAGGTCTTTAAAAAGGCCGGCGAAATGGGGTTTATGGGAGTCCTGGTACCCCAGGAACTTGGGGGATCGGGATTGGGCTATCATGAATATATCGCGATTATCGAGGAGATTTCCAAAATTGACCCCTCTATAGGATTATCGATAGCGGCGCACAATTCCTTGTGTACCAACCATATTTTAACTTTTGGAACGGATAGACAAAAGCAGTTGTGGATTCCTAAATTGGCAACGGCCGAATGGTTGGGTGCTTGGGGACTAACCGAGCACAACACTGGTTCGGACGCCGGTGGGATGTCCACTACCGCCATAAAAGACGGTGGGTCTTGGGTCCTGAACGGAGCAAAAAACTTTATTACCCATGGCAAAAGTGGGGATATTGCCGTCGTGATCGCAAGGACGGGGGAGAAAGGGGACAGCCGGGGAATGACCGCTTTTGTAATTGAAAAGGGAACACCGGGATTTACAAGCGGCAAGAAGGAAAACAAGTTGGGAATGCGAGCTAGTGAAACCGCTGAACTCATTTTTGACAATTGTAGAATACCGGACGATAACCGCTTGGGTAAAATTGGGGATGGTTTTAAACAATCCATGAAAATTTTGGATGGTGGCCGGATATCCATTGGCGCCCTGTCTTTGGGCATTGCAAAGGGAGCTTATGAGGCCGCGTTGAAATATTCCAAGGAACGGGTGCAGTTTGGTAAACCGATCAGTGAATTTCAAGGTATTTCCTTTAAACTTGCCGACATGGCGACCGAAATTGAAGCCTCAGAACTTTTATTGCACAAAGCCGCCTTTTTGAAAAACGAAGACCGGGAAATGACCAAGGCCAGCGCCATGGCCAAGATGTACGCCTCGGAAGTCTGCGTGAGGGTAGCCAATGAAGCCGTCCAGATCCATGGAGGTTACGGGTATATTAAGGACTTCCCCGTCGAGAAATTTTATAGGGACTCCAAATTGTGTACCATAGGGGAGGGGACTACGGAAATTCAAAAAGTGGTTATCTCCAGAAATATTTTGAAATAGTTTTTAGTTATTCGTTTTTTATTTTAAATTTGCACTCCCGTTCCGATGACGTTCGGAAATAGCGGGACAAATCATTAAAGAAAGGAGGTTGTAGCCCATGTTAATTATACCGATTAAAGAAGGAGAGAATATAGATAGGCCGCTAAAGCGTTTTAAGCGAAAGTTCGATAAAACCGGCACTATGCGTCAATTGAGAAAGCGTCAGCAGTTCACAAAACCATCTGTGGAACGCAGAGCAATGATTCAAAAGGCACAATATATCCAAGGACTTAGAAACCAAGAAGAAATATAGGTTGTAAATACCTAATTCAGGATAAGTTTAAATCCCGTTCACCGATAGATTCGGTGGATGGGATTTTTATTTTTCATATGTCAAGGCTTTAACCGTTCGCTTTCGTAACTTTGGGATAGAATTGTGACCATGGCTATCCCATCTTTCCTTGCTTATCTTTCCCTCGAAAAAAAATATTCGCCGCTTACCGTCAGGGCCTATAGTGGGGATTTGGAAGATTATGCCCGTTTTTGCCTGGAAGAATATCAAATTAGTGACCTGGAAAAAGTGGAGTATGGCATTATTAGAAGTTGGATCGTACAGTTGTCCAACGCCCAACTCTCCAATCGATCTATAAATCGCAAATTATCCTCCCTAAAGGCCTACTATAAGTTTTTGCTTAAAATAGGAGTGATCGAAATAAGCCCCCTTGCCCGACATCGATCTTTAAAGACACCGAAGAAAGTGGAAGTTCCGTTCTCGGAGTCAGAAATGGACAAGGTGCTGCTCCAAATTCCCTTTGAAGATAATTTTGAGGGGGTCCGGGACCGACTGATCATTGAATTGTTATATGCTACCGGAATTCGTCGGTCGGAATTGGTCAATTTAAAAATGACCCAGATAGATTTATCCTCAAAAACCATAAAGGTGATCGGAAAGCGAAATAAGGAACGAATTGTGCCCTTGCTGGACTCTACGGTCCATTTTATGGAGGCCTACATAAGGGAAAGAAATGACCTTGTTGAAATATCGGATAAAGCCCAACTTTTTTTGTTGAAATCGGGCAATAAAATATATGAAACCCTTGTTTATAGAATTATAAATAAGTATTTTAGTCTTGTGTCCCCCAAGGTAAAAAAGAGCCCACATATCCTAAGGCATACTTTTGCAACGCACATGCTAAACAAGGGCGCGGACCTTAACTCCGTAAAGGAATTGTTGGGGCATTCCAGTTTGGCGTCCACCCAGGTTTATACGCATACCAGTATAGCCGAACTAAAGAAAGTACATGGGTCCTCCCATCCTAGAAGCAGGAAATAAGTTTTTTGTTTAACTTTTATTAAAACCTTGATCTATGAAAGTAAATGCGCAATCAGTTAATTTTAATGCAGATGTTAAACTTATCGATTTTGTTCAGAACCGATTAAACAAATTGGATCAGTATTATGACAAGGTAGTGCAATCGGATGTATATCTAAAAGTGGAGAAAACAAGTTCAAAGGAAAATAAAATAGTAGAGATAACGGTCCATGTCCCCAAGGATATGTACATCGTAAAAAAACAATGTAAGTCGTTTGAGGAGGCCGTCGATACCGCCTGTAGTTCCTTGGAAAGGAAGTTGGTAAAAAGAAAGGAAAAATTAAGGGCAAATGCCTAATGAAAATTTTTCTTAAATTGTTTTGATTAAAAAAATATTTATCTACATTTGCAGTCCGTTAGAAATAGCGGACTTTTTTTGTGTTAAAAAGAGGTTGAAAAGCCGATGTAGCTCAGCTGGCTAGAGCAGCTGATTTGTAATCAGCAGGTCGTGGGTTCGAGTCCCTCTATCGGCTCAAAAAAAATAGGAATTACAATTTGTTTTCCCTGTTTTTATTAAGGGTCGTAAAGCGTCCGGGACGAGAAGTTTATCCCGAGCGCCCGCCTGAACGGCGAGAGTCGGGCAGGTAGTCGAGGGAAGTCCCTCTATCGGCTCACTAATTCAGGATTTTGTCCTGGATTATAAATTGGAAAGGAGGAGGGCAGATGCCTCTTGGTTCATTGAAAAAATTGAAAAATAATTGCGAATTTTGCGTTCAAAATTCATGATTTAAAAAGGGGAGATACTCAAGCGGCCAACGAGGGCAGACTGTAAATCTGCTGACTACGTCTTCGCAGGTTCGAATCCTGCTCTCCCCACAAGTGCGGTTGCACAGGTTTCCCCGAGGTTTTGGGGCTGCATTCCCCACTGGACAATTCGGAATTCTAGAATTCCGGATTAAGAATGATAAGGTTTTGTGTTGAAATATCGTAGTTCATTAAAATATTGAAAATCATAATTTTGAATTCGTAATTCATAATTATTAATTGCGGGAGTAGCTCAGTTGGTAGAGCGTCAGCCTTCCAAGCTGAATGTCGCCGGTTCGAACCCGGTCTCCCGCTCTAAAGTTCTTTTAAAATTGAAGGTACGGAATGTTCGTATTTTCATTAACAGATGAAAGACATTGCAAATCCTACGGTTAAGGGAAATGTGGTGATGCCCGTCTGTATGGGCAGACTGTCGAAATTAAACCGGCTAGCACCTCCTGGATGTAGTAAGGATGGGTCTCCCTCACTTTTAAAAGTTGGTTAAAAGTTAATGTCGTTTGTAAAAACCTTGAACTTGAAACTTTAAACCTGAAACCTAAAAAAGCCGGTGTAGCTCAGGGGTAGAGCGTTTCCTTGGTAAGGAAGAGGTCATGAGTTCAAATCTCATCATTGGCTCAATTAAGGCATAATATTGTACACTAATATAAACTAAGATTAAAATTCATTAAACATGGCAAAGGCAACATTTGATCGTTCCAAACCGCACTTAAATATAGGTACTATTGGACACGTGGATCACGGTAAAACTACATTGACTGCCGCTATTACTACGGTATTGGCAAACGCAGGACTATCCGAAAAGAGAAGTTTCGATTCTATCGATAACGCTCCAGAGGAAAAAGAAAGAGGTATTACCATCAACACGTCGCACGTTGAATATTCTACCGCTAATCGTCACTACGCCCACGTTGACTGTCCTGGTCACGCGGATTACGTTAAGAACATGGTTACTGGTGCTGCGCAAATGGACGGTGCAATTCTGGTTGTCGCCGCTACCGATGGTCCTATGCCGCAAACCCGTGAGCACATCCTTTTGGGTAGGCAAGTAGGTATTCCAAGAATGGTCGTGTTCATGAACAAAGTGGATATGGTTGATGACGATGAGCTTTTGGAGCTTGTTGAGATGGAAATCAGGGAATTGCTATCTTTCTATGAATATGATGGTGACAACGGACCTGTAATTGCCGGTTCTGCTTTGGGTGCACTCAATGGTGAACAAAAATGGGTAGATACCGTAATGCAATTGATGGATGCTGTTGATAGCTGGATCGAATTGCCACAAAGGGACGTTGATAAGCCTTTCTTGATGCCTGTTGAAGATGTATTTACAATTACTGGTCGTGGTACGGTTGCTACCGGACGTATCGAAACTGGTGTTGCCAATACGGGTGATGCTGTTGAGATTATCGGGATGGGAGCTGAGAAATTGACTTCTACCGTTACTGGTGTTGAGATGTTCCGTAAGATTTTGGATCGTGGTGAAGCTGGTGATAACGTAGGTATTCTTTTGAGAGGTATTGAAAAATCCCAGATCAAAAGAGGGATGGTAATCTGTAAGCCAGGTTCCGTTAAGCCTCACGCCAAATTCAAAGCAGAGGTTTATATCCTTAAGAAAGAAGAAGGTGGTCGTCACACTCCGTTCCACAATAACTATCGTCCCCAGTTCTATGTTAGAACTACCGATGTTACCGGAACAATTAATCTTCCTGACGGAGTAGAAATGGTAATGCCAGGGGATAACCTTACAATTACCGTTGATCTATTGTCTCCAATCGCACTTAGCGTTGGTCTGCGTTTCGCTATTCGTGAAGGTGGTAGAACCGTAGGTGCTGGACAGGTTACCGAGATTATTGATTGATCTTAAATTATAAAATTGCATTTAAGGGTGTCCCAACATTTAAACTGTAGGGATACCTTTAAATGTAAATATAAACAGGTGTAGTCCATCCCAGTGGTTATTGGGCATGGGGCACCGCAAAAACGGGTGTAGCTCAGTTGGTAGAGCACTGGTCTCCAAAACCAGGTGTCGGGAGTTCGAGCCTCTCCTCCCGTGCTTAATTGTCCTTGATTCCTAAGGAAACATTTAGACCAATTATGTACTATTTTCCCAAGGAAAGTGAAAAAATGTAGATCGATAATTGCTTCTGCTCCACTTTTTAACCATTTAGAAAATCGATTGCAACATGATAACATATATAAAGGAATCCTATCTAGAACTTAAGAACCACGTTACGCTGCCCCCGAGGTCGGAATCTACCAATCTTATGGTTGTGGTTGCCGTATTTTCGATATTGTTCGCTTTGGCCACTTGGGGAGTAGACAGCCTTTTTGGTAAAATGGTACAATTCTATTTCAAAAAGTTAATTGGTTAAAGCAGGTTCTATGTCAGAAGTATTGGATAAGAAATGGTATGTGGTTAGGGCCGTAAGTGGTCAGGAAAACAAGATTAAGGGCTATATCGAGGCAGAGGTCGCCCGACTTGGTTTTTCAGATTACTTGGAGGATGTTTTGGTCCCTACCGAAAAGGTTGTCCAGATTAGAAACGGTAAAAAAATAAACAAGGAAAGGGTATATTTTCCCGGATATATCATGATAAAGGCCAATCTCGGAGGTGAGATGGTGCATATTATTAGATCTATCACCAATGTGATCGGATTTTTGGGCGAGACCAAAGGAGGGGACCCGGTACCTTTGCGGAAATCAGAAGTAAATAGGATGCTCGGTAAGGCAGATGAGCTGGCGGTCAATACCGATAGTGTTGCCATTCCTTTCGTTCTAGGGGAAACCATAAAAGTTATAGATGGTCCGTTCAATGGTTTTAACGGAACGGTCGAAAAAATCAATGAGGAAAAACGCAAGCTGGAGGTGATGGTGAAGATTTTCGGAAGAAAAACTCCCTTGGAGCTCAGCTATATGCAGGTAGAAAAAGTATAAGAAGAACTGTTACATATATCAAAGTTGTATTGCTTCCAAATTAATGCAACTTCAATTTAATTTAAAACAATGGCAAAAGAAGTAAGTAAAGTAGTTAAGCTACAAGTTAGGGGAGGTGCAGCGAATCCGTCGCCACCGGTTGGACCCGCTTTAGGTGCTGCCGGTGTTAACATCATGGAATTCTGTAAGCAGTTCAACGCGCGTACACAGGATAAACCAGGCAAAGTATTGCCAGTTGCTATCACGGTATACAAGGATAAGTCGTTCGACTTTATTGTAAAAACACCGCCAGCGGCAGTTCAACTTATGGAAGCGGCTAAGGTTAAAAAAGGATCTGGCGAACCTAACAGAAACAAAGTTGCAAGTGTGTCTTGGGATCAAATCAAGGCTATTGCAGAGGACAAAATGGTAGATTTAAATGCCTTTACCACGGAATCGGCTATGAGCATGGTTGCGGGTACGGCAAGATCCATGGGTCTAAAAGTTTCAGGAACTAGACCTTTTTAAAACCTTAAAAGCAATTTAGAATGGCAAAATTAACAAAAAAGCAAAAAGAGGCCCATGCAAAAATAGATAAGAGCAAGCTCTATTCTATCACTGAGGGATCTGTTTTGGTAAAAGAAATAACCAATGCAAAATTCGACGCATCCGTCGATATCGCCGTCAGATTGGGCGTAGATCCCAGAAAGGCGAACCAAATGGTGCGTGGTGTCGTTACCCTACCACATGGAACAGGTAAGGATGTGAAGGTTTTGGCTTTGGTAACCCCAGATAAAGAGGCTGAAGCTAAGGAAGCTGGCGCTGATTTTGTAGGATTGGACGAATATTTGGAGAAAATAAAGAACGGTTGGACAGATGTTGATGTAATCATCACCATGCCAAGCGTAATGGGTAAATTAGGTCCCTTGGGACGTATTTTGGGCCCCCGTGGCCTTATGCCCAACCCAAAGACTGGAACCGTTACTATGGATGTAGCTAAAGCTGTGGCCGAAGTAAAGGCAGGTAAAATCGATTTTAAGGTAGATAAGACGGGAATCGTACACGCAGCTATTGGAAAGGTTTCCTTTTCTGCCGACAAGATTGCCGGTAATGCCAAGGAATTGTTGGATACCCTGGTAAAACTTAAGCCCGCGGCGTCTAAAGGTATCTACATGAAGACCATTTACCTATCCAGTACCATGAGTCCAAGTATTCAACTAGACCCAAAATCAGTTTAACTGGTAGTTTAAAAATTTCATTATGACTAGAGAAGAAAAACATAACGTTATACAAGATTTAACTGCCCAGTTATCCGAGAGTTCCACAATTTACCTTGCGGATATCTCTGGGTTGAATGCCTTGAACACTACGGAATTGAGAAGGGCCTGTTTTAAGGCCAACTTAAAACTGGCGGTAGTTAAGAATACCTTGCTTGCAAAAGCAATGGAAGCATCTGATAAGGATTTTGGGGAACTACCCGACGTATTGAAGGGTAATACCTCCTTAATTCTGTCCGACACGGGAAATGCCCCTGCAAAGCTGATCAAAGCCTTTAGGAAAAAATCAGATAGGCCCTTATTGAAGGGAGCCTATATCATGGAGTCCATTTACATTGGTGATAACCAATTGGATGCCTTGGTGGATATTAAATCCAAAGAAGAGCTGATCGGGGATATTGTTGCCTTGTTGCAATCCCCTGCCAAGAATGTTATCTCCGGACTTAAATCCGGTGGTGGAAAACTTGCGGGAATCCTGAAGACCTTATCAGAGAAATAATAAGTACGCACTCAAAACAATTATATTTTTAAAATTTTATTAAACGATAGAAAAATGGCAGATTTAAAAAATTTCGCAGAACAATTGGTTAACTTGACCGTAAAGGAAGTAAATGAGTTGGCTACAATTTTAAAAGATGAGTACGGTATCGAGCCCGCTGCTGCTGCAGTTGCAGTTGCTGCTGGTGGTGCCGCCGAAGCTGGTGAAGCCGCTGAGGAAAAATCAGAATTTGATGTAATCCTTAAAGCAGCCGGTCCTTCTAAATTGGCCGTAGTTAAATTGGTTAAGGAATTGACCGGACTAGGTTTAAAAGAAGCCAAGGATATTGTTGATAGCGCACCAAAACCGATCAAAGAAGGTATTTCTAAAGATGAGGCTGAAGGTATCGTAAAATCATTGGAAGAAGCCGGAGCAGAAGTTGAGCTTAAATAATAGCACAGCAATATTATTTTTGGTTTAGGTCTATCCGCTTTGAGCGGTTAGACCTAAACCTATTTTAGGCATATAAAGATGTATGCCCCCCGTTTTTTAGTATTCACATTCAAAATTTTGTCCATTGATGTTCACAAATCAGACTGAGAGAATAAGTTTTGCATCCGCTAAGAACATACCGAACTACCCGGATTTCTTGGACATTCAGATAAAATCGTTTCAAGATTTCTTTCAACTTGAAACTAAATCTGACGAACGGGAAAATGAAGGTTTATACAATACCTTCATGGAAAACTTCCCAATTACAGATACACGAAACCAGTTCGTTTTAGAGTTCCTAGACTATTTTATTGATCCCCCGAGGTATTCCATCCAGGAATGTATCGAGCGGGGCCTTACCTATAGTGTTCCTCTAAAAGCACGGTTAAAGTTGTATTGTACAGACCCGGAACACGAGGATTTTGAGACCATTGTCCAAGATGTGTATTTGGGTACCATACCCTATATGACGCCTAGCGGTACTTTTGTAATCAACGGGGCCGAGCGTGTAGTGGTTTCGCAGTTGCACCGTTCTCCAGGGGTGTTCTTTGGTCAATCTTTCCATGCAAATGGAACTAAATTGTATTCTGCCAGGGTAATCCCGTTTAAGGGTTCTTGGATAGAATTTGCTACCGATATCAATGGCGTTATGTACGCTTATATCGATAGAAAGAAAAAATTACCGGTTACTACCTTGTTCCGCGCCATTGGTTTTGAGCGTGACAAGGATATTTTGGAGATTTTTGATCTTTCCGAAGAGATAAAGGTTACCCAAGCCGGACTTAAGAAAGTATTGGGCCGCAAATTGGCCGCAAGGGTGCTGAACACTTGGCACGAGGATTTTGTGGATGAGGATACGGGTGAGGTTGTTTCCATTGAAAGGAACGAGATTATCCTTGATAGGGATACCGTTCTGGAAAAAGACCACATCAACGAAATTTTGGAGGCCGATGTTAAGACCATCCTTTTGCATAAGGAGAATAATGCGCAGAGCGATTATGCCATAATCCACAACACCTTGCAAAAGGATCCAACGAACTCCGAAAAGGAAGCCGTTGAACATATCTACAGACAATTGCGTAACGCCGAGCCGCCCGATGAGGAAACAGCGAGGGGTATAATTGATAAATTGTTCTTCTCCGATCAGCGCTACAACCTCGGTGAGGTGGGCCGTTACAGAATGAACAAAAAATTGGGTCTTGATATCGGAATGGACAAGCAGGTGCTTACCAAGGAGGATATTATTACCATCATTAAATATTTGATCGAGCTTATCAACTCCAAAGCGGAGATCGATGATATCGATCACCTTTCCAACCGTCGTGTACGTACCGTTGGGGAGCAGTTGTCCCAACAGTTCGGCGTGGGCCTTGCCCGTATGGCAAGGACCATCCGTGAGCGTATGAACGTTCGGGACAACGAGGTGTTTACCCCTATAGATTTGATCAACGCCAAGACCTTGTCTTCCGTGATCAACTCGTTCTTTGGTACCAACCAGTTATCCCAGTTTATGGACCAGACCAATCCGTTGGCCGAGATTACCCATAAGCGAAGGTTATCTGCCCTTGGGCCAGGTGGACTCTCAAGGGAGCGCGCCGGATTTGAGGTTCGTGACGTTCACTATACCCACTACGGTAGGTTATGTCCTATAGAAACTCCGGAAGGACCGAATATTGGACTTATTTCTTCCTTGGCAGTTTTTGCCAAGGTAAATCCAATGGGTTTCTTGGAAACGCCCTATAGGAAAGTGAACAATGGAAAAGTGGATACCAAGGAATTCATCTATCTAAGCGCTGAGGAAGAGGAAGGAATGAAAATTTCCCAAGCGAACATTCCTTTAAAGGGCGATGGTACTATAGACAGGGAAAAGGTTATTGCCAGGGAAGAAGGCGATTTTCCGGTCGTTGACCCATCGGAAATCAATTACACCGATGTGGCGCCCAACCAGATTGCCTCTATCTCCGCTTCCCTGATTCCTTTCTTGGAACACGATGATGCAAACAGGGCCCTGATGGGATCCAACATGATGCGGCAGGCCGTTCCATTGCTAAAACCAGAGTCCCCTATCGTAGGTACCGGTTTGGAAAGACAGGTAGCTTCGGATTCCAGGGTACTGATCAATGCTGAAGGGGATGGCACCATTGAATATGTGGATTCACAAAAGATTACCATCAAATACAATAGGACGGAAGAAGAGCGGTTGGTAAGCTTTGAGGACGATTCCAAGACCTATAACCTGGTAAAATTTAGGAAGACGAACCAAGGAACCTCCATCAACCTGAAGCCAATTGTCAAAAAAGGCGACAAGGTGAAAAAAGGTCAGGTACTTTGTGAGGGCTACGCCACCGAAAGTGGTGAACTTGCTTTGGGTAGAAACCTAAAAGTAGCGTTTATGCCTTGGAAAGGGTATAACTTTGAGGATGCTATCGTAATTTCCGAAAAAGTGGTACGCGAGGATATCTTTACCTCCATCCATATAGATGAATATTCCTTGGAAGTAAGGGATACTAAACTGGGTGCCGAGGAATTGACAAATGATATTCCAAACGTTTCCGAGGAAGCTACCAAGGATTTGGACGAGTACGGTATGATCCGTATCGGTGCCGAGGTAAAACCTGGGGACATCCTAATCGGTAAGATCACCCCGAAAGGAGAATCCGATCCAACCCCTGAGGAAAAATTATTGCGTGCCATCTTTGGGGACAAAGCTGGTGATGTAAAGGATGCTTCACTAAAGGCATCCCCATCCTTAAGAGGTGTGGTTATCGACAAAAAACTTTTCTCTAGATCGGTAAAGGACAAGCGTAAGCGTTCCGAGGATAAAGAAGAATTGGCCAAATTGGATTTGGAATACGAGGTGAAGTTTCAACAATTGAAAGATATCCTTATCGAAAAATTGTTCACGTTGGTAAACGGTAAGACTTCTCAAGGTGTGTTGAACGATCTTGGCGAAGAGGTGCTTCCAAAAGGGAAGAAATACACCATGAAAATGTTGAACGCCGTTGACGATTTCGCCCATTTGGTGGGTGGAAGCTGGACCACCGATAAAGAGAACAACGAGTTGGTGACCGATCTTTTGCACAACTATAAGATTAAATTGAACGACCTTCAAGGAAACCTAAGAAGGGATAAGTTTACCATTTCCGTTGGGGATGAACTGCCTGCAGGCATTATGAAGTTGGCGAAGGTTTATATCGCCAAGAAGCGTAAGCTTAAAGTGGGCGATAAAATGGCGGGACGTCACGGTAACAAAGGTATTGTTGCCCGTATCGTTCGTCATGAGGATATGCCTTTCTTGGAGGATGGAACTCCGGTGGATATCGTTCTTAACCCACTTGGGGTACCTTCTAGGATGAACATTGGTCAGATTTATGAGACCGTTCTTGGTTGGGCCGGACAAAAATTGGGTACAAAATATGCGACCCCGATTTTTGATGGAGCTACCTTGGACCAGATCAATAAGTACACCGATGAGGCAGGTATTCCAAGATTTGGACATACCCACCTATACGATGGGGGTACCGGACAGCGATTTGACCAGGCGGCAACGGTTGGTGTGATCTATATGCTGAAACTCGGACACATGGTAGACGATAAGATGCATGCACGTTCCATAGGACCGTATTCATTGATCACGCAGCAACCTTTGGGCGGAAAGGCCCAATTTGGAGGTCAGCGATTTGGAGAGATGGAAGTTTGGGCATTGGAAGCCTATGGCGCATCCGCTACACTAAGGGAAATATTGACGGTTAAGTCCGATGACGTTATCGGAAGGGCCAAGACATATGAATCCATTGTGAAAGGGGAAACCATGCCAGAACCCGGCTTGCCAGAATCATTCAACGTTTTGATGCACGAACTTAAGGGATTAGGTTTGGACATCCGTTTGGAAGAATAAGGGCTTGAACGCTATTTGTATACTCATTTTTAATTTACTTTCACCATATTGTTATGGCTAGACTAAAAGATAATAATCCAATTAAAAGGTTCGATAAAATTTCCATCGGATTGGCCTCACCAGAATCTATTCTGGCAGAGTCCAGAGGTGAGGTTTTAAAGCCTGAAACTATTAACTATAGAACCCACAAACCAGAGCGCGATGGACTTTTCTGCGAGCGTATTTTTGGTCCTGTCAAGGATTATGAATGTGCCTGTGGCAAGTACAAGCGTATACGTTACCGCGGTATCGTTTGTGACCGTTGTGGGGTAGAGGTTACCGAGAAAAAAGTACGTAGGGATAGGGTAGGACACATCAATTTGGTGGTTCCTGTCGCCCATATCTGGTATTTTAGATCGCTTCCCAACAAAATAGGTTACCTATTGGGATTGCCTTCCAAGAAATTGGATATGATCATTTACTACGAGCGTTATGTGGTCATTCAGCCAGGTAATGCCAAAGGTCCCGAAGGTGAGGATATCCAAAAAATGGATTTTCTGACCGAGGAGGAATATCTGAATATTTTGGAGACCCTTCCACAGGACAATCAATATTTGGAAGATAACGACCCCAACAAGTTTATAGCCAAAATGGGGGCGGAGTGTCTTATAGACCTATTGGCCCGTATTGATCTTAACGAACTTTCTTACGAACTTAGGCACAAGGCAAATACGGAGACTTCCAAACAAAGGAAGACCGAGGCGCTAAAAAGGCTTCAGGTAGTGGAATCGCTACGCGAATCCCAAGACAATAGGGAGAACCGTCCGGAATGGATGATCATGAAAGTAATCCCCGTTATTCCACCAGAACTTAGACCATTGGTGCCATTGGATGGTGGACGTTTTGCCACCTCCGATTTGAACGACCTGTACAGAAGGGTTATCATCCGTAACAACCGTCTAAAACGATTGGTCGAAATTAAAGCTCCCGAGGTAATTCTTAGGAACGAAAAGCGGATGTTGCAAGAATCCGTTGATTCTTTGTTCGACAATACCAGAAAAGCTTCTGCTGTAAAAACAGAGTCCAACAGGCCATTGAAGTCCCTTTCGGATTCCTTGAAAGGAAAGCAGGGCCGTTTCCGTCAAAACCTTTTGGGAAAACGGGTGGATTATTCGGCTCGTTCGGTAATCGTCGTTGGACCAGAAATGAAATTGTTCGAATGCGGTCTGCCAAAAGATATGGCAGCGGAACTTTATAAGCCTTTTGTAATCCGTAAGTTGATTGAGAGAGGGATTGTAAAAACCGTTAAATCTGCCAAGAAAATAATAGATAAGAAAGAGCCCGTAGTTTGGGATATTCTAGAGAACGTGCTTAAAGGTCACCCAGTTTTACTTAACCGGGCCCCTACATTGCACCGTTTGGGTATCCAGGCCTTCCAGCCAAAATTGATCGAAGGTAAGGCAATACGACTGCATCCCTTGGTATGTACCGCATTTAACGCGGATTTTGATGGGGATCAAATGGCCGTTCACTTGCCATTGGGCCCCGAGGCTATTCTGGAGGCACAACTGTTAATGTTGGCTTCCCATAATATCTTGAATCCTGCCAATGGTTCCCCGATTACCGTACCGTCACAGGATATGGTGTTGGGTCTATATTATATGACCAAAGAAAGAAAATCTACCCCGGAAGAACACGTTCAGGGGGAAGGGCTTACTTTTTACTCCGATGAGGAAGTGGTTATCGCATTTAACGAAGGCCGATTGGACCTGAATGCGGGTATCAAGGTCAGGACCAAGGATTTTAACGAGGAAGGACAATTGGTAAGCCAGATCATTACCACTACTACGGGAAGAGTGCTGTTCAATATGGTAGTGCCAGAGGAAGCCGGTTATGTAAACGAGGTATTGAACAAAAAATCGTTGCGGGATATTATCGGTAGAATCCTTAATGTTACCGATGTACCTACCACAGCCGATTTCTTGGACAAGATAAAGACCATGGGTTATGAGTTTGCCTTCAAAGGCGGATTGTCCTTTAGCTTGGGCGATATTATTATTCCCAAGGAAAAGCCGGAAATGATCGCCGATGCAAATGAGCAGGTAGATGGTATTATGGCAAACTATAACATGGGACTTATTACCAACAATGAGCGTTACAACCAGGTTATCGACGTCTGGACCTCGACCAATGCCCTGCTTACGGAATTGGCAATGAAGCGTATCCGGGAAGACAAACAAGGTTTCAACTCGGTTTATATGATGTTGGATTCAGGGGCGAGGGGTTCCAAGGAACAGATTCGCCAGCTTACAGGTATGCGCGGATTGATGGCGAAACCTAAAAAATCGACCGCTGGAGGGGGAGAAATCATTGAGAACCCGATTTTGTCCAACTTTAAGGAAGGTTTGTCCATTTTGGAATATTTTATCTCTACCCACGGAGCTAGAAAAGGTCTTGCAGATACCGCATTGAAAACTGCGGATGCGGGTTACCTAACACGGCGATTGGTAGATGTATCCCAAGATGTGATCATAAATATAGAGGATTGCGAGACCCTAAGGGGAATCGTGGTGGAAGCCCTGAAGAAAAACGAGGAAATCGTTGAAACTATTGGGGAAAGAATTCTAGGTAGGGTTTCATTGCACGATGTGTATAATCCCTTGACCGAGGAATTGTTGTTAAAGGCAGGCCAAGAAATCTTGGAATCAGATGTCAAGAAAATCGAGGCATCGCCCATTGAGCGTATCGAAGTTCGTTCTGCATTGACTTGTGAGGCACCAAAAGGAATTTGTGCCAAATGTTACGGAAGGAGCCTTTCTACCAATAAGATGGTACAACGGGGCGAAGCCGTTGGTGTAGTTGCCGCACAATCTATCGGGGAACCTGGTACACAGTTGACCCTTAGAACGTTCCACGTGGGTGGTATTGCAGGAAACATCTCCGAGGATAGCAAATTGGAAGCTAAATTTGGCGGTATTGTAGAAATCGAGGATCTAAGAACTGTAAAAGGTTTGGATGGCGAAGGTAAAAATTCTGAAATCGTAATATCCAGAACATCGGAAATTAAGGTTACCGATAGCAAGACAGGGATTACCTTGAGCACCAATAATATCCCTTACGGTTCCCAATTGTTTGTGAAAAATGGGGATAAGATCGCCAAAGGTGATATTATTTGCCAATGGGATCCATATAACGGGGTAATCGTTTCCGAATTCCCTGGCCAAATTACCTATGAGAATATAGAACAAGGGATTACTTATCAAGTAGAGATCGATGAGCAGACCGGATTCCAGGAAAAAGTAATTTCGGAATCCAGGAACAAAAAATTGATCCCTACCTTGTTGATCCAGGATAGTAAGGGCGATATTTTGCGTTCTTATAACCTGCCTGTAGGTTCGCATATCATGGTAGATGATAATGAGAAGATCAAGGAAGGCAAGATATTGGTCAAGATTCCAAGAAAATCTGCTAAGGCAGGGGATATTACCGGTGGTCTTCCACGGGTAACCGAACTGTTTGAAGCAAGAAACCCATCCAATCCAGCGGTTGTTTCGGAAATTGACGGGGTAGTATCTTTTGGCAAGATCAAAAGGGGTAACCGGGAAATAGTAATCGAATCCAAACTGGGCGAGGTTAAGAAATACTTGGTAAAACTATCCAATCAGATCTTGGTTCAAGAAAATGATTACGTTAGGGCGGGTATGCCACTTTCCGACGGTTCCATTACGCCAGAGGATATTCTGGCCATCAAAGGACCTTCTGCGGTACAGCAATACCTGGTGAACGAAGTACAGGAAGTATATCGTTTACAGGGAGTGAAAATTAACGACAAGCATTTTGAGGTCGTGGTAAGGCAGATGATGCGAAAGGTACGTATAGAGGATCCAGGTGATACCATTTTCTTGGAGAATCAATTGGCGCATAAGGATGATTTTATTCAAGAGAATGATGAGATCTTTGGTAAAAAAGTTGTTGTAGATGCAGGGGATTCCGTAAACCTAAAACCGGGACAAATAATATCGGCCCGTGAGCTTAGGGATGAGAATTCCATTCTAAAACGAACCGATAAAACCTTAGCGACCGCCAGGGATGCCGTTGCTGCAACCGCAACCCCAATTTTGCAAGGTATCACCAGGGCATCATTGCAGACCAAATCCTTTATCTCGGCGGCTTCCTTCCAGGAAACCACCAAGGTATTGAACGAGGCTGCCGTTGCCGGAAAAGTAGATACGTTGGAAGGGTTGAAGGAGAATGTGATCGTAGGCCATAAGATTCCGGCAGGAACCGGTATGAGGGATTACGAGAACATCATCGTAGGTTCCAAGGAAGAGTATGATGAGATCATGGCTCGAAGGGAAGAGTTCAAGTTTTAAGAAATTGGAACATGGCTGAAAAAAGCGAAAATCAAAAACAGATCAATATTGAATTGGACGAGAAAACGGCGGAAGGAATTTATTCCAATCTGGCGATTATCAATCATTCCGTATCCGAATTTGTGGTCGATTTTATCAGTTTGATGCCCGGGGCACCAAAGGCAAAGGTGAAGAGTAGGATCGTGCTTACTCCCCAACATGCCAAAAAGTTCCTCAAGGCACTATCGGATAATGTGCAGCGTTTTGAGAACGCCCATGGAACAATAAAGGATTATGAACAACCTCCCATCCCAATTAATTTTGGGCCTACGGGAGAAGCTTAAAAAAAAGAGCCATTCGTTTACGAATGGCTCTTTTTTTTGGCCTGTCGCCTATGGCTATGCGCCCAATGCGTATGGCGTACAGCATTCAGCGTACAGCGATTTCATTCCCTTATGGCCAGGATTTCATCCATTTCCTGAAGAACGATAATTCCTTCCGGTGTGTTTTCCATGGTGACTTGGTCGTCCGGAAGGTCCGTTCCGGGATAGGATATGGTGTATACCTCGCCTTCGCGTTTCCATCTAAAATCGGTTTGGAATTCCATTTTCTGGTTCACGTATTTGAAATACTTTCCCAAATAGGCATCGTTAAACGTCCACTCCTGACGCGAAGTAAGTTCGCTCGATTTGTTGGTCGAGCTATTGGTGGTGCGGGACCAAATTCCAATTACGGGATCGTTATTTTCGGTAATTCGGGTGCAATTGGCACTTCCAATTAGAACCAATAGGGCAATTAATGAAAAAAGCTTTTTCATTTTTGTAGGTTTAGGTGATTTGGTTATTTTCTAACGCTTATTGCTTTGGTTGTATTGTTATATTTCGATGTATGGCATCATAATTTGCCTTTCTTCGTTAAAGTGTTTGTTTTTTTAACATTGCAGAGGTTTTGGCTCGTTCGGGCGACTTCTTTTTACCAATAGGAATATTAGCACAATTAGATTGACATTTATCTTGGGGAGTCCATCCGAATTCTGTTAAAATTCAGTATTTTTACGGCACATATAAATCATATTAAATATTCATATATAATGAGAATTACGATAGTTGGAGCAGGCGCAGTTGGTGCAAGCTGTGCCGAATACATTGCCATCAAAAATTTTGCATCCGAGGTAATATTATTGGATATCAAGGAAGGCTATGCCGAAGGTAAGGCCATGGATCTTATGCAAACTGCTTCCTTAAACGGTTTTGACACCAAGATTTCGGGGGTAACAGGTGATTATTCCAAGACGGCCGGCAGCGATATAGCCGTCATTACCTCCGGTATCCCAAGAAAACCTGGTATGACCCGGGAAGAACTTATTGGCATAAATGCCGGTATCGTAAAGGACGTGTCCGCCAACCTGATCAAGCATTCCCCCAATGTGATTCTAATGGTTGTTAGCAACCCTATGGACACTATGACTTATTTGGTGCACAAGACAACCGGTTTGCCCAAGAATAGAATTATAGGTATGGGAGGAGCCTTGGATAGTGCTAGGTTTAAATATCGATTGGCCGAGGCTTTGGGAGCTCCCATCTCCGATGTGGATGGTATGGTAATTGGCGGCCACAGCGATACCGGTATGGTACCCCTGACCCGCCACGCGACCCGAAACAGTATTAAGGTAACCGAATTTTTGTCCGAGGAACGATTGGGCCAGGTGGCTGAAGACACTAAAGTTGGGGGAGCTACCTTGACCAAATTGTTGGGTACCAGCGCTTGGTATGCGCCAGGTGCCGCCGTATCGGGGATGGCCCAAGCAATTGCTTGCGATCAAAAGAAAATGTTCCCTTGTTCTACTTATTTGGAGGGAGAGTACGGTTTAAAGGATATATGCATTGGCGTTCCCGTTATTTTGGGTAAAAACGGAATTGAAAAAATCGTTAAAATAGAATTGAACGATGCCGAGAAGGCCAAAATGCAGGAAAGTGCGGTAGGTGTTAGAAACACCAACGAGCTGTTGCAGTTTTAGTTTTCCGCTATACGGATTGCGCAATGCGCAAAAGGAGCATAAAGGGCATCCCGCCAATGACGGGATGCCCTTTTTATAAATCCAATAAATATATTGTTAGTTCCTATTGGAAATGATATATTTGCACGCTGTTAAAAAATAGTGGAAACAAATCAATTAACCAATGCAGAATAAAGGACTTATAAAGCTTTTTGCCTTTTTGTTTGGGCTGGTGAGCATCTATCAACTTTCCTATACGTTCATTGCCAGTAATGTAGAGAACAAGGCCGAGGCATTTGCCATCAAAAGCATCCCAGATACCGAAGAGGATTATGTGGCCAAAAGAGAGGCCTTGGAGGCCAATTATCTGGATTCTATCGGTAAAAATCCTATTTTGGGCTTTACCACGTATGACGAGGCCAAGAAAAAGGAGCTGAACAAAGGGCTCGACCTTAAAGGAGGGATCAATGTTACTTTGCAGATTTCCGTAAAAGATATACTTAAGGGATTGGCGAACAATTCCAAAAATCCAGTTTTCAATAAGGCCTTGGTCGATGCTGATGCCGCGTCCAAGAACAGTTCTGAAACCTATATCGATCTTTTCTTTCAGGCTTTTGATAAAATAAAGGGAGATACCAAATTGGCATCCCCTGATATTTTTGCCAATAAAGGGATGAGCGACGTCATCAACTTCCAAATGACGGACGATGAGGTTAAACCCATATTGAGAAAAAAGATAGACGAATCCGTAGTTTCCGCTTTTCAGGTACTTAGGGAGCGTATTGATGGTTTTGGAGTAACCCAACCCAATATTCAACGGGAAGGTACTTCGGGCCGTATTTTGGTCGAATTGCCGGGTGCAAGGGACATTGCCCGCGCACAAGACCTTTTGTCCAGTACCGCCCAATTGGAATTTTGGGAAACGTACAAGGCGGATAACCCAAGTATATCCCAATTTTTGATCGCTGCCAATGATAAGTTGAAGTCGCTGGTTACGGAAGAAAAACCGGAGCAGCCAACCAAGCCGGAATCCGAGATAGATTCCTTGCTTTCCGATGTTTCCAAAGATTCTTTGGATATGAACGATATGGCCAGCAATCCGTTGCTGGGCCTGATCAAAGGACCAGGAAGTGGTCATGCCATTGCAAAATTTGCAATACAGGATACGGCCAAGGTTGGGGAATATTTAAGGATGAAGGAAATAAGACGCCTACTTCCTGCCGATCTACAGTTTGTTAAGTTTGCCTGGGAAAGGCCTTCAAAAAACTCCGAAGTCGTAGATCTATACGCCTTAAAATCCAATCGTGATGGTGTTCCAAGGATCAGCGGGGATGTAGTTAGTGATGCCCAAGCCGAATTCGACCAATTTAACAGGCCTGCGGTTACCATGAGCATGAACAGCAAGGGTGCCAAGGAATGGGAAAAATTGACCGGGGACGCTTTTAGCAATCAAACAGGGATCGCTATAGTCTTGGACAACAAGGTGTATACCGCACCACGAGTATCTACGGGCCCAATTTCTGGAGGTAGATCAGAAATTACCGGTAATTTCACCGTAAACGAGACCAAGGATATCGCTAACGTACTTAGGGCAGGTAAGCTTCCAGCTTCGGCTGAGATTATACAATCGGAGATTGTAGGACCTTCTTTGGGGCAAGAGGCTATAGATAGTGGGTTTACGTCCTTTATGATCGCCATGGTCATCGTATTGCTTTGGATGATATTCTATTATGGTACTGCGGGGATTTTTGCCGATATCGCCCTGGTTTTTAACATCGTACTTATCTTTGGTGTGTTGGCCAGCCTAAATGCTGTTTTGACGCTGCCTGGAATTGCGGGTATCGTATTGACCATAGGGATGTCCGTGGATGCGAACGTTCTAATATATGAACGTATCAAAGAGGAATTGGCCAAAGGCAAAGGTAAGGCACAGTCCATCGCCGATGGTTTTAGCAATGCCCTATCCTCTATTTTGGATGCCAACATTACTACTGGACTAACGGCATTGGTGCTGCTGATTTTTGGTACGGGCCCCATTAAAGGTTTTGCTACCACTTTAATAATCGGTATTTTAACTTCCTTGTTTACGGCTATCTTCGTCACTAGAATGTTGGTGGATTGGTATAGTTCGGGCAAGGAAAGAAGACTTGATTTCTCTACCCCACTGACCAAGAATCTCTTTCAAAATGTTAATATTGATTGGTTGGGAAAAAGAAAGATCGCTTATGTCTTCTCTTCCATTATGATTCTCATCAGCCTTATTTCCTTGTTTACACAGGGATTACAGCAGGGTGTTGATTTTATCGGTGGCCGTTCCTATCAGATCCGATTTGAAAAAGTGGTGAACCCTTCAGAGATTGCATCCGAGCTGAATACTGTTTTTGGTAGCGGCACCAATGTAAAGACTTATGGGGATGCCAACCAGATCATGGTAACCACGGCTTACAAGGTAGACGTCGAAGGTATTGAAGTAGATAATGAAATACAGAACAAGCTGTATACCTCGCTTCAAAAATATTTGCCCGATGGTACAAGTTTTCAAGATTTTACTGCTGGTAGCAGCGGTAAGAACATCGGAATACTGCAATCCATAAAAGTAGGGCCTACCATTGCGGATGATATCAAGACCAATGCCGTTTGGGCTATCTTGGGTTCTTTGGCCGTTGTTTTCCTATATATCCTAATGCGTTTTAGGAAATGGCAATTTTCATTTGGTGCGGTTGTGGCCTTGGCGCATGACGTAACCATTGTATTGGGTATCTTTTCCCTGGTAGGGAAGATAATGCCGTTCAATATGGAGATCGACCAAGCTTTTATCGCTGCAATCCTTACGGTGATCGGATATTCCCTCAATGACACCGTGATCGTATTTGACCGTATTCGGGAAATTATATCAGAACGGGGCTGGAGCTCTGGTGATAATGCCAATTTGGCCTTGAACAGTACGTTGAGCCGAACCTTGAACACCTCGATGACCACGTTGGTCGTATTGATTGCCATCTTTGCTTTTGGCGGTGAATCCCTTAGAGGCTTTATGTTTGCCATGATCATAGGTATTGGCATTGGTACCTACTCATCCTTGTTTATTGCAACTCCGGTGATGTTTGATACCTTGTCCACTAAAACACAGGAGGGGAAAGATAATAAATAGATACTATAACATAAATTCAATTAAAAAAGGCCGCGACAAGCGGCCTTTTTTATTGGTTCGGGTGATATGAAATTATAGAACCGTATCTTTTTGTGTGATTCCAATAATTATCAAGAAAGGTATTTCTACACCGATGTGATTTAAGCTTTTAATTTTCCAGCGGAAATTAGATATTTTTTGACCACTTGAAGACTTTTTCAAGTTGCATAGCATCGCTATGGATCGAAAAAGAGCCAAAAATGGGTGAAAAAGAACAATTTTTTAGGGAATGGAAAAGTTTAAGCCACTTCACTAACTCCTAGATAAGAATGAATATTGGGGATATTGTTAATTTGGAATTCTGAATTGGTCGTTTGTAGCTTCTTACCTTGTTCTTAATTGTTCAATAGGCATCCTTTGGATACCAATCCAGCTGCACCACCTCGATATTGGGGTCACCGGCATTGACCAATTTCTTGAATTTGGCCACATCACTGACATCGGGATTTCCCCGATAGTGGTATGGATATACTTGTTTGGGCTTAAATGCCAGTACGGCATCCGCAGCACTTTCCACTGTCATGGTATAGGGGAGGTTCATGCAAACAAAGGCTTTATCAATGTTTTTAAGGGCCCGCATCTCTGGGATATCCTCGGTATCCCCGGAAAAATAAATACGTTGTCCCCCTATGTTTAGTACATATCCGTTTCCACGGCCTTTGGGGTGGAATTGGAGCGCTTCGGGCCGTAGGTTGTACATGGGGATGGCTTCGATCTTGATTCCCGAAAAACTTTTGGTATCCCCATTGTTTAGAACCGTTACGCTCGATGTGAGTCCCTCGGGCATTTTGTCGGCAACGGCCTGGGGCACGATAATCTTCACTTTTTCGGTGTTTATGGCCTCCAAGGTTTCCGGGCTAAAATGATCTCCATGGATATCGGTTATCAAAATAAGATTGGGCGATTTTTGGCCTTTGAAGGCTTCGGCCCCGCCGACAGGGTCAATGTAAATCGTTATATCCCCCCATTCCAAAACGGCGGTGGCATGCTCTATTGGAATAACGTTAACCTTTTTTTCCAATTTCGATTCTTGTGATGGGACTTCTTGTTTTATAACGGGAGCGGAATGTAAATCGGCCAATGGGTCCTTAATATCGGTTGGTCCCCAAATTATCGCAAGACAACCAAGCATGGTGAAGAGTATGTATTTCATTTTATCCTAATTTTATCGATGAACAAATCTAGTTTCCTTTTAAAATTAGTGAATAGTTTGCTCCATCCATACCGTTTAACGAAATTTTTCAACCAAAAAATCTAAAAGTCCGGTTGAAACGTATATAGCTTTGATACGAACAAATAACTTTTTTTAAAGTAAACAACTTAAATTTAAATTAATACTAAAATCATGGCAGAAGAAAAAAACAATAACGGTTTAAAGGTAATAGCTGGCTTGCTTGGAGTGCTGCTGTTGGGTACCATTATCTACACGGTAAGTCTTTATCAGGATAAGCAAAAGACCACTGCGGTACTTACCCAAGAGAAACAATTGGTGGTAGAGGATTTAAATAGTTTGAAATCCGAATACGACAAGGCTATTATGGAAAGTAATGCTACCAATGAAGAATTGGTAACGGCAAGGGACAATATTGCAAAATACTTAGATTCGGTAAAAACTATGAAGGCTGATATTGCCACCCTTTATCGCTACAGGAACCAAGTAAGTGTTCTAAAGAAAGAAAGGGAACATTTGTTGAGACAAGTGGATTCACTTACCCGTTCCAATACAATGATCGCTATGCAACGTGACAGTACTTACGTTGAATTGGAAAAACAAAATGTATTCAACGATTCCTTGGTAGTACAAAACACCCAATTGGCCGATGCCGTTGAGAAGGGTTCCGCCCTTAATTTGTCCAAATTTTCAGTGGACGCCGTTAAGGAAAGAAATAATGGAAAAATGGTTTCAACCTCCAAGGCCAACAGGACCGATAAGTTTAAGGTCTGTTTTACAGTTGCCGACAACGTAATTGCTCAGGCAGGGGACAGGGAGTTTTTTATAGAGGTTTTGGACCCACAGGGCAATGTCCTAGGGGAAAGCTTTAACAAATCCAACGATAGCGGTGCTTCCATAACTTACAGTAAGGGCACCAGTTTTTACTATGAAAATAAATCATTGGACGTATGTGATTTTATCAGTAAGCCTGCGGGCGATTTCCAAAAAGGAAACTATATGGTAAACGTATACGACGACAGGCTTAAATTATTGGGAACTTCCAAGTTCACTTTAAAATAATATACACTATCCATTAATTTAAAAAGGGACAATCTTTTGGATTGCCCCTTTTTTTATTTCCTACTATATGATTGCTTAATGCATTGATCCCACCATTTCCTCTGGCTTCACCCAGGCGTCGTAATCCTCTGCGGTTACATATCCAAGATTTATGGCTTCTTCCTTTAAGGTAGTTCCGTTCTTATGGGCCGTATTGGCAATTTCTGCTGCCTTGTAGTAACCGATCTTCGTGTTTAGGGCGGTAACCAGCATTAGGGAATTGTTGAGCAATTGTTCAATTACCTCACGGTTAGGTTCGATCCCTATTGCGCAATGTTCCTCAAAACTGGTACAGGCATCCCCCAGCAGTTCGGCAGATTGTAATAAATTGGCCGCCATAAGGGGTTTAAAAACATTGAGTTCATAATGTCCTTGTGTGCCTCCAATGGTTATGGCAACATCGTTCCCCATGACCTGCGCACATACCATGGTAAGGGCCTCGCATTGGGTAGGGTTTACCTTCCCGGGCATAATGGAACTTCCCGGCTCATTGGCGGGAATAGTGATTTCCCCGATTCCGGACCTTGGGCCCGAAGCCATCATACGAATGTCATTGGCAATCTTGTTTAGCGATACGGCCAGTTGTTTTAATGCGCCATGACTCTCTACGATGGCATCGTGAGCTGCGAGTGCTTCAAATTTGTTGGTCGCCGTTATAAAAGGTAGTCCAGTGAATTTAGCGATATATTTGGCGACCAATACATCATATCCTTTAGGAGTATTTAGTCCCGTTCCTACCGCGGTACCGCCCAGGGCCAGTTCCCCCAAATGGTCCAGCGTAGATCTCAGGGCCTTAAGGCCATGGTCCAATTGTGAAACGTATCCGGAAAATTCTTGTCCCAGCGTAAGCGGCGTGGCATCCATAAGGTGTGTCCGTCCAATTTTGACCACTTTGGAAAATTCCTTGGACTTTTTGTTTAGGGTTTCCCTGAGTCGTTCTACTCCAGGGATTGTGACGTCTACTATCTTTTTATAGGCCGCTATATGCATCCCTGTCGGGAACGTATCATTGGAGGATTGTGACTTGTTTACGTCATCATTGGGTTGGATGGTCTTGTCCCCTTCCCCGATTTTTTTTCCGGCCAATTCGTGGGCGCGGTTGGCGATAACCTCGTTGAGGTTCATATTGCTTTGGGTGCCGGATCCTGTCTGCCAAATTACCAAGGGAAACTGGTCATCGTGTTGTCCATCCAGGATTTCATCACAAACCTTGGCTATCAGATCCCTTTTTTCCTTGGTAAGGACCCCGAGTTCGTGATTGGCATATGCGGCAGCCTTTTTTAAATAGGCGAAACCGTAAATAATGTCCAATGGCATGGAGGCAGCAGGCCCAATTTTAAAGTTATTTCGGGAACGTTCCGTTTGTGCGCCCCAATATTTGTCGGAGGGTACCTTTACCTCCCCCATGGTATCTTTTTCTATTCTATAGCTCATTTTTGAATGTTTTTATGGTTCTACCGTTATATTTGCGGATACGATTGAACTTTTTCAGCCTTTAACCAAAAAGCAGGAATCAAGTTCTTAAAAATAAATAATCTTTTGGTTTCAAAAGAAGGGCCATTGATTATATATCGGCCTATTGTCCTGCGTCCGATTCTTAAGTTCCCACAACCTCGGTGATAGAACCGATTGTTATGTAGGCAAAGGTACTGGTTTGGGGAATTATTTCCTCGCGAACAAAATTTATTTCGACTTTTCTTGCTTTTGATTTGTAGATTTGACCAATTTCAAGGTATCTTTGTAACAGATAAACCAGTACAGCTATGTTTGAATTTGACCAGTATTTAGGATTTTTGGCTTTTTTGGCAATTTTCACCCTTGGATTTTGGTTGATGATTTTCTTGTTGACCTTTGTTGTACCTTACTGGTTGGTGGGGAACTTGATCGAAATATTCAAGGAAAAAAGAGCGGCCAAAAAAGCTGCTAGACAATCCGCCTAAGTATTCGAGTTACTTCATTTTTATTTTCCACTCTTCGATTGATTTTTTCTGTCCGCGTATAAATCCGTGTCGCTTATTTTCATGGTGATTAAGGCGCTCTTCCAATGATGGGCAAATTGCTTGTGCCCCAATGAAATTATGCCGGTTTGGCCCCCAAATTTTACTTTGTGTTTTAAAATCCTAGCAGTCTCCCTATACTTTAGCCAAGGGAAAGTTTTTTACTATCTATAATTTTCATACATTCGAAAGTGTTTTTAAATGTTTCCGCCTGTCAATTAAACACGACAAACGAACTCTCAAATAGGGCCAAACTAATTTAATAAGCCAAAACCATGACGAATAACATTTTAAAAAATGCTTTTCTTACTTTCTTGTGTGTCTCATCCGTAACCTTTGTATCCGCCCAGACTTCGGACGGTTGGATTTCCTTGTTCAATGGTAAAAACCTTGATGGCTGGAAGGTGGGCAACAATGCATCCACTTTTTCCATTGAGGACGGCACGATCAAGGTTGCCGGCCCGGTGGCGCACTTGTTTTATATGGGGGATGTGGAGAACCATGACTTTAAAAATTTCGAGTTTAAGGCACGGGTAATGACTAAGCCGGGATCCAATTCAGGGATATACATCCATACAAGGTATCAGGAGGACGGATGGCCCAAATATGGGTATGAGGTTCAGGTGAACAATTCCCATACCGATTGGAAACGCACGGGAAGCCTTTACAATATAGTGGATATCCGGGAAAACTACGCCAAGGACAACGAATGGTATACGGAGTATATAAAAGTTCAGGACAATAGGATTTTGATTAAGATAAATGATGTTGTTGTTGTTGATTATACCCAGCCCGAGCACCCCATGAGGAAAGACGGGGAGAAGGACAGGGTATTGAGTCACGGCACTTTTGCTTTGCAGGGCCATGATCCCAAAAGCGTCATATTTTATAAGGACATTATGGTGAAACCTCTGCCATAGGAAGGTTTCTATCGGATATTTAATTGGTTGATAACCCTTTCGCCGATTTCGAATTCTTGCGTTTGAGTTGCCGTCGGCTCCGTGCCATACGCAAGGAGCCTAACGAGCAAGGCGCACAGTGTATGGCCATATGGCAATTTCCCAGCTGATCTTAACTTTATTAATTTGGCATTTTGGCCAAAAGGAACGAACTTAGGGAGCAATCCCTAATCTTCGCATCATGTGCAGTAATCATCGATGTCATATTGTGCCTCCCTATATTTTGGAGGAATTGGCAAAAAGAGGCAGCCACAGCTGCAAAAGAACACTTAACGACTCCCATAGAATATTAGAAAAGAGGAATACTGCCCTTAATCAAATTCTGACCAAGGATTTTTTCGTCGACAACGGTGACAGGCTCATATATGACTGTAAAAACCAATTTCAACAGCGGGTAAGCCTAATTCTACAGGAAGGCGGATCAGAAGTTGATGATAAGGTGGCCAATGCGGCATATGCTACTTCTGGATTTGTACGTGAATATTATAAGAACACCTTTGGCCTAAATTCCGTTAACGGAGCTGGTATGGATCTCGTTTCCAATATTCATTTTGGAGTAGATTACAACAATGCTTACTGGGACGGGGATGAAATGACTTATGGCGATGGGGATAATAAGGAATTTAAGGATTTTGCCAGTGCCATTGACGTGGTCGCACATGAACTGACCCATGGCGTAACCCAATTCTTGGCCAACTTGGAATATTCCGGCCAATCGGGCGCCTTGAACGAACACTTTTCCGATGTTTTCGGGACCGTTGTCAAACAGCAATATCTTAAACAGACCATCGCCAATGCGGATTGGCTTATTGGGGATTCGGTGGTGACCAAAAATTTCCCGGGAATTGCTATAAGGTCTATGAGCGCACCAGGAACCGCAAATGAATTTGACCGGCAACCAGATCATATGAAGAATTTTTATACGGGGACGGCCGACAATGGAGGGGTACATATAAATTCAGGGATTCCCAATAGGGCTTTTTATTTAAGTTGCCAAGAAATAGGGATAGAGGCCTGCGCCTTAATTTGGTTTCAAACACTGAAATCCCTTTGGCGTACGGCCAATTTTCAGGATATGTTGGTGGTATTAAAGCGGGAAAGCCAAAATTTGATAGAGGCCAAGAAAGTGAAAATCGGTGCTGTAGAGGGCATTGCCAAAAGCTTTTTGGCCGTGGGAATCGAAGCAGAAGTTGTTTAAACGGGAATATGACTTAAAGCACAATTCATTTTCTAACCTAGGAATCAATGAAGTACAAAGTTAATATTGAGGGAGGGTTTACGGGGCTTCTAAGAAAATATACCGGTGAAATAACCTTGGAGCCAGTGGGGGAGAAGGCTCTCCTAAAAGCAATGGGATCCGTATCTGCCAAACAGAATCAAAAACTTCGGGACGGACTACTTTACCGTATTACGTTGGAAGATGGGGATAAAGTTTATAAGGCCAATTTTTATGGCCCCTATCTGCCGAATCCCGTTAGGGATTTTATGGATAGGATTAAAACATAGGGCAACTGGTTCAATCCCCTAAAATAATCGTTCAACAAGAATCCAATTCTGACTACAGCCAAATATTATCTGCCGGATATTCGTTTTTGGGCGTTGTATTTTCTGTGCTTTCATACCCCTGAAATATACCACAGGACACTTCCCGTTTGACCAACGATGTGGTATTTTTTTTCTTTGTAAGGGCTTCAATGTGTGGAGAAAGGTATCGCATGTTAATTAGGTGTTTAGAGAAACATATTCAAGGAACGAATAAAATCCCAAAATCTTGCATTTAATCGTTCTAGTTCATTTTAGCAAGATAAAGTTACGTTATTGTTGTTATTAATTATAGGTTTATGGATAAAATTTGTGAAATTTTTAGGTCGAATTTGCTGAATATTGATCGGAACGGAGTATTCAATTAAAATGACTAATTTTAAAATTAAATACCGTAAATATACCGACCACTTTATCCTATGAAGACGCATATATCTGTAATTATCTTCACCACCTTTCTCTTGTCCGCGAATGCCCAAAAGAAAAATGATACCTATAGGCTGCATATTAGAAAAACCAATTATCCAGTTACTATTGATGGGATGGGGGACGAGCAGGCGTGGAAAGAAACGGACGTGGCCAAGGATTTTTTTATGGTGTTGCCGATGGACAAGGGCAAGGCCAATGAACATTCGGAAATTCGGATGACCTACGACGATACCAATTTATATTTGTTGGGCATATTTTACAGTACCAAACCGGGTCCATATTATGTAGAATCCATGAGGAGGGACTTTGTCTTTGGCAAAAACGATAATTTTTTATTGTTTATGGACCCGTTCAACAATCAGACGACCGGTTTTTCTTTTGGTGCCAACGCTGCAGGGGCCCAATGGGATGGGACGATGTACAACGGCGGGAACGTAGATCTGAACTGGGATGCCAAATGGGTTTCCTCTGTAAAACAGTACAAGGATAAATGGGTCTTTGAAATGGCGGTTCCCTTTAAATCGATTCGATATGAGAACGGGGTAACGGAATGGGGCATTAATTTTAGTCGATTGGACCTTAAGGCGAGCGAGAAATCGAGCTGGACCCCAGTTCCCAGGCAATTTCCCACTGCTTCCCTGGCATACACCGGGGTGTTGGTATGGGATGAGCCTCCACCATCCCCGGGCACTAATTTTTCCGTCATCCCCTATGTGCTGGGCAGGGTGGGTCGGGATCTGGAGACCGGGGAAGACACGAAATACGAGGCAAAGGTGGGGGGCGATGTAAAGTTTAGCCTGACCTCTTCCCTGAATTTGGATCTCACCGTCAATCCGGATTTTTCCCAGGTAGAAGTGGATAGGCAGGTAACCAATTTGGATCGTTACGAGCTTTTCTTTCCAGAAAAACGTCAGTTTTTCCTTGAGAATGCGGATTTGTTTGCCAATTTTGGCTACCCGACTATCAGGCCCTTCTTTTCCAGACGCATAGGTTTGGGGGTACCCATCATTGCCGGGGCCAGGGTCAGCGGCAATCTAAACGAAAAATGGCGTTTGGGGATTATGGATATCCAAACGCAAAGTCAAGAGGACACAGGGCTCCCGAGTCAGAATTTTGGAGTACTTTCCCTCCAGCGGAAGGTATTTGCCCGTTCGAGCATCGGACTTATGGTGGTAAACAAGGAATCTATGAATTATCCACAGGATAATGATTCCTTGAGAACCACTTATCCAAAATACAATAGAAACGTTGGCTTGGAATACAATTTGGCATCCCCCAACAATGTATGGACAGGTAAGGCCTTTATGCTTAAATCCTTTTCCCCCGACAGTTTGGGAAACGGATTTACCCAAGCCGCAAATGTGGAGTTCAAGAGCAGGGAATGGAACTGGGGTATTCAAGAACAATCAGTTGCCGAGGATTATCGGGCCGAAGTAGGATACGTACCTAGAAATGGGTATGTAAATATCAACTCGTTCGTCGGGTATTTGTTTTTTCCAAAGGGCGGCATCGTCTTGGATCATGGCCCCAAAATTGTATTGAACTATTTTTTTGATCAAAGATTGAACAGGACGGACAATACCAACGAGTTCAACTATCTTGTTCAATTTCGAGATCGTAGCGAGTTTACCGCATCCTTTGGAAATGAGTTTGTTGAATTGTTGGAACCCTTCGATCCTACCCAATCGGGCAACCTTCCTTTGCCGATCGGCTCAAGACATTTTTGGAATGCCCTTACTATGCAATATGTTTCCAAGCCGCAAAGCATGTTTACCTACACGGTGAGCGGTCGGTTTGGCGGTTATTATGCCCATGGTACCAGGACCAGTGTTTTGAGCGAATTGGGGTATCGCTTCCAGCCCTATGTTAGCCTTAGCGCAAACTTGAATTACAACTATATAGACCTCCCCGATCCATGGAATATTACAGATTTTTGGCTGATCGGCCCCAAAGTGGATATAACCTTTACCAACAAGGTTTTCTGGGCGACCCTATTCCAATATAACGAGCAAACGAAAAACTTTAACCTTAATTCCCGGTTCCAATGGCGATATAAACCAGCTTCGGATTTATTTATCGTCTACACCAATAATTATTTTATAGATCCGCCGGTAGGGAGAAACTGGGCACTTACCGTGAAACTTTCCTATTGGTTCAACAATTGATTCATCCGGGTATATGGTAGCACTTGGAAAGTCCAAAATTTGAACTGAAATTTTGATCTTCCCAACAACGTTCGTCACATTACGGAATCCATTAAACGATTACTGTTTTAAGGAAATTTGACTTATCTTAGGATAAATACCGGACGGCTAATTAGGATTCTTGAATTCCGGCCTAAGTGATTCTTATGCCCATCCTAATCAAATGGATAGGCAAAGCCATAAAATTGGTTGGCAATGGACAATGCACCCTTTTTAACATATATTTCGATTGCCCGGCGTAATCGTTATTTTTGGGTATTGTGGTTTTTTTGGTTTCCATGCCCATATTTTATCGGTTTAGCCCAAGTCCCTATGTGCACCGAGTTAAGTTCGCCCAAAGATGGCGACATCAATATCTTGGTCAACACGCCCCTGGAGTGGAACGCTTCTCCCATGGCAACGGGTTATATGATTACCATTGGCTCCGGCCCTGGCGCATCCGATATTTTGGATCGGCTAGACGTAGGCAACGTTGTTTCCTATACATTATCGGATAATTTGCCGAAGGGAAAGACCTTATATGCCACGGTTTTGGCATACAATTCACTGGGTTCCGCGGTAGGATGTACGGAGACCAGTTTTCACACCCTGAATAGTTCTAAACTTAGCTGTACGGAAATTATAAATCCATTAAATGGCAGCATCTATGTTTCCGTTACCGCAAATATTACATGGATAAGGGATTTTTACGCTACCGGATATCTTATGACGGTTGCCGAAAAAAGTATCGACGGGTATAGAGTATTGGACAATTATGAGGTTGGTAACGGAACCAATTTTAAGCCACCGGATTTTAAACCGCATACATTGTATTTTGTTACCGTTACCCCCTACAACGAATCGCAAAGGGCCATCGGCTGTATTCCAATATCCTTTACCACGGGCGATGCCGTAGAGGGATTGCCGTGTGCCGTGTTGTACCAACCCAGGAACGGGGATACGAATGTGCCCATTTCGACCAACCTAAGATGGAACCCGGTCAAAGGGGCCGATGGCTATACCTTAACCGTCGGCACATCTGTTGGTGGGGCCGATATAGTTGACAATCTGGATTTAGGTCTTTCCAGTAACTATACCTTTAAGGAGGATTTGCCCGAGAACACACAGGTATTTGTTTCCTTGGAGCCATACAATGCGAATGGCACCGCTGTTGATTGTCCCACCATATCTTTTTTTACGGAGGAATTGATAAGGGTAAGCATTCCCCCGTTTTTTACTCCCAACAATGACGGTTTTAATGACCGTTGGAAACCTATGGTAGATTTGGGACCCGCTATAGCCCAGACCTTGATATTTGATAGATATGGAAAACTGTTGAAACAGCTTATCGGCGACGAGGAGTGGGACGGTACTTATAACCAGATAGCACAGCCTTCCAGTTCTTATTGGTACCGTATAAATTTGAGCAACGGAAAAATGCTGAACGGATATTTTTTGCTAAAGCGATAAGTGTTGCAGTTCGCTTTGGTTGTCCTGAACCCTTTGAAATTAAAAAGGTCTTCATTGGTCTCCCATTTTGGATTTTCCTGATTTTTTCCTTTTATTGTTGAAATTAACACCCTTCAAAATGTAATGTATGTGGATAGAAACCAAAATGATTTTATGGATTGTTTTTTTGTTATTATTTGGTTGCCAACAAACTACAAAGAACAAAGACGGGTTAAAAGAGGGGTTAACGGAGGTCGAAACAGAGTCGGCCCCCAAGGATTCGGTTCCAAAACCGGAAAATGGGACCTTGGTTAAATTAAAATCCCTAGCAGGGCTTCAGGATACCGCCTTTGTGCGTTTGGCGGACTACAGTGACCAATTTCAATACGATCTGAGATATGCCACTACGAACAATTTTCTTAAGGCCCAGGTATATGACTGTGCGGAATGCTATACCAGGGTAAAAACGGCCAAGGCGTTGTTGAAGGCAAATGCGGATTTTATGAAGCAGGGTTATAGAATCAAGTTTTTTGATTGCTATAGGCCGAATTCCGTGCAGTACAAGATGTGGAAGATCGTTCCCAATCCGCAGTACGTTGCAAATCCTCAAAAGGGCTCCATTCACAATAAGGGGGGCGCTGTGGATATAACATTGGTCACCTTGGATGGGAAGGAAGTAGATATGGGAACCGATTTTGATTTTTTTGGAAAAAAAGCCTACCACGATAATATGGACTTGCCCCAAGAAATCCTTGATCATCGAAAATTACTGAAAAACACCATGGAAGAGTACGGATTTTGGTCCATACGAACGGAATGGTGGCATTACAACCTGGCGGCTGCCTCTAATGATAAGGTGGTCGACTTTAAGTGGGAATGTAATTGATAAATGCTTGTATGTTTTTGTTGATGTTTTTTTGATTTTTTAATACCGAACATGTCACACTGAGCGCCTGCCGGAATGACCCAGTCGGGCAGGCAGTCGAAGTGCCGAACACCGAACAAGCCTAAACTTTTGCGCAACGAATCATGACCAATTTACCCTCCATATCTTTTGTGAAGAATAAATAGTTATCCCCACCTTCCTTTATTTTTAATTTTTTACGGAGGTTGGCGACATTTTCAGGGAAATTGCGGGTCGTTATGTTGGCTTTATCAAAATTTGATTTCTGAATGGCTTTTTTGTTATAGGGGACGAGCTCGAGAATTTGGAACCTTCTTCCAGGAAAATCAATCAGAATATCGGAGCCGTATAAATGGGAATGCTCGTGCAGTTTTTTTAAGCCAAACCTGTTTCCAACACTTTTGAAGGCTCCCGATTTTAGGATGGCAGCGTTGGGTTCATAAAGGTATTTTTTTGGTAGGCCGAAGTTGGGAACGGCTTCCTTCTCATCCGAATATTCAAAGCTAAACCTTTCGATACTGGAATTTCCATAGTTTACGGTTTGGATGGAAACTTTGCCGGTTGCCCCCTTTCGTAGAAACCAGAGCAACTCCTTCACTTCGTTTTGAACGGCTATAATATGAATTTCCTCCACATCCCAAAGTTCCCTTAGGCCTACCGATAAATCCAGTAGGGGCGAGGTCTTGATCAAAACTCGATCGGACTTCTCGAATAGTAGCTCAAGGTTCTCCGGAACGTTGGGCAAGCAATCCGACAAAAGAAAGACTTTCCCCTTGGTCCCGTGCCTTCTTGTGGGATCCAAATAAATCCAGTCGAAATGTAATTTGGAACGCCTTAAAATATCTATTCCGTCCCCTTGAACTGTGGTAATGTTACTTGCTCCAAGGGTTTTAAAATTGTGGGCGGCAATTTCGGAAAGTTCTTCATTGATTTCGCAGTGGTACACCCGATCTATTTTCTTGCTAAAGAAAAAACTATCCACCCCAAAGCCGCCCGTTAAATCAATCAGGGATTTGCCGGTAACCTTTTCAGACTTATAGATAGCCGTGATTTCTGAAGATGTCTGCTCTAGGTTTAGACGCTTGGGATAGTAAATATTAGGGGTTGAAAACCAAAGCGGAAGTTTCCCCCTACATTTTTTTTTGGCTTCGATCTGTTGCGCGATTTCTTTGAGATCTAGACCTTCAAAACTGGCTTTACTAAGCAATACTGACATGATGTCAGTATTGATATTTTCTGATATAAAATTCTGAACACCAGCGTTTAAAATATTTTTATTCAAATCTTTACTATAAGTTTTGCGTTAGATTTTTCACAATCTTATTATCGGACAGAAACTCTTTTAAAATCACCTTTATGGCGGTATATCCCGGTACGGCAACAATCATTCCTACCACTCCAAAAAGTAAGCCGGCAATTATGATGACCAAGAAAATTTCCAGGGGCTTGGATTTAACCCTACTGGAGAAAATGATAGGCTGCGAAAAGAAATTGTCGATCAATTGTCCGATGATCAAGCCGATTAAAACGTAGCCGGCCTTAGGAAGGATTACCGTACTGAAATCGGATCCCAGGTTGCTGGTCATCGTTAGAACGACCATGATCACAGCCCCGATGATTGGTCCAATATAAGGGATCACATTAAATAGGGCACAAAGGAATGCAATAACGATTGCACTTTTAATGCCGACAATGAGAAGGGTAATGGAATAGATCGTAAATAGTACGAGTAGCTGCAAGAGTAGCCCGACAAAATATCGGGAAAGCAAGTTGTTTATTTTTTCGAGGGAATTGATCACGCCCTTTTCCTTATTTTCGGGAACAAACATTAAAACCCCGTTTTGTATCAATTTGCGGTCTTTAAGAAAAAAGAACGTTATAAAAAGGACAGAAAAAAGTCCAATACTTACATTGCCCAGGATACTTACAAACGAGTTTAAAAAATCGGGAATAAACTTTAGATTCAATCCGTCTATGAAATTTTTTTCGATGTTGGATTCTTTGATCATATCATTCACTACTGTAGGCGGTGCTTTAAAATAATGGGTAATTTCCCAGTAAAGTTCATTTACGCTTTGTTGCAGGTCGTTTAGGTTGAGCAGGGACAGATTTTTGCCTTGTTCGGTCAACATGGGAATAAAAAGTGAAATGATGCCGGCCAACATTCCAAACATGGCCAGGATCGTGAGAACTACCGCCAGGGTGCTGGGGAATTTCAGTTTTTTCTCTAAAAATAAAACTATGGGTCGCCCTATCAGCGTTATCACCGCGGCAATTGCCAAATAGGCGATAACGGATTGTATTTTGTAAAGAAATAGTAGGAGTAGTGCGACACCGACAATGACGGCGACGGCCCGAAGTATTCCGTTAGAGACGGTATTGGAGGTCATTTCAAAAGTTTATGTATGGTTATCTGTTGGTAATCATATTTGTGAACCCTAGGTCAAAATCAGAAGTAGGAATAAAGACCTAAGTAAAAAAGACCTTATATCTGGAAAGTGATATAATTTTTTGGTCATTGGTCCTTTCCTGTTTATCCTTTCTCCTTGTTCTAATGGTCCGTTCTTCAACTACTGACCCTATAGGGTCCCTGATCCTTTAATGGTCAAGTTACAATTATTCAATTCTTAAAGACGTAAGATATGATATTGGCTCCCATTTGGAGCGCTTTTAACCTGATATTCTCTGGGTCGCCATGAACTTCCTTGTCTTCCCACCCATCCCCTATGTCGCTCTCATAAGTAAAGAGCAAAACTAGCCTGTTTTCATAAAATATCCCAAACGCCTGGGGACGCTTGCCATTGTGCTCATGGATTTTCGGGAGGCCTTCGGGAAAATCATAGTATTGTTTAAAAATAGGGTGATCGGCTCCCAGTTCCACCAACTCCTTTTCCGGGAATACCTTTATCAGTTCTTTTCTTAAATAGGGTTCCATGCCATAGTTATCGTCTATGTGCAGAAATCCGCCTGAAATAAGATACGTTCTCAGATTATCGGCTTCCTCCTGGGAAAAAAATACATTGCCATGACCGGTCATGTGCAGAAATGGATATTGGAATATATTGGGGCTCCCCACCTCCACGGTCTGTGGCTTGCCGTCTATTCCCGTACTGATATTCGCATTGCAAAACTTGATGAGGTTTGGTAACGAAGTTGGGTTTGCGTACCAATCGCCCCCACCGTTGTACTTTAACAGTGCTATTTGCTGGGCTTCCAGGGATTGCATGATGAGAAGCAGAAAAAACAATATTGGGGCATTAAACTTCATGGGGTAAATTGGATAATGATTGCAACTCCTTCAAAATTAAGAATTATAAACGGAACTAAATCGAAGCCTAGGTCAACTTTGGTTGATCAAAGCAACCGTGGTGCATGCGACCAGGGCTGCCGTTTCGGTGCGCAGCCGATTGGGCCCCAAGGACACCGGTATAAAGCCGTTATCTTTTGCCGTTGCAATTTCTTTGGGTGAGAAATCCCCTTCAGGTCCAATTAGGACGGTCACGTCATTATCTGCCGGAACTTTTCTTTTAAGGTCCGATTTTTCCCCTTCGTCACAATGTGCGATGTAGAGATGGCCTTTTTTTGGGAGGACCATATATTCGGTAAACGGAATAGCCTCGTTGAGTTTTGGAAGGAAATATTGCTGGGACTGCTTCATGGCGGCCAAAACCACCTTTTCCATCCGATCCATTTTCAATACCTTTCTTTCCGAATGTTCGCAAATGATCGGGGTAATTTCATGAACCCCTATTTCCGTAGCCTTTTCTAGAAACCACTCGTAGCGGTCGTTCATTTTGGTAGGGGCCACCACCATATGCAACCAATGCCTGTCCGGATGTTTTTGTGAGGTCGAAATAATTTCGGCGCTGCAATGTTTTGGGTCCGGGACTAAAATCCTGGCTTCGAACAAAAACCCTTTTCCATTTGTAATATGAACAACATCCCCTGAATTTTTGCGCAAAACCTTAACAATGTGCCGACTTTCTTCCTCACTAAAGAAAAACTGGGAAACGCTCTGGTCCAGATCGGGGTCGTAAAAGAGTTGCATAGGCTAAAGTTGAATTGTTTGACAAAGATAGGGGTTTGGGGCAATTTTATTGGTTTCGGTCTGTATTGTATGATCATGCTTCATTACCATTTGTGATGAAAAGTACTGCTACTTTTTGTTACATTTATAAGAAATTCCATAAATGACCTCTATAATGAATTTCAAAAACCTTTTTGTGGGACTCATTCTTGTCGGTTTATGCAGTATTTCCCGGGCACAAGATCAAGAAATACAATCCCCGAGGAAATATATTGCATACAAAGCTCCGGAAAAAATCGACATTGACGGAAAGGCTGATGAGATTTCCTGGCAAAAGGCACCCTGGAGTACTGATTTTATAGACATTGAGGGTACCAATATTCCCAAGTACAAAACAAATATGAAAATGCTTTGGGACGATGAATACCTATACTTTTTTGCCAAAATGGAGGAGCCCGATGTATGGGCCACGCTAAAACAAAGGGACACCGTTATTTTCTACAACAACGATTTTGAAATATTTATAGACCCGGACGGTGACACCCACAATTATATGGAATTTGAAATGAACGCCCTTAATACGGTGTGGGACCTATTTCTAACAAAACCCTACCGCGACCATGGCAAGGTGCTCGATAGTTGGGATATCCAAGGCCTTATGACCGCAGTGCATATAGACGGAACGATCAACGACCCCAGCGATACCGACCAAGGCTGGAGTGTTGAGATTGCCATGCCTTGGTCGGTAATTACAGAGCCAGCGGCTACCGCTTCGGTTCCTGTGGACCAGTTTTGGCGGATGGGATTTTCCCGGGTAAACTGGCAATTTGATCTGATTGATGGAAAATATTATAGGAAAAAGGATGCGAACGGTAAATTCTTGCCAGAATACAATTGGGTATGGTCCCCACAATGGGTAATTAATATGCACGAACCGGAAAGATGGGGCTACGTATATTTTTCATCCAATGCAGTGGGACGGCAAACTACTTTCAATATACCCCAGGATGACAGGATAAAATGGGTCCTTTATTCCCTTTTCAGAAAACAACAGGAACATTTTGCCGCAACCGGAAAGTGGATAACCTCCATTAATGACCTTATAAAAAAACCGTTGGCGGTAGAAGGAAAACAACTGGATCCTAAATTGGAAATGCACCAATCGGGCTGGAACCTATCTGTACGGAGCCCGTTTACTGGACAATTGTTGCTTATAAAGGAGGATGGAAAGTTTGTGGTGGTAGATTGAACAGAATTACATTCATTGTAAGGTAGACGTGATCCTAAGGTTTATGAATGGCTCTAGTTAAACTCGACGTTGATAAATCTTGCAGCGTTTGATATTTAGCCCAATTGGGCCCCACCGCTTTCCGGTTCGGGAGGCCTTGCGGGATTATCGCTCCGAATCGATGCTATCATCCCTTGGTTGGGGAAGGAGCCAATTTTACTAACTTTAGTCGAGTTCGTGCCTATAACGTAATTTGATCGTCATAGCCGGATTAAACCAGAATCAAGTTACATGTCTTTCGTCCTTTAGCGATGTAGTCTTTGGTTTATTTTTCGGACAACCTTAGGTAGATTTTTACCTCCTAAAGTGCATTTGAACGATTTATTCATGTCTTTAAGTGAAAAACTTTTATAAGATGAATCTAAAGGTGACCTTGAGCCGTTCATTAACATCATAGATAATGGTTTTATGTTTTCTTTCCACCCCCAAAATTACCTAAGCAACCCTACTTCTGCGATTGGATTATTGACCATAGTTTATTAAACCGTTTTAATTTGTACTCGTTAAGGGTCAAATAGCAATTCCAATGACTCAAGGTAGTATGTTAGGAGTTAACCAGATTCCAGTAATACCTGGGGATAATAAATAAACGACCAACCGCTTGAAAAATTCGGACCTGATTATTCCGCTATCCATACTTATTCATTTAGGTATCATAAATGGGGTGCTTTTTATTTTTACTCCGGAGACCTATTTGAATACCTTTCATATTATCTATTACAATGTGGCGTGGCTCATAATTACCTACAGCCTCAACTTTTATCCTACCGGGCGTCAGGAACGGTTTTTAACCAACATTAACAAATTGGTTAAACTTTACGTAATTTTCGGCCTCACCTATTTGGCCTCCTTCGGATTTAATGAGCAGCCAACACATTTTCTGAGTCGTCAAATTTTTGTGCTGATTATAATTTATACTTGCCTACTCTTGTACAGATATTTGTTTTATTTGGCGTTGCGCAAATATCGAATGAAAGGGGGTAATTCGGCTAAGGTGGTGGTCATCGGTAGGGATGAGAACCTAAAAAAGATAGTCGATGTTTTTGAAGACCCATATTTTGGATATATATACTGCGGCTTTTTTGATGACAAGTATTTTGGGAAATCGGATCGTTTGGGAAAAATTGAAGATTGTTTTCTCTATGTCCTGGAAAACAACATAGAGGAAATTTATTGTACAACCTCGAAACTTTCAAAGAACGAATTGCAAAACCTAATGGATTTTGCGGATAACAATCTTATTAAGTTTAAATTGATTCCGGACCATAAGGAAATTTTTACCCGGGCGATGTCCATAGAACGGTTTGGGACCCTGCCGGTTTTGGATATAAGAAAAGTACCTTTGGATACCGACCGGGCCCGAATCTTAAAACGATTGTTCGACATTGTTTTCTCACTTTTTGTAATCGTTTTTGTGCTTTCTTGGCTTACCCCGCTTCTGTTTATCCTGATTAAATTGGAATCTCCCGGCCCCCTTTATTTTAAGCAACAGCGACATGGGTTAAGAAGAGCGATTTTTCTGTGCTATAAATACCGGTCCATGACGGTCAATGGAGATGCCAATACAAGAATGGCAACGAAAAACGATACACGTGTTACGAAAATCGGAAATTTTATTCGTAGAACAAGTATTGATGAACTTCCACAGTTCTTCAATGTCCTAAAAGGGGAGATGAGCGTTGTGGGGCCACGTCCCCATATGAAATCCCATACCTTTGACTATCAATCCTCGGTAGATAAATATTCGGTACGGCATTTTGTAAAACCGGGAATTACCGGTCTTGCCCAGATTAAGGGGTATAGAGGAGAAATCTTACAGCCTATAGATATTAGGAATAGAACGCGTTTGGATATCTTTTATGTTGAAAAATGGTGTTTGGCCTTGGATCTTAAAATCATTCTCTATACGATATTCAATGAATTTAGGAAGGATGAAAAAGCCTATTAATCCACCGACATTAAATTAAAAGGTGGTAATTTTGGTTCACCGTGGACATTTTTAATAAAAAGGGGATAATTCTATTTTGATAGGCCAATCCAATTGGCTTATATTTATTAGTGTTTTCGTAAGCAAAACATTTTAATTAACTAAATAACCAACCTCAATAGTGGCATAAAATGAATCTAAAAAAATTTGTTAAAAATCAATTTGGTAACCCGTTTCGGTCAAATCTTGAAAATTATTGGTTGTTGGGCGCTGTAGCCATATTATTGAACTCCTGTGGCAGCACAAAGGAAACCACATATTTTTACGAAACCCCAAATATTAAATTCATAAATAATTTTGAAAATCTGGAGCCGGTAATTCGCTCCAATGATTTGTTGAGTATATCGGTGAGTAGTGTAAACCCCGAGGCTACGGAAATATTTAATGTTTCGAATGTTAGCCCGGTCCGATCTTCAACGGTTTCGGGAACAACGGCACAGGTTTCCGGTTATCTGGTGGACCAGGATGGTTTTATCAGGTTTCCTGTATTGGGGAAGATCCAGGCGGCGGGGAAATCCAAGAAAGAACTTCGGGAAGAGATTACCAAGGAACTGATAGATAGAAAACTATTGTTGGACCCCATTGTGGATATACGCTACCTCAATTTTAAGGTTTCCGTTTTGGGCGAAGTCAAGAACCCATCCGTCCTTACCATCCCGGACGAAAAGATTTCCTTGTTGGAGGCTTTGGGACTGGCCGGTGATATTACCATTTATGGCAGAAAGGACAACGTGGTAATTATTAGGGAGGAGGAATATGGGGTTAAAAAATTGACCAGGCTGGATTTAACATCCAAGGAAATTTTTGACTCGCCCTATTATTATCTTAAATCCAACGATATTGTTTACGTAGAAGCGAATAAAAAGAAAGTGGCGAGCACTTCCATGACCCCACAATGGTTTGCCGTAATATTAAGTGGATTGTCCTTAATGGTAATTTCTATATCTACATTCGTTAAATAAAAAATTATAAAATGTTGAATAATACCAATAAAAGGGGGTTGGACAGGGAGGAGAATTTGGCGAATATATTGTTTAAACTATATTTTCCGTACTGGCCAATTTTTGTTATCGTATTATTTGTGAGTTTGGCTATCGCTTGGGGCTACATGCGATATAAAACGCCAATTTATGGGATTTCGGCCACGTTGATGATCAAAGATGAGAACAAGGGGGTCGATGATTCTAAAATGGTGCAATCCATGAATCCTTTCGATTCCAAAAAAATCGTGGAAAATGAAATCAAGGTTCTCCAGTCCCGTGACCTTATGAGGGTAGTGGTAAACAAGCTCAATCTCTACGCCCCCATTTTTGAGGAAAGCGAATTTGCGGGCATCCCCATTAAATCCATTTCGGCCTACAATTGGTCCCCAATTAAGGTGGTCATTAAGAATCCAGATAAAATTTATGTTAAAAAGGGAGCTCCAACCAAGCATTATTTTACGTTCGATCCCTCAAAAAACAACGTACATGTAGATGGTAAAACCTATGGGTTAAACCAATGGACGGAAAGTCCTTATGGCACAGTGATGTTTGTGCCCAATAAAAATGGCGATTCCAAAACGGGAAAACCTTTGTATTTCACCTTGTCCAATCCCCGTGGCACAACCCAGGGACTACTTGAATCTTTAGAAATCACCCCCCCGGAAAAGCTCTCTACGGTTGTAAATTTAAATTTTAGGGATGCAGTTCCCGAAAGAGGAGAGGAAATCCTAGAGACTCTAATACAAACCTATAGGCTGAAGGCCATTGATGATAAAAACATACTGGCTTCCAATACCATGGAGTTTATTGAAGAACGTATTAAGAACGTGGAAAATGAACTCAACGATTTGGAAAGTGAAATAGAGCAATACAGGTCCTCTAAGGGGGTTGTGAACCTTAGCGAGCAGGGCAGGCTTTATCTACAGGATGCAGGGGAGACCGATCGGAGGATTTCCGAAATTCAACTGAAGCTGTCCATTCTGGAGAAAGTGGAAAATTATATCGAATCGAAGGATATGGGGGGGAGCATAGTTCCTTCGACCATGGGTATAGACGATCCCGTATTGACCCAATTGCTTCAAAAGCTTTATAACGCGGAAATAAAGTATGAAGGTTTAAAAAACACCACGGCGGTCAATAATCCCATGTTGACCTCCATTGCGGATGAGATCGAAAAAATAAGACCGACTATCCTGGACAATGTTAGGAGCCAGAGAAGTAATCTGCAAACGAGCCTAACCAACATGACCAATACCTCTGGAAAATTTGATTCAGCGCTACGAACATTACCGGAAAAGGAGCGCAAGCTTTTGGAGATAACACGTAGAAAGGAGGTTAAAAACGACCTCTTCGCATATCTCTTAAAGAAACGGGAGGAAACCGCGCTTACCTATGTCCCAACCGATGGGGACAGTAAAATAGTGACGAGGGCCCAGGCATCCGTGGAACCCGTGAGCCCAAAAGGTTTTAAGGTATATGGAATTGCATTTTTTTTAGCGATAGGTTTCTGGGTAGCCTACGTAGTCATAAAGGATATGATGAATAAGGCGATACTATTTAGGTCGGAAATTGACGATTTCGTGGATATACCGGTCCTTGGCGAGCTATCGTATATAAAAAATGGAAAAACGATTTCTCTTTCTCCAACGGACGATATAATTCTGACTGAACAGCTTCGCAAAATAGCGGCCAAGCTAGGACTGTATAGCAGAACCTTTACAAAGAAGAAAATCTTGGTAACTTCAAGTATTGCAGGGGAAGGCAAAAGCTTTGTAAGCAAAAACCTTGCGTTCAGTCTTGCACAAAGTGGGAAGCGGGTGGTCCTGCTCGATATGGATTTCCGACGGCCGAATCTGAGCCTATCTTTTAATTTGGCCGGTAATCCTGGAATAGTTAATTATTTAATGGGTGGATTTAAAATGGAAGACATTGTCCACCATTCAAAGGAGGTGGACAATTTGGTTATACTACCGGCCGGGACCAAGGGTAGCGACCAAACAAAATTACTTTTAAACGGCAAACTGGAAACTCTTTTTAATGAGCTATTAGATAAATTTGATTACATAATCATGGACTCAGCACCTTTAGGCTTGGTATCTGATGCAAATATTCTGACTGAATATAGTGATATTAACTTGCTGGTGATCAGGCATGATGTAACACCTAAGAGGATAATAAAAAGGCTGGGTCAAGGGGAGGACGACGTAACACTGAAAAATACTGGAATAGTCTTTAATGGTCTTAAAAAAAGGGGGTTTGTTAGGGAAGCTAACGGTTGTGGTTATGGTTCTAATCTAACCTATGGAAACGATTATTTTGCTGAAAGCCATATGAATAAAAGGTAATTTTATTTAAAGTCAGTTTCTTATTTTGCCTTACTACCCTCCACAACTCGGGGCTGTTGCCTTTTTTTAATATTAATAGGCCTACCCCGGTTTTGCAGGCTCAATCGGAGATATTTTCATCCAAATCTTTGGAAGAGAAATAGAACAAATGGAGGAATCTAAGGTTTATGCTTTTTCAATAAAAATTTTAAAAACGAGAATAATCTTTAATGCTAAAATAGTATGGTAGTACTACGGCTTCACTCGGAAAATAATTCATCCGCTGCAATCATTCCTAACGGAAAATTATTGGAGGCGTTAATGAAGAACGTTTTACGCGGATAAAGCATTCTGATAATTTCCCTAATAATTCAATTGGGTTTTACCTGAAAATGACTGACTTAGAAAATATTAATAAGATATTTGATGATAGCTCGCCAAACATAAGGGCCCCAAAAAATTAGGCAGGTCTTGGATAATGTGGGCGTGATAAAATGATAAAAACAGGTTGGGACGCCTCATAAATATTTAGAAAAAAGGAATTAAAACGAACCTTTAAATGGTTTATGGAAAAGGATGAAAGCTACTAGGTAATTAAAAAATAATTCTTGAAAAACTTAGTCTTTAAAATATACAATAAGTTTGGAATAAAAACTAACCGGACCAAAAACATTGCCAATCATATTGGTTGGTCAATGTCGTATAAAATTGGAAGTATTATAGCCAATTTTCTTTTAGTACC
>JBLWZN010000030.1:0-49428 GCA_048266425.1 Sediminicola sp.
TGCCTATGGATCCCGGATTATTAATTTATTGGATGGTAGGATGGTGTAGGGGAAGTTTAAGTTCAAGCTCAAATTCAAATTCAAACTCAAGTCCGAAAATGCATGAAACTTGTAACAAAAAAGTTGGCAGTTGAAGTTGGCAGTTTGGTTCAAAGTTTAATGAGGGGGATGTTTTGCAGGTTAGAAGTTCAAACTCAAGCCCAAACTCAAAATTGAATAAAGAAACCAGAAACCTGAAACTTTCCAAAAACACCATACTCCAAACACTGAATGACCCTTAAAAACAAAACAAAATGTTGAAAAAGATATTATACGGGTACTTTATTCTTGCTATTTACAGCGGAACGGCCCAAGACGGGAAGAAGATAACCTATAGCTTGTCCGATTGCATCGAGATAGCCTTAAAAAACAACCTCGATCTAAAAAGTGCGACCCTGAAGGCAAAAACTTCTGAGGTCAATTTTCATCAGACCAGGAACGAAATGCTTCCTACCTTGAACGGAAATTATGATCTAGGCGTCAGCAACGGACGTAGTATTGATCCTTATACGAACGATATCATCAACCAAAAATTAAATTTTTCAAATGCTGGGCTAAGTCTGGATGCACTGGTGTTCAATGGTTTTCGATTGATGAACAGCATCAAAAGGGATCGATTTCAATTGCAGGCTGCTGAAATGCAGACCGAAGAGGCAAGACAAGATCTGATTCTGGCAGTAACCTTGGCCTATATCCAGATCCTGAACGGAAAAGATCAAGTAGAACTGGCAAAAGCGAGATTGGAGACTACCCAACAACAGCTGGATAGACTTCGGGTACTCTACGATGAAGAAGTGGGAAATCCGGCCGACTATACGGACATGTTGGGACAGTTGGCCATGGACCAAGTGGGGGTCATCAGCGCTAAAGATACCCAACAGGTGTTTATATTAAAACTATTGCAATTGCTGAATACCAATTTGGATCCCAATGCCCAAGTATCATTCGATAGTTTTAAAGGATTGGTGAGCTCTGAAAAGTATCCCTTGACCGCTGATCAAGTTTTTGACGAATCCCTCCAAAACATGGCTACCTTTAAATCCAAACAATTCCAGATAGATGCCGCTATCTTTGGAATCAAGGCCGCAAGAGGAAATTATTACCCGTATGTATCCTTGTTTGGCCGGTTGAACACCAGTTTTTCAAGTAGCGCCCAATCGTTTGCCGAAACGGGGACTGTCGTTAGGGAAACGGGGGATTATGTGAATGTAAATAATGATCAATTTCCAGTGATGAGAAACGAGACCTTGTTTGAAGGATCAAGTATCGGGTACTTGGATCAGTTTAACAATAATTTCAATTCCGTTTTTGGGGTTTCGGTTCAGATACCTATCCTCAATGGGTTCCGCGCCAAAAATTTGGTGGCCCTTCAAAAAATACAAAAGGAAGAATCTTTGGTAGATTTTGAAAATACGAAGCTCTCCTTTAAGCAATCCATCGATCAAGCTTATTTGAATATGGAATCGGCCTACGATCGGTATTTTATCCTGGAAGATCAGGTCACGGCCTATGAAAAATCCTTTCGGGTCAACGAGATCCGCTTTAATAATGGGGTCTCCAACATCGTGGAGTATATCACCAGTAAGAACAATTTGGATTCCGCCCGTTTAAATCTTTCCAATGCCAAATTCGAGTACCTACTACGGGTAAAGATTTTGGATTACTATCGCGGAATTTAAGTTTAAATTGGACAGTAGGCAAATGTAGGGACAGTATCTTCTCCGTCGTAGTTTGTCCTAATCTTTTAGATAATTACCAATCTGGACATAGGATCATGAGGTCGGTTGATACATTCATACCCTCGTATACTAAGAATATATTGTTATAGGTCCTCCCCTTTTTACAAGGGGAGCCAGCCCGACATGGTCATTCTGGCGGGGTGCCGATAGGCGGAGGGGTCCCTTAGAAAATCATGAATTTTTGAGAATATTACAAAGCCAAATATATAAAGCCAAAAGACCGAAAATTCAATTTTTGCCTCGGCCCTAAAGCCCGCCTGGAACGGTTTCAGGTAGGGATGCAAGTGAATTTTCTATGGCGAAAACGACCATGAAAACAATATTTTAATCAAAAATTTGAACTAATACGGCTCGAGCCAAGTCTTTTGCCCTCTAGCGATGCAGTCTTTTGTCTGTTGAGGAACAATATTGATATCATATTTCAAATATCTCTCCAATCTTTTGATTATTTTTATCGCCCTTCGTTTAAATTAAAAAATGACCAATGACCTTAAAGAAGATTTCCAGGAGAAAAGCGATACAGAATTCGATCTTGGCCTCCGCGTCCGTATTGGGTGGACAGGCATTGATGGCGAGTACCCAAAATTCCGATTCTACCAACGATTTGGAAGCGAGGAGGAAACTTCCTTTTGGGATTAGCCTGAATACCTCCACCATTCTAGCCTATAAGCTGCCGGTGGACCAACAGATCGATATGATAGCCAAGGCTGGGTTTGACGGTACCGAACTTTGGATGAGCGATGTGAAATCCTTTATGGCAAATGGGGGTAGCAGTTCCCAATTAAGGGAAAAACTGGAATCGGGAAATGTTTTATTGGAAAACGTGATCGCTTTTTCCAAATGGTGTAGCGACGATGCCGAGGAAAGGAAAGCGGCACTTGATTTAATGCAGCAAGAAATGTCGATTACGGCAGCGCTGGGCGGGAAGTTTATAGCAGCACCGGTACAGGGCGTCAAATCATGGAACTGCACTGATTTTGATGCATATACGGATCGATACAACGCCATTCTTAAGTTAGGGGACGAGACCGGGGTAACCCCACTTATAGAACTATGGGGCGCGGGATCTTTGAGCAAGTTGGCGGATTGTGCCCATATCGTAATCGCTACCGGTCATCAAAAAGCTTCTATGCTGTTGGATTTTTATCATCTTTACCGTGGCGGAAGCAGTTGGGATACCTTGGATTGCCTTAATGGCAAGAAGTTGCCCGTAATCCATATGAACGACTACCCGTCCAGTCCGGCACGGGAACAACTCACGGATGCGGACCGGGTGCTGCCGGGAAAGGGGGTTTGCCCGTACGATAAAATACTGCCCAATCTCTATGATGCCGGCTTTAGGGGTGCGCTATCCGTAGAATTGTTCAACAAGGGATATTGGGCCAACATGGATGCCAAGACCCTGTTAAGGGAAAGTTATGAAAGTACCTATCAGGTAATTAGTAGTGCGTTGGCAGATAAGGGAATTTAGTTAAAATATACGAACGCCCAATTTTGGAGCAATGGTTACCGCACAGAAGGGAATTCAATTTTATAGGCGTAAACATTCACTTTAAATATTATCAGATTTAATCCTGATTATCAACACATAACATAAATATGTTAAAGAGTATCAATCCCAAATTGCCCATGAGGGATAAGGCAATTACCAAGGATTATTATCTGCAAAAGTTGGGTTTTCAAGAATTTGGAAGAACTGACTTCGATGATTACTTGATGGTGCAAAAGGACAATATCCAAATTCATTTCTTCAAGTTCAAGACGCTTGATCCCAAAGAAAATTACGGACAGGTCTATATCCGAACAGATAGCATAGAGGAGTTGTATCAATGGATTTTGGACAAAGAGATCGATGTTCATCCCAATGGGCATCTTCAAACCAAACCTTGGGGTCAAATGGAATTTTCGTTGTTGGATCCGGACAATAATCTGTTGACTTTTGGTCAGGGGGTGTAATGAGAGGTTTTGTGAAAGCGCACAAATTATCGTCAATTAAAATTGAATAAAGTAGGGATAAAGGATGAAGGACAAAGGACAATTTTGGGTTCATCAAACTTGAAGCCTAAAACCTGAAACCTGAAACCTGAAACAAAGAAAACCGACCAATAACCTTAAACGAGTTCTTTCGAAATTTTGCATGAAGCGAGCATTAGTCAAATTTAGAAACAGTGGGTTTCGAAAATTCTTAACGAGACATCAAAAATACGCCCCAATAATCTTTTTTATCGCCGGGTTTATCTTTGATTCCTTAACGTTGGGACGTATAGACCGGCTATATGACGTGATTATGCTGTGCTTGTATATGACCTTGCTTACCACTGTACTTTATCTTTATAATGTAGTAGACGATGGGAAATGGAAAAACACAAAACTGGGCGAATATGAAGAATATTTACCATTGGCCATTCAATTTTTCTTTGGAGGACTTTCCAGTGCGTACGTTATTTATTTTTCCAGAAGTGTTTCCCTTTCCAAAACCATGTCCTTCTTTATAATCTTGATAGTATTGTTTTTTGCGAACGAGTATCTTAAAAAGAGGATATCCAACAAATACCTGCAGTTTAGCGTCTATTTTTTTATAAGTTTCACCTTTTTTGTATTCATGATCCCCGTTTTTATTAAGGAAATGAATACTGGGATCTTTATTGTTTCAGGAGCCGTTAGTTTGGTATGTACGCTTATTTTGATCGTTTTTATTTACATTATAAGTCCAAGCACACGGTTAGAGGTACATCTTGGCAAAATAATTGGGCTTATCCTGTCCATTTATGGTGTGATAAACTTATTTTATTTTTTGAACCTTATCCCGCCTGTGCCCTTGGCGATGGAAACCGGGCTTGTGGCCCATAATATTGGGATTAGGAACAATAAATATGTGGTATCATACGAAACCGATGAATGGTATGTGTTTTGGAGGGATTATCGACACAAATTTATTCTTCAACCAGACGGCACCGTTTACGTTTTTTCCTCCATATTCGCACCTACCGATCTGGAAAAATCGATCTTACATCGATGGAAATGGTTTGACCGGAATACCGGTTCCTGGGAAATTATGGACAATATTGGTTATGAGATCACCGGGGGTAGGGATGGGGGCTACCGTGGTTATACATTCAAGAACAATGTAAAGCCGGGCAGATGGCAAATTGAAGTGATTACCGAGGAAGGACTGGTATTGGGAATAATCGATTTTGAAATTATAATGAACCCAGACCTGCAACCAAAAGGAATGGTCCAACGGGAATTTTGATCGCTTCATTGATCGTTCGGTTTCGATACACTTTCGCAACTGTCAAAACTTATACGTTTGCAGATTTATATAGCGGCTTAGAAATTTGTATAATTGTATTTGAACGAGTTCATCATGTTGCCAAAAAATGCCAAAATATTAGTGATTGACGATGATGCCGATGTGCTTACGGCTATTCGATTATTGCTCAAGCCGTTGGTTAAGGAAGTGGTGACCGAGAAGAATCCGAACCAAATCCGTTCCCTGCTTTCTAAATCCACATTCGATATCATAATTCTGGACATGAACTTCAATGGTCTGGTCAACACCGGAAATGAAGGTATTTATTGGCTTCGGAAAATAAGGGAATCGGGCAGTGAGGCCTCCGTAATCCTAATTACTGCCTATGCCGATATAGATTTGGCAATTCGTTCCCTTAAGGAAGGTGCGGCCGACTTTCTGATCAAACCTTGGAAGAACGAAAAATTGGTCGGGGCAATTACCGAGATACTCTCAAAAAAATCTGGAAGTAGGGCAAATAAGTCAACCCCTCCCATGGGTTCAACCAACTTACTTGGTGAAAGTGGGGCCATCAATGAAGTGTTCGCCAAGATTAAAAAAGTTGCGCCCACGGACGCCAATGTCCTTATTCTTGGCGAAAATGGCACGGGAAAGGATCTTATTGCCAAAGCCATCCATGAAAATTCCTTGCGCAAGGACGGGCCGTTTGTAAAGGTAGATGTGGGATCCCTTACCCCCACCTTGTTTGAGAGCGAGCTGTTTGGATATAAAAAAGGTGCATTTACGGACGCTAGGGAAGATAGGAAGGGCAGGTTTGAATCGGCACATGGAGGTACCCTTTTTTTGGATGAGATCGGGAACATAACCCTGCAACAACAAGCACGGTTGCTGACAGTGCTTCAAAGTAGGATGGTTACCCCTTTGGGTGCCAATCAGGCAATACCCATTGATATTAGGCTTATATGCGCTACCAACATTGGCCTGCAGACCTTGGCCGATGAGGAGAAGTTTAGAAAAGACCTTATTTATCGTATCAATACTGTAGAAATTATGGTACCGCCCTTGAGGGATAGGGAGGGCGATATTCGTTTATTGGCTCGTTATTTTGTGGATGTGTATTCCGAAAAATATGCAAAACCAGGGTTCGATCTGGATGATGCCCTACTTAGGAAATTGGAAGACCATCCTTTTCCGGGGAACGTGAGGGAACTCCAATATGCATTGGAACGCGCCGTTATTATGGCCGACGGGAATGTGCTTAAAGTGGAAGATCTGATTTTTTCGCCCATTGAAAAAAAACCGACCCTTGGCAAACCGCGGGTCCTTAATTTGGATTCCGTAGAAAAGGAGACCATTCTCCAGGTCCTGGAAAAGAACAAGGGAAATATTTCCAAATCCGCCAAGGAGTTGGGGATAACCCGTACCGCACTTTACAGAAGATTGAACAAGTATGGCTTATAAAAAATACAAAGCGGGTTTGTCCTTAAGGCTTTTTGCCCTGTTCTTGTGTCTTACCGCTCTGGCGTTTACCATACCGTTGAAAAACACCTTTTATATCGTTCTCGCCCTGCTGGGGACCGCAATGATATCCTATCACCTATGCCATTATATTTCACGTAGATTCGTCCAGATGGATGATTTTTTCGAATCGGTAAAGTATCGCGATTTTTCGCGCTGGTTCAATGATAAGACGGGTCCGGAGGATATGCGGCAACTCCACAAGGGTTTTAACGAGGTAAACAAGACGATCAAACAGATAAACAAGGAAAAGGAGGCCCAACATCTATATCTGCAGAAAATATTGGAAATGGTAGATACGGCGATTATATCCTACGAAATTTCTACGGGAAATGTTTTGTGGATCAATCAGGCCTTTATGGAATTGCTCAATGTCCCGGCCTTTAAAAAGATGTCCTTTTTGGAAAATAGAAAACCAGAACTCTACCAAAGCATTTTTGGAAACCACCCGGCCCAAAGTGGCGCCATGGATATCGAGGTAGAGAACGAAAGGATAAAAGTGCTAGTTGCAGATTCAATTTTCATTCTCGGGGAGGAAACCTTTAAATTGATCGCCTTGCAGAATGTGGATGCCACGGTAAACCAAACCGAGTCCGAGGCTTGGAAAAAGCTTTTGAGCGTTATGACCCACGAGATCATGAATTCCATTGCCCCAATTTCCTCCCTGGCCGAGACGCTTCAGGATCAAGTTAGAAGAACTAGGGAAAGCCCTTCGGTCCACCCGCTGGATATGGAAGATCTGGATGCCGGTATCGGGAGCATAAAAAAGCGGAGCGAAGGCCTGATGATGTTCGCAAAAACCTATCGTAGCCTTAATAAAGTCACCAGCCTTAATTTGGGAACCGTGTTGGTTCGCCAAATGTTCGATAATATTGAAAATTTGATCCAACCATCATTGGAAAAAAAGAAAATGCACTTGAATTTTGTTCTGGACAATCAGGAATTACAGGTTAATATTGACACCTATTTGATAGAGCAAGTGTTGATAAACCTGATCCTTAATTCCGTAGATGCCTGTGAGGGCAAGGCAAGTCCTAAAATCATGGTCGCCGCCAGCAAAAACAACAAGGGGAAAACCATAATTAAGGTAACCGACAACGGCGGTGGTATCCCCCATGAGATTTTGGACCAGATTTTCGTGCCTTTCTTCACTACCAAAAAGAGTGGTAGTGGGATAGGGTTGAGCCTTAGCAAGCAGATTATGCTGCTCCACAAGGGTCGAATTCAGATCAACAGCGTGGAAGGAAAGGGCACTTCGGTGAGCCTTATTTTTTAAATGGCGCACATTTTTTTTTAATAATTTTTTCGCTTAGTTTTATCTGATGTTCTTTAAATAAATGTAGGGACCACAACGCAATAAATTAAACCAACTTAATAATGTCTAAAATTCTCCTTACCCTTTCCCTTTCTGCTCTTCTTATCGTATCGTGCAATAAGGCAAAGGAAACGGCTTCGGCCGACACCGGGTCACAAGACCCCAAGATCGAAAAACTTAAACTGCAACCAGGATTCAAGGCCGAGCATTTGTACAGTCCGGCCGAAAACGAGCAGGGCTCATGGGTGGCGATGACCTTTGACGACAAGGGCAGGCTCATAACTGCCGATCAATACGGGGCTCTTTACCGATTGGAGCTAGCTCCAATTGGTTCCGAAACACTTGAGCCGAAGGTGGAAAGGCTCAAGATAAAAACTGGGGAGGCCGTTGCCGATTCAGTTATCCAAATGGGCTATGCCCAGGGACTGCTCTATGCTTTTAACAGTTTATACGTTATGGTAAACCACCGCAGTGATGCCGATTTTGACAAAAACAGTGGGCTTTATCGTCTGCAGGACACCGATAACGACGATAAGTTCGATAAGATAACCCTGATCAGGGAATTGCCCGGGGAACCAGGCGAACACGGACCCCATAGTATCGTAATGGCACCGGACGGCAAGTCGCTCTATGTTATTGCCGGTAACCATACAGATCTGCCGGAAATGGATTCTTACCGTTTGCCAAAGGTTTGGCAGCGGGACAACCTTTTTCCGTTGATCAAGGATCCACGGGGCCATGCCAATAACAGGACGGCCCCAGGAGGCTGGGTGGCCCATATAGATCCGGAAGGGAAAACCTGGGAATTGGTCAGCGCCGGATATAGGAACCCGTTCGATCTTGCCTTTAATGAACTTGGGGATATGTTTACCTACGATTCCGATATGGAATGGGATCTTGGGATGCCTTGGTACCGGCCAACCCGTATCTGCCATGTGACCAGTGGCAGTGAATTTGGGTGGCGTACGGGCGACGGGAAATGGTCTCCCGCATACCCCGATAACCTACCTCCGATCTTGAATATTGGCCAGGGTTCCCCAACCAATGTGTTTTATGGTAAGGATGCCAAGTTCCCCAGTAAATATAGACATAGCTTGTTTGCGTTCGATTGGAGCTTTGGTATTATCTATGCGATAGAGCTCCAGCCAAAAGGGGCATCGTATGAAACAAGGAAGGAAGAATTCCTTTCTGGAATTCCCTTGCCGTTGACCGATGGCGTGATCGGTCCGGATGGTGCACTTTATTTTATGACCGGTGGCCGTCGATTGGATTCCGATCTATATAGGGTTTATTACACCCAGAACATTGAAAATGATGATGATTCCGGAGCTCCCGTGGCAACGAAGGAACACAAAATCAGGAAAGAGTTGGAGGCTTACCATACGGGCCCAAAGGAAGGGGCAGTGGATTTTGCATGGCCCTATTTGAAGAATGACGATCGCTTTATTCAGTATGCGGCAAGAATTGCGGTAGAACATCAGCCCCTAAAAGACTGGCAAGAAAAAACATACGCGGAGAAAGATCCAGCAACGGCGATTCAGGGCATAATAGCTTTGGCCAGACATGGTGACAAATCCCAACAGGAACGAATGTTGAACACCTTGATGCAGATAGATTACAACAAGCTGTCCGCCATTGACCAAGTGGATATATTGCGTGCCTTTGAGCTGGTTTTGGCCCGATTTGGCGTTCCCAATGCCGGAGTTAAAAACAAGGTCATTAAATATTTGTCGCCTTCTTATCCGGCAGACACCGATGTGACCAACCAATTGTTGAGCAAAATCTTGGCCTATCTGAACGATCCAATGATCGTTACAAAAACACTGGACCTACTGGAATCCCAAAAAGGGGAAAATGCCGATGTTATGGCCAATGCCTCTACCAATTCGGCCGACTTGATACTTAGAAATCCCCAATACGGAATAGATATCGCCCAAACCCTTAAAAATCTTCCCCCTGCCCAGCATATTTATTATGGCATTGTCCTGAGCGAGGTAACCGAGGGATGGACACCGGAGCTTCGGGAGAAGTATTTTAAATGGTTTTATCACGCCTTTTCGTACAAGGCGGGCAACAGTTATGTTGGATTTATAGACAGGGCAAGAAAAATGGCCCTTTCCCATGTGCCGAAGAACAAATTTGATTATTACAACGAGATGTCCGGCGATTCCCTGTTGAGCAAGTCCGGGAACGATTTGTTGGATGGGGTCCCACAACCGAAAGGACCTGGGAAAAACTGGAAAGAGGAGGACATTGCCCCATTATTGGCAGGCGGACTGGGTAAACGAAATTTTGAGAATGGAAAAAACATGTTTGCGGCCACTACCTGCATTACCTGTCATAGCATGGGGGGCGCTGGTGAGAACATAGGCCCCGATTTGACCCAACTGGGCACCCGGTTTTCGCCAGAGGATATGTTGAAATCCATTATTGACCCCAGTGCCGTAATTTCCGATCAGTATAACACAACAACCTTTTCATTGAAAAACGGTCAGGCCGTTGTCGGCAGGATCGTAAACGAGGACCAGCAAAATTATGTTATTTCACAAAATCCATATGCCCCTGAGGTAACGCGTACCATTCCTAAAGATCAGGTTGTAGGTAAGGGATTATCAACGGTTTCCCTGATGCCACCGGGAACGATCAACAGGCTGAACCCTGATGAGCTCAAGGACTTGTTGGCCTATTTGGTCGCCGGGGGAAATCCTGATAATGCGATTTACAAAGAGGGTGAACAGGATGCAAAATAGTTTTTTATCAATTTAAAAAATTAGCAAAAACTCAAGTTCAAGCTCAGAAACTCAAGGGTTCATAGTTACTGCTGGGCAGTATAGATTCTCTTTGAAGGGACCATTGGAGAAGACGCTTATGACAAAAATTAAATGATCATTTCAATATTTTCGGAAACAGTCCCAGCCCGGTTCAACAAATTGTTCAGGAGGTGTCTTATATTCCTGGTTTTCATCACGATCGTGAGCCCGTGCTTGGCCCAATCGAAAACTGTGGAAAAGGCAAATCCGGAATCACCGATGCGGTTTAGCAAAACCAAGATCGCATCGGAAAGCTATGAATCGGTGGGGGGCTTTGACGTCAATAAGGATAAGATACCCGATATCGTTTCCGGCGCATTTTGGTACGAAGGACCGGATTATATCAACCGACATTTTATGGGTTCTTCCCAGCGCTATGGCGAATATTGGGACGATTTCTCTACGATTCCCTTAGATGTCAACGGTGATGGCAGACTCGATTTTATTACGGGGGGGTGGTTTGGCAAGCATTTGGTCTGGAAAGAAAATCCCGGGAAGGACGAGGAATGGCAAGAGCACCAAATTGCGGAAACCGGAAATATAGAGACTACCCGCGCTTGGGATATTGACGGGGACGGGAACTTGGAGATTGTCCCCAATACTCCCAACGATTCCTTGATGATCTATCGCTTGGTCCAGGATAGGCAAGGCAAGGGCACGGGAAAGTTTAAAGCAATTGGAATCATGGGAAAACACGGCCATGGATTGGGGTTCGGGGATATCAATGGGGATGGAAGGGGAGATCTTATCGTACATAATGGATGGTTGGAAGCACCGGAAAAGCCATTTGACGGCACTTGGGTCTTTCGTCCCGATTTTGATTTCGGTACCGCGAGCATCCCAATTCTAGTGGCAGATGTGAACAAGGATGGGCTAAGTGATGCCATCGTAGGCCAGGCACATGGCTATGGCCTGGATTGGTACGAGCAAAAGGTGGATGGCAAAACGAAGAAACGAAGTTGGACAAAACATCCCATTGACCCCTACAATTCCCAGTTCCACACTATGGAATGGGCAGATATGGACGGGGACGGGGAAATGGAATTGATCACGGGAAAACGTTATAGGGCGCATAACGGACATGACCCCGGTGGAAACGATCCGGTCGGCATATATTATTATAAATGGAACGGGGAAAGTTTTAGCAAACAGATCATTAGCTATGGAACCTTTGGGGAAGGCAAGGGAACGGGTCTTTACATTATTTTATATGACCTAAAGGGTTCCGGAAAAAAGGATATTATCGTGGCCGGGAAGGACGGTCTTTACATTTTTTATAACAAACCATTATGAGCAATCAAAAAACCAACATGAAATTTATTGCCTGGGGCGCATTACTGTTCGCTGGCCTGACCCTCACCTTTCAATCCTGTAAGGAAAAGAAGAAAGGGACGTCCGAAGAAATATCGAAAACCGAAGAAGTAGGCAAAGATGGTTTTGTTTCCATATTCGATGGCAAGACCTTGGATAACTGGAAAGGGGACGGCATCCATTGGAGGGCCGAGAACGGAAGTTTGGTAGGCGAGGTAACTCCTTCTACTTTGATCAAAAAAAACACCTTTTTGGTCTGGCAGGGAGATCAACCAAAGGATTTTGAACTAAAAGCGGAATTTCGGATAACCAAGGATGGCAATAGCGGCATAAACTACCGCAGTGAACTTTTGGATAGTATCCCAAATGCACTAAGGGGATATCAGGCGGATATAGACGGACAAAATAGATATACAGGGCAGAATTATGAAGAACGGAAACGTACAACCTTGGCCTATAGGGGAGAGAAGGCCATAATTACCTCCCAAAGGAATCCGGATGAGCCCGGATCCCTAGGTGGAAATGTGAAAAATAACGCCTGGCAGAACAGGGAAGTGGTAGAAAACCTGGGGGATTCCGATTCCTTAAAGTCCAAGATCAAGGCTGAAGATTGGAACAAAATACATCTGATTGTCAAAGGGAACAAACTTCAGCATTATGTCAACGGAATTTTAATGAGCGAGGTAATCGATGATGACACCGTTAATCGCAGCTTCTCGGGTTGGTTGGGCGTTCAGGTACACGTGGGACCACCTATGAAAGTGGAATATAGAAATATTTTGTTGAAAAATTTGTAATGGAGGAAATGGGTAAAACTTTTGGAACGGTTTTGTTTTTTTGTTGACGCAGTTCATTGTTTAAAGAAACTTTCTGAAAGTCAGACTTTTTAAACGTATTATATACATTTATTAAGTTTATTGTGTTATATTTGCGCTGAACCAACTAGGCAAGGCATGGATTTTCTCAAGAGTTTTGAACCGGAACTAACGGTTGCATCCCCAGGTCGAATAAATATAATCGGGGAACATGCCGACTACAATATGGGCTATGTACTGCCGACGGCCATTGAAAAGAAGATTACTTTTAAATTTCAGAGGAATAATTCCGATCGTATTTGTAATGTTTACAGTAAGGGATACGATACCGGTTTTCAGATAGATCTTGGCACGATTGCCCCCAGTACTATTGAGTGGGAAAATTATATCTTGGGGGTTCTCCACGAGATTTCCTTGATTACCCACAAGGTCCGAGGCTTTAATTGTACCATAGAAAGCTATCTTCCCATTGGTTCGGGGGTAAGTTCCTCCGCGGCCTTGGAATGTGGACTTGCCTATGGACTGAACGAACTTTTTGATCTTGGCCTTTCCAAAATGGAAATTGTGAAACTTTCACAACGTGCCGAACATAGTTATGTTGGCACCAAGTGCGGGATTATGGATCAGTTCGCTTCGGTAATGAGCAAAGCGGGGAACGTTATCCTGTTGGACTGTGAATCCTTGGAATACCAATATATCCCAATCGATTTGGCTCCCTACAAAATTTTGATGTTAAACACTAACGTGTCCCACAATCTAGCCTCGGGGGAATACAACACCCGAAGGGCGGAATGCGAGTTAGGCGTATCACTTTTGAAAAAATGCCATCCCGAAGTAGGCTCTCTAAGGCATGCAACGGAGGCCATGTTAATGGATCACAAGCAGGTAATGGGGGACAAGGTCTTTAATCGTTGCTTGTACGTTGTTCAGGAAAAGGCACGGGTTTTAGCGGCGGTAGAGGCACTGAAGGCCAACGACCTTGGGAAACTAGGTGGTTTATTGTACCAGACCCATGATGGCCTAAGCAATTTGTACGAGGTAAGTTGTCCGGAACTCGATTTTTTGGTCGAATTTTCCAAAACATGGGATGCCGTACTCGGTGCCCGAATGATGGGCGGTGGTTTTGGTGGCTGTACTATCAACTTGGTGCACAGGGATTCCGTGGAGGACTATATTCAAAAGGCATCCAAGGCATACAATGAAAAATTCAACATAGAGCTTACCGCTTTTGAAGCGTTGCCCAGTGAGGGAACATCTGTAAAATGACCGGCAAATGGATACGGAATTCAACAACAATCCACATAGAAGATTAAATATTCTAACAGGGGAATGGGTACTGGTATCCCCGCACAGGACAAAAAGACCTTGGCAGGGAAAGACCGAAAAAAGTGCTGTTGCCCAACGTTCAAGTTATGATCCGTCCTGCTATCTATGCCCTGGCAATGAACGTATGGGCGGTGCCGTTAATCCGGATTATTCATTGCCTTTCTCGTTTACCAATGATTTTTCAGCCTTGTTGCAAAATGTGGACGATGTAAAATTTTCGGACGGGCTTCTGCAGGCGGAATCTGAATCAGGAATCTGCAAGGTGGTGTGTTTTTCTCCGGACCATTCGTTGACCTTGCCCTTAATGACCAACGAGGCGATTGCAGATGTCATTACACTATGGCAACAGGAATATAGGGAACTAGGAGCCATGGAAAGTATAAACCATGTTCAGATTTTTGAGAACAAGGGCGATATTATGGGCTGTAGCAATCCGCATCCCCATGGGCAAATATGGGCGCAACGGACAATTCCCCAAGAAGTTGAAAAAAAATCAGTTCGTTTTAAGGCGTACTGGGATAAGAACCAAAGTAGTCTATTGGGTGATTATTTGTCCCAAGAACTGGAGTTGCGGGAACGTATTTTTTTGGAAAACGAACATTTTGTTGCCTTGGTTCCTTATTGGGCGGTATGGCCGTATGAAACATTGATAGCTCCCAAACGCAAGATGGCCCATATTGGGGAACTCACCCCGGAAGAAAAATCGGCCTATGCGGAAATCATTAAAAGTCTAACTATCCGTTACGATAATATATTTGGGATTTCTTTCCCTTATTCCGCCGGGATACATCAAGCACCCACGGACGGACAGCCACATCCGGAATGGCATTTCCACATGGCTTTTTACCCTCCCTTGTTGCGATCGGCAACGGTAAAAAAGTTTATGGTGGGTTATGAAATGTTTGCCAATCCCCAAAGGGATATTACAGCAGAACAGGCAGCGGACACATTAAAGGAGCTTTCCGATGTCCATTATACAATGGCTAAGTGATAAATATACTTTGGTTGGGTAGAAGCTAATTATATTTCGTTCCTAAAATGACAAAAAGTCCAAAGGGCAAGGATGGATTTGTTACAAACTATGGATTTTCTGGTTTCTGTATGGCTTTTGAGCTAACCTGATAATATGTAATTATCTTTTTTCCTTTGTCTAAAAGTCCTTTGTCATTTTTTTACTTACACTGGTCCGCCTTTTCGCCAAAACTAACCCGATAGAACCAAAAACCAAAATGGATTGGTTATCCCAAGTAAGTTTTCAAAATCTTGCTCCTGGAGTTGTGCCTAAGTTTGCGAATTGCTTTTTCCCTAATTTGCCTTACCCTTTCCCGGGTTAGGCCAAAAGTCTGACCAATTTCTTCCAAGGTCATGGAGGGTTCGTCCCCTACGCCATAATAAAGCTTTACCACATCAGCCTCCCGTGGGGAGAGGGTCTCCAGGGCCCTATTGATTTCTGTGTTCAGGGATTGTCGTAAGAGATTGCCATCTGGATTGGGCGACTCTGCTGACCGAAGTACGTCGTAAAGATTGGATTCTTCCCCTTCCCTAAATGGGGCATCCATGGATACGTGGCGTCCGGAATTTTTTATGGATTGCTTAACCTCGTTTACGGTTAGTTCCAGTTCGGCGGCAATTTCTTCTGCCGATGGCGGTCGCTCATGCGCTTGTTCCAAATAGGAAAACGCCTTCTTTATCTTGTTGATGGAGCCTATTTTGTTCAAGGGCAATCTTACAATTCTGGATTGTTCTGCCAACGCTTGTAAAATGGACTGACGGATCCACCAAACCGCGTAGGAAATAAACTTAAAGCCCCTGGTTTCATCAAAGCGCTTTGCGGCCTTTACAAGTCCCACATTACCCTCGTTGATCAAATCGGGTAGTTTTAATCCTTGGTTTTGATATTGTTTTGCAACGGATACCACAAACCGTAAATTGGCATTGGTTAGCTTTTCCAAGGCAGCCTCGTCTCCCGCCCTGATGCGCTGCGCCAGCTCCACTTCTTCATTGGCGGTGATAAGACCAATTTTACTGATATCCTGCAAGTATTTATCCAGTGATTTCGATTCGCGATTTGTAACCTGCTTGATAATCTTCAGTTGCCTCATTCTTTTCTTCTTTATTTCACAAGCTTTCAACTTACGTTTTTTTTCTGTATTATCCTAAATATGGAGGTGCGGCCATGAGCTTTTTATGATAAGTTTATGGTTTCACGAATAAATGGGGGAAATATTGTTGTTCCGTGCATGGGTTCACGTGCCAATGCCGAACAAAAGAAAGATCATTGTCCTAAAAGCCGTGTAAATGAGGAAAGCTTTTTCTAACTTAGTAGGCCAAAAACCAAACCTTTGAAAGATACCTTGAAACACCGTGGAATGAGGAATAAATTGGCCGAAATCCTGTCGGATAAAGGGATAGGGGATAAGCAGGTGCTGGATGCCATCCGGGCGGTTCCACGGCATTTGTTTTTGGACAGTGGTTTTGAGGCCCATGCCTATCAGGACAAAGCCTTTCCGATAGGTGCGGATCAAACCATCTCCCAGCCCTATACCGTCGCTTTCCAAACCGAACTTTTGGAGGTCAAGCCCGGTTCCAAGATATTGGAAATTGGTACGGGAAGCGGATATCAGACGGCAATTTTACTCCATTTACGAGCTAAAGTGTTTACCATTGAACGTCAATTGGAGCTTTTTAAAAAGACTTCCATTTTCTTTGAAAAAATTGGCTATCGACCTAAAAAGGCCATTTTTGGGGATGGCTATAAAGGGCTGTCCGAAGAAGCACCATTTGATGGGATAATCGTAACTGCCGGGGCACCAGAGGTTCCTAAACCTTTGATGGCCCAATTAAAGTTAGGGGGAAGATTGGTAATCCCCGTTGGCACCGATGAACAAATTATGACGCTTTATGTTCGAAAATCCGCTAAGGAATTCGAGAAGAAGGAATTTGGCTCGTTTCGTTTTGTGCCACTCCTGGAGGATAAGAATTAGGCTTATCGTTTGTCGCTATGCGCTGAACGCCTAGAAATTAAAATACAATTTTGCTAGGTTCTCCTGTTATAATCACCCCGCCTTCGGCACCCCTCCTTTAAAAGGAAGGGACGGTCACCAAATTTAAAAAGAACCAACAAATTTCCGTTGCCTGGAAAGTTCGATGTTAAGGTCCTCCCCTTATTTCAAGGGGAGCCAGCCCGACATGGTCATTCTGGCGGGGTGCCGAAGGCAGAGGGGTCAGTTGTTGAAGCTTTTCTTGATACGATCCAGGTTCTTCTTATTATCACGATCTTTTATGGTTTCACGCTTGTCGTATAATTTCTTGCCCTTGGCCAGCGCCACGTTAATTTTGGCTAAGCCACGATCATTTATAAAAAGGTTCAAAGGGACAATGGTAAGCCCAGAATTCTTGACTTCCTTATGAAGTTTTTTGAGTTCCCGTCGGTTCAGCAATAATTTGCGTTCGGCTTTGGGCCTATGGTTGTAGTGGGTACCATGCGAATATTCGTCGATCTGCATGTTGATTACGAATAGCTCGCTTTGCTCGTTAAATTCACAAAAGCTTTCCGATATGGAAGCCTTGCTGTCGCGGAGCGATTTGATCTCCGTTCCGGACAACACGATTCCCGCGGTATATGTGTTCAGAATTTCATAATCGAACCTGGCGCGTTTGTTCTTTATGTTGACATTTTTCTGCATGGAAAGGCAAAAATAGGAACAAATATGTGAAACGCAATTCGCTTCAAGGAAATTAAAATACGGTATGTTTGTAAAGTTTCATCAACTTTTACGATTATTTAGAATATGCAGCCTATGAAAAATATAATGCCCTTGTTGTTCTTGCTTACTATTTGCTCTTGCGGAAGCAAAATGGATTCAATCTCCGAAGCCCAACGTATCGTGGACAAATCGATTGAGGTCAGCGGTGGGGATTTATACAAAACCAGCAATGTTGCCTTTGATTTTAGGGACAGGGAGTACATGCTTCAAATCGTTGATGGCCGACGGGTAATGGAACGCACGTTCAACACGGATTCTTCCAGTATGGTGGATAGGGTCGACCCTAAAGGTTTTCAGCGGTTTGTAAACGATAGTTTGATACATGTTTCCGATTCCATGGCCAATGTCTATTCCAACTCAATAAACTCGGTGCATTATTTTGCGTATTTGCCCTACGGACTCAACGATCCAGCGGTGAACAAGGAACTGCTTGGAAGGATAAAAATAAAGGGCAACGATTACTATAAGGTCAAGGTGACATTTGATAAGGAAGGGGGAGGGGACGATTATGAGGACACTTACATCTATTGGTTCAATAAAGATACCTATAAGGTTGATTATCTGGCCTATGACTTTCATACCGATGGGGGCGGAATGCGTTTTCGAAAGGCATACAACGAGAGGTATGTTAACGGTTTGCGATTTGTTGACTATGAAAATTATAGGCCAGAAAATATGCCTACATCCATTGTAGATATTGATAGCTTGTTTCTGCAGAACAAATTGACACTCCTGTCCAAAATTAGGCTAAAGAATATTAAGGTGGACAGAAAGTGAATCTTGATTGATCGTTGTGTGATTCTTTCTCCACATAGTGCGATCAGGAAAATTTGAATAACAAGTCCGGGTTGGGGTTAAAATCAAAACCGCCCCATTGGGGCGGTTTCATTTTTTGCCTAAATAGGCACTCATTCTGAATTAGTCAAAGGTGTAACCATTGGCTGCGGCAACGTGGTCTGCAATCTGCACGCGCAGGGCCGCAACATTAGGTTGATTCGTATATTTTGTAAAACGTTTGAGTCCCATCAACATCATTCGCTGTTCATCGCCTTCGGCAAAGGAGACAATAGCTTCCTTTCCTTTCTGGGAGATTATATCCGTGGCATTGTATAGATATAACCTAGCCATGGCGATCTGGGTTGACTGTTTGTCCTCGCCAAAACGTTTTGCATTTTTTTCCGAACGTAGAATGGCCGATTCCGCCATATAGATTTCAATCAAAATATCGGCTGCAGCCATTAATAATTGCTGGTGCTCATCCAAATCGGGTCCAAATTTTTGTACGGCTGCCCCGGCTACCATTAGAAATACCTTTTTTAATCGGCCCAACAAATCTTTTTCTTCTGCGAAAAACTCCGAAAAATCGGGTGTATCAAAGGAAGGGATTCCAAGAAGTTCTTCCCCAACCTTGGTGGCCGGGCCTAATAGGTCTACATGGCCCTTCATGGCCTTTTTCACCAACATGCCCACGGCCAACATTCGGTTTATTTCATTGGTCCCCTCATATATACGGGCTATGCGGGCATCTCTCCACGCTTTTTCCATGGGGGCATCGGCACTAAAGCCCATTCCGCCAAATATTTGGATTCCTTCATCGGTACAATGCTGTACGTCCTCTGAGGCCGCTACCTTTAAAATGGAACATTCAATGGCGTATTCCTCAACGCCTTTTAGCTCGGCTTCATGATGGGTGTTTCCTTCCGCTTCCCGAAGGGCAATGCGGTCCTCAATGTTCTTTGCAGCCCTGTAGGAAGCAGCTTCATCCGCATAGCAGTTCGTTGCCATTTCTGCAATTTTGGCCTTGATAGCTTCAAATTTGATGATGGGAGTCTTGAACTGAATCCGCTCATTGGCGTATTTTATCGATTCCCCAATGACCCTCCGCTGTGCTTCCAAACATGCGGCAGCCAATTTAATCCGACCTATGTTTAAAGCGTTCATGGCAATCTTGAACCCATTTCCGCGTTCGGAAAGCATGTTCTCGACAGGAACCTTGGTATCGCTAAAAAACACCTGTCGGGTAGAGGAGGAGTGGATTCCTAATTTTTTCTCTTCTTCCCCAAAGGTAATTCCATTTTTTGGGTCGTTTTCTACGATAAAGCCCGTGATATATTTATCGTCTTCAATACGTGCAAAAACGATAAACATATTGCAGAAGCCCGCATTGGAGATCCACATTTTTTGTCCCGAGATACTATAATATTTTCCGTCTTTGGACAATACGGCCTTGGTCTTGCCCGAGTTGGCATCCGATCCAGCCCCAGGCTCGGTAAGGCAATAAGCCCCGAACCATTCCCCTGTGGCCAATCTGGGTACATATTTTTTCTTTTGCTCCTCGGTGCCATAGAGGGTTATCGGCATGGTGCCAATTCCGGTATGGGCCCCAAAAGCAGTACTAAAAGAACCGGTGGCACCAGAAATATAATCGCAGACCAACATGGTGGAAACGAATCCCATTCCCAGTCCGCCGTACTGTTCTGGAACTGCAACCCCTAGCAGGCCAAGCTCCCCGGCCTTGCGCATACAGGCTTCCGTATAGGCGTAATCTTTTTTCTCGAAACGTTCCCAATGTGCCCATAGCTCCCTGTCCACAAATTCTTTGGTGCTATCGCGCATCATTCGTTGTTCTTCCGAAAGATCTTCCAGCGTAAATATATCTTCGCACTTGGTTTCTTTTACAAGAAATTGCCCTCCGCGGAGGATGTCTTTTGTTAATGTAGTTGTTGTCATGTAGTATTAATTGTTTTTAGAAAATAGAATACAGAACAGAGAGAAAAGACTTTTTAATTTAGGCTATTCTGAAAGCCCATTGTCATTCTTTGCTATTCTTCAATTTTGTCCTCGAGTGATTTTAATATTTTATCATCAATATATCCTCTATAGTGGGCAACCAACGGTTGGGTTCCAAGTTCGAATGAGGAACTTAAGGAAAAGTCGATAAAATTTTTATCCGTTCTTCCAGAACCTTCTGCGATATTGCTTGGCATTGAAACGGAACTTCTGCTCAACTGTGAGCTTAAATCATATCGTTCGTGATTAGTAAAATTCGCTAAGACATCAGAAACTTCATTAGCAATTTCAGGGCCCATTTGCCAAATTTTTAAATTTTTGCAATTGTGCCTCTTACTCATGCCCAAGCAATTTGTTCTCCAATCCAAGCTCTCTTTTCTATGCTCTCTTTTCTATGTTCTCTTTTCTATTCTCTTGACTTCTACTTAAGAAACTCAAAAACCCCAGCAGCGCCCTGTCCCGTACCTACGCACATGGTTACCAAGCCGTATTTTCCATTTAATTTTCGCTTGCGCATTTCATCGAACAGCTGAACCGATAGTTTTGATCCGGTACATCCCAACGGATGCCCTAATGCTATGGCCCCACCGTTGACGTTTACGATGTCATTGTTGAGTCCCAGTTCCCGGATTACGGCAATCGACTGGGAGGCAAACGCTTCGTTCAACTCGATTAACGCAATGTCGTCCTGTTTTAAACCGGCTTGTTTCAAGGCTTTTGGCACGGCCTTTACCGGGCCAATCCCCATAATACGGGGTTCCACGCCAACTGCAGCGTAGTTTACAAGTCGGGCAATGGGTTCAAGTTTCAATTCCTTCACCATTTCTTCGCTCATAACCAATACAAAGGCCGCTCCGTCGCTCATTTGGGAGGAGTTCCCTGCAGTTACGCTTCCACCGGCCGCAAATACCGGCCGCAGTTTTGCCAGTAATTCCAAGGAAGTATCGGCCCTAGGCCCTTCATCCTTAGCAACCGTATACTTTTTTGTCTCTTTTTTTCCAGAGGCATTTACAAATGTCTCTTCCACTTCAATAGGAACGATCTGCTCTTTAAAACGATCTTCCCCTTGGGCTTTTAAAGCTTTTTGATGGGAATTATAGGCAAATTGATCCTGATCTTCCCTAGAAACCTTGTATTGTTGGGCCACGGCTTCCGCGGTAAGTCCCATTCCCCAATAATAACTCTCTTTTCCTTCCTTGGCCATGCCATAATCCGGCACCGGCTTATAGCCTCCCATGGGGATGTAGCTCATGCTTTCCGCTCCCCCGGCAAGAATACAGTCGGCCATTCCAGATTGGATCTTAGCGGTAGCAATACCAATGGTTTCCAGTCCCGAGGCACAATATCGATTGACGGTCACTCCGGGGATATCCTCGATCTTCAATCCCATAAGTGAGATGAGTCGGGCCATGTTCAACCCTTGTTCGGCTTCGGGCATGGCATTGCCCACGATAACGTCATCGATTCTTTTCTTGTCCAGCTGAGGCACTTCGTTCATAATATGCTGTATGATTTCAGCTGCCAGTTCATCTGGTCGCTTAAATCTAAATACCCCTCTGGGTGCCTTGCCTACGGCGGTACGGTATGCTTTTACGATGTATGCTGTTTTCATTTGTTAGATTTTAGATATTAGACTTGAGATATTAGATTTGTCATATATCATTTTGTAAATTTTTTAATTAATGAGTAATTGATTTTTTGAACCTCAATAAGCTGATCAAGAATTGGAGTTATTTTTTCCTCGGTGGCAAATTGTAGTCTGTGGGATAATAATAACTGTGTAAACAGTTCATTCGAAGAGCCACTAGCAATACCGAGAAAGTTCTTGAACTCACCATCCGTATTTCTAACCGCACCTTCGGCAATATTAGAAGGAACGGAAACCGCACTTCTCCTTATTTGACTAATGAGACCGAATTTTTCTGCTTTCGGAAACGAGGCAGACAATCTATAAACATCCTCAGTAATTTTCATGGCCTTTTGCCAAATAACTAATTCTTGGAAATTATGCATTTATCCTTATTTTAATTCTGAAATCTCAAGTCTCAAATCTCAAGTCTCAAGTCTAACATCTAATTTCTCAACGGTTTACCGGTTTTAAGCATATGCTGTATTCTTTCCAAGGTTTTCTTTTCTGTGCAAAGCGATAAAAATGCTTCCCGTTCCAGGTCTAACAAATATTGCTCTGTGACCAGGGTAGCTTCCGAAAGGTCGCCCCCCGCCATTACATAGGCGAGCTTGTTGGCGATTTTTTTGTCGTGTTCGGAAATGTATTTTCCGGCTTCCATGGAATCCGTTCCCACCAAAAACATTCCCAGGGCCTGTTTGCCTAAAACTTTTACATCCTTTCTTTTAATTGGCTTGGTATAGCCCGCTTCCGCCATCAACTTGGCATGGGCCTTTGCCGTGGCAATTTGTCGGTCCTTGTTAACTACAACAATGTCCTTCCCGTGCTGTAGGATTCCCAGATCATAGGCTTCATAAGCGGAGGTGGACACTTTGGCCATCCCTATGGTCAGGAAATACTCCTGAAGTACATTGAGTTCCACATCATTTTTGCGGAAGGTATCCGATGCCCTTAAGGCCATTTCCTTGGAACCTCCACCTCCGGGGATTACCCCAACGCCGAATTCCACCAGTCCGATATACGTTTCAGCGGCCGCCACGACCATGTCGGCGTGCAGGGATAACTCGCAACCGCCACCAAGGGTCATGCCATGCGGTGCCGATACCGTTGGGATGGAGGAATAGCGCATTCTCATCATGGTATCCTGGAACATTTTTATGGCCATGTTCAACTCATCGTATTCCTGTTCCACGGCCATCATAAAGATCATTCCGATATTAGCGCCAACGGAGAAATTTGCTGCCTGGTTCCCGACTACAAGGCCTTGAAAATCCTTTTCAGCCAAATCGACGGCCTTGTTAAGTCCGGCCAAAACATCGCCTCCTATGGTGTTCATTTTGGATTGAAATTCCACATTGAGGATACCATCTCCCAAGTCTTCTATAACAACCCCACTATTTTTAAAGACTTCGTTGGATTTTCGGATGTTGTCCAAAATAATAAAGGCATCCTGTCCAGGTACTTTTACCATGGACTTCTTGGGAATATCGTAGAAATAGGTGGCACCATCCTTAACGGTATAAAAGGATTTATTGCCCGATGCGAGCAACTCGTTTACCCAGTCCGCCGGTTTGCCTCCTTCTTTTTGTATGAGTTCAATGCCTTTTTCCAATCCAATGGCGTCCCAAATCTGAAAGGGTCCATGCTCCCAGCCAAATCCCGCCTTCATGGCATCATCAATTTTGTAAAGTTCGTCCGTTATTTCAGGAATACGGTGGGATACATAGGCGAAGAGGGCAGCAAAGCTTTTTCGGTAAAACTCTCCAGCTTTGTCCTTTCCATCGACAAGAACCTTAAAACGGTCTACTACCTTATCAATGGTCTTCGTTAGTTCCAGTGTGGCGAAATTGGCACTTTTTTTAGAGCGATAATCCATGGTGCCCAGATCCAAGGTCATGATTTCACTGGCACCGTCCTTATTGCTTACTTTTTTATAGAACCCTTGTCCGGTTTTGCTTCCCAACCATTTGTTTTCCATCATGGTATTGATGAAATCGGGGAGTTTAAATTGCTCGTGTTTTTCATCCTTGGGACAGTTTTCATAGATGCCGTTGGCCACATGGACCAAGGTGTCCAGCCCAACAACATCAACGGTCCGGAAGGTGGCCGATTTAGGCCTGCCGATTACGGGGCCGGTCAATTTATCGACCTCCTCAACGGTCATTCCCATTTCCTTAATGGTATGGAAAAGGCTCATGATACTGAAGATGCCGATACGGTTTCCAATAAAAGCGGGTGTATCTTTCGCTACGACCGATGTTTTCCCTAAAAATTGCTCACCGTAATTGTCAAGAAAGTCCAAGACTTCCTTCGAGGTTTTTGGTCCGGGAATTATTTCGAATAGCTTTAAATATCGGGGAGGATTAAAAAAGTGGGTGCCACAAAAATTCTGTTGGAAATCCTCACTTCTGCCTTCGCTCATAAATTTTATGGGAATGCCCGAAGTGTTGGAGGTAATCAACGTGCCGGGAGTCCTATGCTTCTCCAGTTTATCAAATACGACCTTCTTAATGTCGAGCCTTTCTACGACTACCTCTATAATCCAATCGACATGGGCGACTTTTGCAATGTCGTCCTCCATGTTCCCTGTAGTTATACGGGAAGCAAAGTTGGGGTGATAAATAGGGGACGGTTTGGATTTGAGGGCCGTCATCAACGAATCGTTTACCAATCGGTTTCGTACCGCCTTGTCTTGCAGGGTAAGGCCTTTAGCCTTTTCCTTGTCGTTGGGTTCTTTGGGAACAATGTCCAAAAGCAAAACCTCGACACCGATATTTGCAAAATGGCAAGCGATTCCGCTACCCATTATTCCAGAACCTATTACAGCTACCTTGTTAATGTGTTTATTCATCAATGACACCTTATTATATTGTATTAGAATCTTTTATTAATTCCCCGTTCAAACAATTTCCCCGAAATTTTGGAAGCTTATTTGGTGGGGGTATATATTTTTCTGTCCGCTATCAATTTGTTGATGATCTCCATTACATCAAAAAAATGATCCAACTTTTCATCGTCCACTTCGTTCCGTACTACCTCATTGAAACGTAAAACCGCGTCTTTGGAAACCTTTCTTTTTTCGAGCCCTAATATGGTCAGGTGGATGAGGACTCCTCTACCATCCAAGGGATTGGGTCTCCGTTCGATAAACCCTTTTTGTTCCATGCTTTTCAATATTCTCGAAAGGCTTGTTGCTTCCATACCCATTTTTGGCCCAAGGGCAGTGGATGGGGTACCCGTTTTTGGGTCGATGCTCAATAGGGTAAAACCAATTGCCATAGTAGAATTAAAATTCTTGGCCTCCTCATTGTACATTCTCGCCACGGCCTGCCAAGTGGCCCGAAGCGCATAATCAATTGTGATGTCCCTCATAGGTCTGCTGGTCGTGATCCAAATATAGTAAAAATATATTATGCATGCATAATATATTTTTATAATAATTTCGTAAAAACAATACGGAGGGATTACCGGCTATATTTGCACCAGACAATTTTGTGCGGCCGACTTATAGATCGCCTCTACCACACGAATATCACGAAGACCTTCTTCTCCTGGGGCAATAAGGGCCTTGTTGTTCAAAATGGCATCCGCATCTTCGTCCATTTGTTTTGCCTGTTGATTTTCTACAGGAAAATTTATTTCCGTACCATTGGACATACTTCCCTTATTGCCGTTGTAGGCAGATTGGGGCTCCATCTTAAGCCAACCTTTTTCATAACTGATGTTCAGGTAGTTCATGGGGATGCCAAAACTGGTATGGCAGGCGGCCCGGGCCCCGCTGGGGAATTCCAGTTGAAACATCATGGTCTCTTCTACTTCCCTATAGATATCAGGCCGGGTGGTAAAAGATTGCGCCATTACGGATATCGGTTCTTCCCCGGTGGCCAATCTGGCCCCTTGTAGGGCATATACGCCCATATCGCCCATAGCGCCCCCGCCCATGGCCTTTTTCTGTTTCCAATGATCGGTCCGCCCATCAAAGTACCCTGCTGCCGAGGAGATCATTTTCACCTGCCCGAAAGTTCTTTCCCGGCCTACCTTCATATACGCCTGTATATTGGGGTCGTGCTGACAGCGATATCCGATTGCCAATTTTACATTATTGTCCTTACAGGCCTTGATCATTGCTTCACATTCAGACACGGAGGGGGCCATTGGTTTTTCACACCAAACATGTTTGCCTGCCTTGGCAGCCCGGATCGTATATTCCGCATGCATGGAGGGAGGAAGAACCACATAGACCACATCGATATCCGGATTGTTTGCAATTCTGTCAAAACTTCCGTAGTCGTACATATTTTTGTCCTCTAGCCCATATTTTTTCTTCCAAACGGGAATTTTCTCCGGGCTACCGGTTACTATTCCCTTTAGCTCGCAGTTCTGGGTCAACTGTAGTGCTGGTGCCAATAAATCGGTACTGTAATATCCCAATCCCACTAGGGCGACACCCAGCTTTTCCTTTTTTGGCCTCGTGGCCGACCAAAGGGCGTTGGGCAGAAATGCGGTGGTGGCCGCAATGATTCCGGCCTGTTCGAGAAATATCCTTCTATCCTTATCCATATCTTCCTTTTAAAGCATTTAAAATACAACAAGATTTCGGATATTACAATTCCTGTGTTCAATGCTGGTGTGCAGAATTCTCTTTTTAAGATTTTTTTGCTGCTCCCAGGGCTAAATCAATGTCTATAAATCGAATTGTATAAATCGATATAGATTTCCTTGATAACCTTGCGCTTCAATTTCATGGTAGGGGTAAGGTGACCTTTATCTACATTCCAAATATCGGGGGTTAACCGAAATTGTTTTACCTTTTCCCATTTAGCAAAATTCTCATTGGCCTTGTCGACTTCTTCTTGATACCGGGCTATAACCATTTCGTTGGAGACCAGTTCCTTGTTGGTAGCAAATTCCAAATTGTTCCGTTTTGCCCAGCTCTTTAGAAATTCAAAATCGGGCTGAATAAGTGCGGCAGGCATTTTTTCGCCCTCGCCCACAACCATGATCTGTTCTATAAATCGGGATTGCTTAAACCTATTTTCAAGTAATTGTGGGGCTACATATTTCCCACCAGACGTTTTGAACATCTCTTTTTTTCTGTCGGTTATCTTTAGGAAGCCATCGGTATCGATCTCCCCGATATCCCCAGTTAGAAAATATCCGTCTTTGATTACCTCTGCGGTCCGTTCTGGATCTTTGTAATATCCCAGCATCACTTGTGGGCCTTTGACACAGATCTCCCCGTCCTCTGCAATTTTCACCTCGGTACGGCCTATCAGTTTTCCTACGGTCCCGATCCTAAATCCACCGTCCCTCATATCGTTCACCGAAATAACCGGGGAGGTTTCGGTAAGGCCATAGCCTTCCATAAGTCCGAATTCTGCCGCATTAAAAATACGTGCCAAACGTGGCTGCAACGCCGCACTGCCCGATGCGATCAGAGAAAGATTCCCGCCGAGGCCTTCTTTCCACTTGCTAAAGATCAACTTTCTGGCCACTGCCAGTTTTTGCTCGTACCACCAGCCGTTCTGTCCGTAGGGCTCATATCGCAGCCCCAGTTCCACGGCCCAAAAGAATAAATTTTTCTTAATGCCCGAGAGTTCGGCACCTTTGGCGTAAATCTTGTCGTAAACTTTTTCCAAGAGCCGGGGCACCGCAGTCATAACGTGGGGTGACGTTTCCTTTAGGTTATCACTGATCTTTTCCATCGATTCGGCAAAATAGATGGTTACCCCCCTGTATTGATAGAGGTACATCAGCATGCGCTCATAAATATGGCATACCGGCAGAAAACTTAGGGCTTTGGTTTCACCATCGTTAATGGGAAGTCGTTTGGAACTCTCCAGGGCATTGCTCACCACATTGTCATGGGAGAGCATAACCCCTTTTGGCTTGCCCGTGGTACCGGATGTATAGATCAAGGTTGCGACATCACTGGGTTTAACCGCCTTCTTTAGTTTTTCTACCTCTCCTTGGGTCCCTTCCTCCGACCCCAATTTTAGTACCTCCTCCCAATTTTTGCAATTTGGAAGTTGATCAAAGGAATAAACTTCTTTTAATTTTGGCACCTTGCCCTGTATTGCCCTCACTTTCTGAAGAACTTCATCGCAGGAAACAAAACAAAATTTGGATTCCGAATGGTTAAGGACATACTCGTAGTCGTCTTCGGAAATCGTGGGATATATGGGCACGTTTTGCGCTCCCAATTGCATGATTCCTATATCCATGATGTTCCATTCCGTGCGGTTGGTCATGGAGATCAGGGCAATCTTATCATTGGACCGCACGCCAAGGCTTAGGAGCCCTCTACTAATTGCATTCGCCTTGTCCAGGTATTCTTTTGTGGAGGTTGCGATCCATTCCCCATTATATTTGGTGACAAGTGATTTTTTCAGGTTGAATTTTTCCAGTTGGTAATAGGGAAAATCGAACAAACGGGTGAGTTCTTGCATATCTATATCTATATGGTACGCAAAGTATGAAATCGGAACGGAATTTTAAAATGTGATTTTGATTTTCGTTTATAGTTCCCAATCCCTAATTCCACCACTTTCTTTTCTCTTTAAGTTCTTTCAATGATAATTTCCCCTTTTCCCTTAGTTTAGAAAGGATGTTTAGGAATGCGATCGAAGTGATGTAGGAATCTCCCAAAGCAGTATGGCGGTCTTTCCTTGGGATATCGAATTTTACGGCAAGGTCATCCAAGGAATATTTCTCTTTTTTATTTAAAAGATTAGACCGAATCAATGCCTTTTTATATAGGATGCCCGTATCCAATACCAGGTTTTTCATGGGGGGCAATGTATGTCTGGCCAACGCCCTGTTGATCATATTGACGTCAAAAAATGCATGATGGGCCACCAGTACGGCATTGCCTATATAATTTAACCAAACCTCCAAAGCTTCCAATTCGGTCAACCGATCCGTTTTTCCGGATTTTAATATGCCGTGAATTTTAGCGGTTTCTTTCCTGTAGTTTTCTTGATGGATATAGATCTCAAGACTGTCCTTAACATTTATCCTCCAATTTTGAAGGATAAGCGCTCCGATACATAGGATTCGATCTTGGAAATAATCAAAGCCTGTGGTTTCCGTGTCGAAAACCACAAATTTTAAATCGTCCAAATGATCCGATGTTTTTTCCTCGAAGGATTTTTCATATTCCTTCCAGAAATCCGGAACCTCGGTTCTCTTATTTTTAAACAATCGCATCATCCTATCAGACTGGATACCTTGAACCTAACGGACAACAATTCCTGTAATTCTTTAATGGTCTTAAAGGTCCGTTTTAATTTTACTTTTTCCTCTTTGCTCAGTTTATCCAAGGAAATATACCTGCCGGAGTCGTTGTGCAACAGCCCCTGTTTGGCTCGAAATTTAGACAATGCCTTGAAGGCATAGGAACAGGCCAAATAGATTTCCTCGTTATGAGGCTCCAATTCCGCCAATTTCTCGAACCGTTCGGAGGTATTGTTGACGGATTTGATTTCATGGGAAAGGATAAGTACCCGGGCGGCTTCGGTTAGGGGTCTTAATGCCCTTCTTTTTAAATCGAAAAGATCTTTTTGTGCGCCGTCCTCTTCCAATAAAAATTGTCTAAAGAATCCGGTGGGGGAAGGGTTTTGCAAGGCTCCGGAAGCCAGGTGCGCATAAAAGATGGGATGTTTTTTAATGCTGTCAAAAATATGATCCGAGAGCATGGAGGTTAGCGAACTATCCCCATAAACGTGGTTGAAATCAAAAAAGATGGAAGACGCTAGAACTTCGTCCCCGCCCGGACTTGTGACCCATTTGGAAATAGCATGTTTCCATTCGTCAAGGCTTAGGCACCACTTCGGGTTGGAAGCCATCATCTCTGCGGGACAATATTGGTACCCGATCAAATGAAGATCTTTGTTTATGGATTCGGCCAATTTTAAAAAATAAGTGGTGGTCTCCGATAGTTTTGCCTTCGGGACATTGGCGAAGACGATCGCATTGTCCTGATCTGTGTGCAATAGCTGCTCGCTCCTGCCTTGTGACCCCAAAGCGAGCCAGGCAAAATTGACGGGAGGCTGCCGATCCATTGTTTTGAGGTTAATTTTTATGATCTGTTTGATGCAGGCATCATTGAGTTCCGCAATTATCTTGGATGTCAGCGTCATGGGTATATTCTGATCTAGGTAGCCCTGAAGAAGTTGCATGATGCTATTGCGGATGGATTTTATTTGCTTTGCCTTTTTTGCTCGGTTGATGGCCTTGATCAAAACCGCCGGATTGTTCCCCAAGGCGACCATAATATCGTGTTTGGAGAGTATCCCGACAACCTTCGTATGGATCGTGCCATCCTCGGTTAGGCACAAGTGGCTAATTTTGCTTTTCATCATGGCCATTTGCGCTTGGGTAACGGTAAGTTTTTTGGGGTAGGTTATAACGGGGGAGGTCATTATTTTGGATGCTGGGGCGGTAATTGGAAAGGCTCCCGTCACTATTTTGTTCCTAAGATCCTTGTCGGTAATAATTCCGATCGGCAAGTTGTCCTTTACCACGAGCATGGCTCCAACTTTCTTTCTGGTCATGGTTTCGGCGATGATCTTTGCGGAGGTCCCCGATGAACAAGTAACCAGATTTTTGGAGTATTTTATGGGCTGTAGGTCCAATAATTTCAGTTCCGGTCTATCCGGGGCCGATTCGGAAGCCTCCCCATAAAGTCTGCCCCTATGGCTTTTGGAATACGGGTTTCGGGTATTGGATGCAAAACTCTCGATCAAAAAGGTCCCCACTGCCAAATTCCGTTGCGCATAGGGCCTAAAAATTGAAATGGGTACGGCGTATAAAATGCTTTCCTCGTGGGCGGTGGCCGACATTTTGTAATTTTCGTGCGCAACGAGGGGTCGAAGTCCAAAAATATCCCCTTCATCGCAGATGTCCACAATGTCGTTTTTCGGACTTTTTCTAAGTGCTACCGCCCCCTTGTGAATCACATAAAAATCGGGATGCGGTTTCTCGTTCTCCATAAAAATTGAACTTCCCTTTTCCTTATATATAATGGTAATCTGTTCCGAAAGCACTTCTAGGTCATTAGTAGTCAATTCATTGAAAGGCGGATAATTGCTAAGAAAATCGGCCACCCTTTGGGATATGGTGTTCTTCATATGTGGGAATCGTTGCGTAAAGGTAGCTTTTGGGTCAGGATTAATCGAGTTTAAATTTATAGATTTTCGGATACTTGCAAGTAAGATAACTACTTAAAATACACGCCCTATTTTGCTGCGCGTCCAATGAAATGAATCGAACTGAACTTCCTAACATGGCCTATATTCTTAAAAGGATAAGTATCCAGGGTCATAATATCCGCCCAATGGCTTGGGTCAAGACACCTGGACCATATTTGGAGTATCACAAAAAGTCTTATGGCTGTTTACCGTAATTATTGATTGGAACGATGTATTGTGCAAATTTAATTAAACGGTTCGAAACCATTGATATTTAAGTTTATAGCAAGGTTCATTTTACTATATTTATGGTTCCATAATCCAAGTCAAAATTACCTATCAATGGAAAAGTCCAAAGACCAGGAACAAGATTCAAGAAGGGCATTTTTAAAGAAAACCGCTTTCGCCTGTACCGGTTTTCCATTCTTGGGCGGGGCGATGGCCCTTCCATATTATTCCCATAAACCGTTGAATAGAAGCAATATGAAAATTAAAAGTTCAAAAACCAGTATTATTGGGGCATATGGGCAATGGGCCGGAGATCTTCCCGGCAATCCCCCGAAACTTTCCTTTAGAAACGGGACATGGAAAAAGGTTGAACCCTGGAAAAAGGAAGCTTCCGAAAAGGCAAGGGAACTTGTGGCCGCTCCTATAATCAAAAGGGACACTGAGGTTACCGTGCATAGGAAATATACCTATGACGGTTTGGAGGTAGAAGAGCTCTCGTGGCAACTTTCCAATGGAGGTAGACCCACGCAGGCAATTTTGCTCAAACCGCAAGGAGCAAAAGGTAAATTGCCAGCCATACTGGCCCTCCACGATCACGGAGGCAACAAGTATTTCGGAAAGCGAAAGATTACCAGGGTTTCGGATGAAATGCATCCGATGATGGTTGATCATCAAAAATTGTATTATTCAGGTAGGGCTTGGGCCAATGATATCGCAAAAATGGGTTATGTTGTTTTGGTGCACGACACCTTTACATTTGGTAGCAGGAGGATCAAATATCAAGATATAGAAGGAATTCCTTGGGGAGATTGTAGTGTTGCCGGAAAATCGGATCAAAATCCTGAAGAACCGGCAAACGTTGAGATCTATAACCAGTGGGCCTCCTATCACGAGCATATTATGTCCAAATCCCTATTTTGTGCGGGAACTACATGGCCTGGAGTTACCTTGGCCGAAGATCGCGCAGCCCTTGATGTGCTTTTTGACCGGCCCGATGTGGATACCGGAAATATTGGTTGTGGTGGACTTTCGGGAGGGGGATTGAGAACCGATTACCTGGCGGGATTGGATCCCCGTATAAAATGTGCCGTCAGCGTAGGTTTTATGTCAACTTGGAAAGATTTTGCCCTGAATAAGTCCTATACCCATACTTGGATGACTTATACGCCCTTATTGCCACAATTTTTGGATTTTCCTGAAATTTTAGGGTTGCGGGTGCCACTTGCCACTATGGTACTGAGCAATAATGAAGATGATCTTTACACGCTTGCTGAAATGAAAAAGGCGGACGGGATTCTAAAAGCAGTGTATGCAAAAGCCGGAGCTTCGGAAAAATATCAAGGCAAGTTTTACGAGGGAAACCACAAATTTGATGTTGAAATGCAGGACGATGCGTTCAGTTGGTTCAACAAATGGTTGAAGTAATGAAAATGGTTAGGGATGCAACATCGGGGAACGCTTTTTTTCGTATCCTCCTAGAGGTCGAAAATGGGTTCATCTACACATAAACTTTTGGTAAAGGCAATGCGACAGCAACATTGATTTTTCGAGGAAAAAAACTAATTGGTAAATTTTCTGGTCACGAAAAAATTCAAATAAACGGGACGTAATCGACCTAGATATTGTAAAATGAAGATTGGGATAATTTTATAAAATGATATAATTTTATATTGAACGCTTTTAAACTTATAATCATGAAGTTATTTTTTAACTTGTTCGTTTATGGGTTTGCCATATTGGGTATAAATCGGACAATGGCCCAATCGGATTCTTTGTTTGTAACGACCTCGGACGGGGTTAAATTATTCGTAAAAAAATCCGGCTCTGGTGAACCAATGCTCTTTATCCATGGGGGTCCAGGGTCCAATTCGTTTTATTTTGAAAAGGAAGGAGGCAATATTTTTGAAAGGGCGGCAACCATGATTTATGTGGACCAAAGAGGCTGTGGAAGATCGGATATTCCAAAAAATGGGGATTATTCCTTAAGCAGGGTAGTCAAGGATTTTGATGAAATTAGACAAGCATTGGGAATAGACAAATGGATGGTTATGGCACATTCTTTTGGAGGAATATTGGCCACGGAATACGCCTATGAGTATCCGAATACAATTGCTTCGATAGTTTATTTAAATTGCACGGTTAATATTTTGGATTCCGGGAATAGTGTAATCGCCAAAACCTTGGAGGTATTGCCCGATCTATCAAGTGAAGAAAAGGATTATTTTAAGGATAAAACAATTCCTCCAATTGATAAATTTTATAGAGCTTTTAATTTGTTATCCAAAAATGACAAGAAATATATCCTTCAATTTGAGCACAAGGAAAATGCAGAGATGGATGATAAGCTGATGGGCAGTCCGTTTCTAAAATGGGATATGGCACAACACGTTTTTTCATATCCTGAATACCTTGAGGATTTTTCACCGAAAACATCAAAAATAAACATACCTGTTTTAATAATTAGCGGTAAAAAAGATTACGCCATCGGTGTAGATCATTACAAGTTGATGAAATTCCCTCAGCAAAAGGTTATTTTCATTGATGGGGCGCATGCGCTTTATACCGAGCATACGAAAGAACTTTATCGTAGAGTAAAGCCATTTATTAGAAAAACTGAAAAAAATTGGTCCAACAAAGTAAATACCTAACTCAAGAAGGGCGAAAGGTTAAATGATTTATCGAATTAGAATGTTCTTTGTTGAAGTTATAAGGATATAAGGACTGTGACCGGTCTATTTGATGGAGGCAACTTGAATAAAATCAAAAACTTGAAAATGGTTTTTTGATTGGCAGCCCGTTTTACATTTTATAACATCCGCTTCGGTTTACAATATATGATCAATTGTTTTCGAAAGTAAAAAGGGAGATGAGATGGGAGGGAAGCTGAGGTCGTGTAATTAAATTAGCGACATTCTTGGGTATTACTACAAAAAGAAATGGGATAGACTTTAGTAAAAGCCTATCCCATTTGGAAATTGGTCAGCTTCCAGCCTATTAGTGCAGGTACTGACGTGATTCTGCCCAACGGACCCTCTTGCTATCTTTAAAATTGGAAAAGTAAGCGAACCTTTTGGATTCTGTTGGGGATTGATTGATGAATGTTCTCATGACTGTTGTTTTTTATGCCAAACTCGTTTCGGTAACTATATAAGCGGTTCGGCTGTTCGTAAATGATTGAATGATAGATTGATTATTGTTGCGTACACCGTTTACCGTCCATAGTTTCTATATTCTGCCCATTGGACGCGTTTGCTGTTCCTGAAATTGGAAAAAAATGAAAATTTTCTGGATTCTGTCGGTGTTTCCCTTACTATTGCGTTCATGATTTAATATTTTAAAGATTAATAATTTGTTGTTTTATACCTAACAGACGAGCAACTAGTGTTTATGTTACAGTACTATGTTATAAAAGGTAGTGATTTATGATTTTTTTATGATTTGTAGATTAATGGGCCCGTAGAATCGCCCTAAATAAGTCATGAAAATAAAGAATTATATTTCACGGTACGACCTATGATTCAAGTTTTGGCCCGGGAGGCCGATTTTTAGTACGAAACTGAGTGAATCCCATATGAAATAGGGCAGGGAAGCGGCCCAAAAAGTGCCTGATATTCCCATTTTCCCAATTAGGGGACAACCTGGTTTTGGTTGTGGGATGTTTTAAGGTTTATTTCGGTAATAAACCCGCTTGAAATTATCTTCAGAATAATTTTTTAAAACGTCCTTGGAATTCCACTATTTGGTTACGGGTGTTTCTTCATACTCCTTTTGCAATTTATGGAGATTAAGACTCGTGACATCCCCATTGTGAATGATCAGGCGATAATACAATGCAATCGGCTTGTCCACTGGGATTTTGACCCTTTGATTACCAGGAAAGACAACATTTTGCATGCTGGTTTCCGAACGTAGTATCCAAGGGGCCGGATAATTTGGGGTTTGCGGGTGGCATAGGATTGAAACTCCTCTTTTTTCACCCATTCTCCCAAATGAAGCTGAAAAATCCATCCAAGGCCCGGCCTTAACTTGTTCAACCTTTGGTAAGACAGGTCCGATGTCGGAGGTGAAGGTCAGATCGTTTGGTAATTTAAGTCGCATACAAAAGCCGCCATAGCCTTTAGGGTCGTCCGAACCCCCAATTTCGAGTCCGGGAACTAAGGCTTTCAATCTAATTGTGAAATCAATTGTTCGTATTTCATTCCTTGTTGGATGGACGGTAATCACGGTATTTTCCGATAAAAAGGGTTTACTATCATTAAAAATTGAAGAATTCCACAAAACATGGAGTTCCAGCTTAGCGGTATTTTTTTGAATGGATTTTTGAACTTCTTCTACTTGTTGTTTTATGTTTTCCATAATCCAGCCGTCACCTATACTCTTCCCATCTACATAAATCTGGTGCCAGGCCCAAAACACCCCCCTATGATATGGATGGTCTTTGGGAAATTCTTCCGTTAATATATCGCCATCCAAGCCGTAAAGTGGATGGATATAATTGTTGCAAACGTATTCTCCGTTTAAAGATTTAGGTTCTTGCTGATAAAAAAATACAGGTTTGTTGTTTTCCAATAGTTCAACGCCCTGGTCATTCTGTTTAAAGGTAAAATTAGTTGTCCGATTCTGGCAAGAGCCCATAAAAAGCAGTAAAATCAAACATGTTACAAATGCCAAGAAAGGTACAAATTGATTTTTTTTGCTAACATTGGAAATATTAAATGGAAATCGACACGACATTAAAATTGGCATAAAACGTTTATCATCAATTTTTTACAAGGATTCCTTTTTGCTTTTAACGGACACTGGTGATATGATTTACAAAAAATTGCGATTATATTTTTGTAAACGTAAATTACCCATTTATAACCCTTCATACAAGTTCATGAAATATATTTTCTGGAACTAGCTTTATCCTATTCTGGTCCGTAATGGGTCGCACCAAAAATTGGTTCCAAAATAAAGACCAAGAACTAAACCTATGGAGGGGCGATCGTATTTGATCGAATTTTGTACCTAGAATCAGTATCCTTAAAGAATCGAATCGGGAATTATGATATCTTTATAAATGTGGTTTAAAACCAGCGTGTTAGGATCAATGCCACCCCGGGGATTGAGTTTTGGCGAACAACATTTGACCATTATAAAACCATAAAAATAATCACGTGAAATATATTTTGGTATTTAGTTTTATCTTCATTGGCATGGTACTCCCAGCACAAGAACATCCTGTTAGGATAGGCATTGCAGGAATGACACATGCCCATGTAGGTCAGGTGTTCGATGCTATCGGAGCGCAAAATGACGTGGAAATTGTCGGATTTGCCGAGCCAAACAAGAAATTAGCAATGCGCCTGCTCAAAGAGCACGGGTTGTCTGCAAGCCTATGGTTCCCTACTTTGGAGGAACTCGTGGAAAAAACCAATCCGGAGGCAGTCTGCGCCTTTAATTCCATTTTCGAGCATTTAGCGGTCGTAAAAATCTGTGCCCCAAAAGGTATTCATGTAATGGTCGAAAAGCCATTGGCGGTCAGCATGGACCATTTGGCCCAAATGCTGGCTTTGGTAAAGAAATACAACATTCAATTGATAACCAATTATGAAACAACATGGTATCCATCCCATGCCAAAGTATGGCAAATGCTAAAAGAGGATAAAGTTTTGGGCGATATTCGCAAAGTTGTCATTATGGACGGACATAGAGGTCCGATCGAAATTGGATGTGGCCCAGAATTTACCGATTGGCTTACGGACCCTATTCAAAATGGTGGAGGTGCCCTTATAGATTTTGGCTGCTATGGCGCGGATATTATGACTTGGTTGATGGATGGTCAAAAGCCTATCTCGGTCACGGCTATCACCCAACAATTGAAACCGGATATATATCCCAAGGTAGACGATGAGGCAACAATTATACTTACCTATCCCACATGTCAGGCCATCATCCAGGCTTCGTGGAACTGGCCATTCGACAGAAAGGATACGGAAATTTACGGCACCAAAGGTATCGTTGTTGCGAACAAGGACATGAAGATGAAATATGTTTCCGGAGAAAGGTTTGGCAAGGAATCCTGGGTAGACCTAACCCCATTGCCTTACGACCGATCCAATGTTTTTCCTTACCTCGCTGCCGTGGTTAGAGGGGAAATTGACCCAGGAAATGACCTATCGTCGCTGGCCACAAACACGGTAGTGGTAGAGATTTTATCGGCTGCCAGTGAATCTGCTAAAACAGGGAAGACGATCTTCTTAAAGTAGTGACCAAAGGGATGGATTTGGTTCTCCCATAAACCGTAAAAGTAACAATTGGGGCCAATGATCATTTGGAAATTCGTATTTATACCTCTGCCACTTTTAAATCCCCACCGTTATCGATTTACAAATTAACCCTAGCTTTTTCCAGTGCTTTATGGATATCATCCACAACAAAATCCTGTTCCAACAAAGCAAACATTTTATTTTTTTCGAAATCCTGTCTTAAGGTAGGACTGACACCGGAGATTATTACCTTTATTTTTTTGGTCTTAAAGGTTTTTATTATTTCCTTAATGCTCTGATATCCGGTAGCATCGATAAAGGGAACGTATCGCATTCTGATAATGATAATTTTGGGATGGGAATGGGTATTGGCAATGGTTTCCTGGAACTGTCTTGCCGCCCCAAAAAACAAGGGTCCATTTATTTCGTATAAAGTGACCCCTTCAGGGATATCGACCAATTCGTCATCAAAAAGGTGTTCCCCGTTTTCGCTGTCCGATGAGAAATCCTGAATGTGCACCGATTCACTCATTCGTTTCATAAACATAAGACTGGCCAGTACGATTCCAATTTGTATGGCAAGGACCAAGTCAAAGATTACGGTAAGAAAAAAGGTGGAGAGCAAAATGATAATATCCATCTTATTCCCTTTAAGGATAGACCGGAATTGCTTCCATTCGCTCATATGGTACGCGACAACGATTAAAATACCCGCTAGGCAAGACATAGGTATAAGTTTTGCATAGGGTGCAAACAAGAGCATAATGGCCAGCAATACCAATCCATGGACAATGCCGGCAATTGGGGTCCTCCCCCCATTTTTTACGTTGGTCGCCGTTCTTGCAATGGCCCCGGTGGCAGGGATACCGCCAAAGAGCGATGACATAATATTCGCTGCTCCCTGCGCCACCAGCTCCATGTTTGTACGGTGTTTGCCACCTATCATTGAATCGGAAACTACAGCGGATAGAAGGGATTCTATACTGCCCAATATCGCAATGGCAAACGCTGGCTGAATTAGTGCCTGAATGGTGGCAAAATCGATCTTTGGAATATTGGGCAGGCCCAATTTGTTGGGGATATTCCCAAAATTGCTTTCTATGGTATCTACCGGGATGTCAAATACTTTTACAATTATGGTCGATAATAGAATGGCAATAATTGACCCTGGAATTTTTTTCACTATTTTTTGAAAGTATAGCGTAAACAAGATCGTTCCGGTAGCAATACCGATAGCGAACCAATTGATTTTGTGGAAATTTTGAAAATACACTGTCCATTTTTCCAAAAAATCGGCAGGGACCTTGGTAATTTGAAGACCTAGGAAGTCATTGATCTGGGAGGAGAAAATAATGAGCGCTATCCCACTGGTAAAGCCGACAATGAGGGAATAAGGAATAAATTTCAATAAATTTCCCAATCGGGCAAGCCCAAATCCGATAATGATAAAGCCTGCCATAAAGGTAGCGATGATCAAGCCATCCGTTCCGTGCTGTTGAACGATCCCGTAGACTATGACAATAAAGGCTCCCGTTGGTCCGCCGATCTGTACCCGACTTCCCCCAAAAACTGAAATTACGATTCCTGCAATGATAGCCGTAATAATCCCTTTTTCTGGGGACACCCCGGACGCAATTGCAAAGGCAATGGCCAATGGCAAGGCAACGATCCCTACGATGAGACCCGCAATAATATCCTTAACCATGGTCTCTTTGGATATCCCTTCCCGGATCAAGGAAAAAAGCTTAGGGGTGAATTCTTTGCGCACAGTTTTTGATTATAACGAAGTGATTTAATCTTTTCACTTTCTAGCGAACGGAAAAAACTTTAAACCACTTAAATACATGTAAAGTTAGAAAACCTGTGGGAATAATAATTTCTTATTTATCCTAAGGCTTTTCAATTGGAATATGGAAGGACCATAAAAGGTACGGTTACATGAAAACCTATTTTTTTGATGACCGGCTCAATAAAAAGCCGTTCCAAAAAGGTGTGCTTATTCCTGGCCATTACCAAAAAGTCGATTTTTCCCTTGCCCAAAAATCCGTTTATTGCGGGGACGATACTGTTGTCGGGAATCTCGTGGAAAAGGCCAACAGGACCTAAAAGCTCCCTGAGCTGTGCCTTGTTTTTTTCTTGGTCTGCCGTAAGATCAGATCCTGTCTGTACGTGCATCACATTAATTCTGGAGCCGTGGAGTTCGGCAATTTGCAATAACTGTCCGAACTTTTCTTTTTGGAACTGGATTTCATAATCGGTAGGAAATAAGATTTTCTTGGGTGCCGTTTGTTTAAATTTTTGGGGTATGGCGAGCACGGGACACTTTGCCCTTTTTATGACGTGAACGGTATGGGTGCCAATCAGGATTTCCGCGGCATTGGTCGCACCTTGGGTACCCATCACAATTAAATCCATATTTTCTGCCGCTACGGTTTGGGAGATTTCATCCATCAGGGTGTTAAATGCGATACGTCCTATAAACGTATGGTTGGGATTCTTACGTTCCTTTTCTAGCCGTACCCTAAGTTCCCCCATTTGCTTTTCCGAATTTTCCCTTAGGACATCACCGAGCTCAAACTGAATTGAACTGCCATATAGGTATTCGGTTTGATAAACTGGAGGGGTAAAGGTATGTAGCAGATAAAAGGTGCATTTAATATCCTTGTAGATGAGTACAGCATATTGAATCGCCTTAAGGGAATTTTCAGAAAAGTCGGTGGGCAGTAAAATGCGTTTCATATCCGGGTGTCTTTAATTACACTTTAAAAGTAGAATTTGAAGATTCCAAACACTATGATTTTGATCAGTTTTTTCAAATTTGAATTTTTGTAATTTAGTCCGATCAAAGTCAATAAAATGAAGCGTAGTTTTAATGAGATTATAGATTCTGAAATCCCGGTTTTGGTCGATTTTCATGCGGATTGGTGCGGCCCATGTAAAATGTTGGCACCCATCTTAAAGCAGGTCAAGGACGAAATTGGGGAATCCGTAAGGATAGTCAAGATCGATGTGGACAAAAACCCGTCGATAGCGTCTAAATTTCAGGTGCGCGGCGTACCTACCATGTTGCTGTTCAAAAAAGGAAAACAGTTATGGAGGCAGTCGGGCGTTTTACAGAAGGATGAAATCGTAAAAATAATACGATCCCACCAGTAAGTTTATTATTTTTGGCTCCCCCACCTTTTCATTACCTAGGAAGGTTCTGCATTACCAAAAACGGAACTTTTGGGTGCAATGCGATTTGATCCACGGTAGATTGGTACAGCAGGCTTTCTAGAAAGGAGTAACGTGCGTTTATCATTACCAGAAGGTCGATCTCCTTCTGGACAATGTTTTCAACGATCGTTTCTGCCTTGTTCCCATCAGGTGTGGTTTCAAAAAACAGATAGGCCTTGGAAAGCTCCTCTTGCAGAAATCGTTTGTTATCTACCTGCCGATTGCTTAGGATCTCAAAATCCGAAATGTAAAGACAAAAGATTTCGGACTTAAAATCAGCTGCCAGGGTGTTAAGTAGTTTTAATTCCCTCCGTTTATACGGCATCATATAGTCCGTAGGGAACAAAATTTTCTTCGGCTTCTGAAACGCATAGTCTCCAGGGATTGCCAAAACGGGGCATCGCACATATTTAAAGACCTGTACGGTATAGCTGCCAAAGGTTATTTTTTTATTCCCGGTCTTCCCTTGGGTGCCCATGATCACAAGATCTATATTTTTTTTGTCGACAAAATCGTTAACCGCGTCCACCAAGGACTCAAAGGCCATTAGGGACTTAAAGGAATGTTTGGGGTTGCTGCGGCTTTTGCTAATTTTCCCAATCAGTTCGTTTAGGGACGCGTCCACATTTTTTTCAATGGTTGCGGTATGCTCCTTAAAGGACAATGAACCGTTGTCCTTATTAAAGGTCTCATAAGCCTCGTCTGCATACGCATGAAGGATAAAAAAATCGGTGCGTTCGTTTTTATACAGGTTTAAGGCATATTCGATCGCATTCATGGCGTTGGCAGAAAAATCGGTAGGAATCAATACGGTCCTCATAACTATTCATTTTGATTATTTTTAATAAACATCTCGATTAAATATCGGATGCCGGGATGCTTGTCAATACCAATTTGTACGATTCCCCTATTCATGGAGCACTAGGAAAGGCACCTTGGTATGGTAACTTATTTTCTCCACTTCGGGCCGGAACAATATCCGTTGAAAGAAATTTAAGTTCTTGGCCACCATGGCGATCATATCGATGTCCCTACTTTCGGTAAAACATTGTACGGCGGTTTCCAAGTCGGTTCCGGTCAGCGAGTGAAAGCTGTGGTCGACGCCCACCAAATAATCGTGCAAAAAATCCTTGTTACTTTGTTGCAGTTCGCTCAGTTGTTCCCCCTTTTTTGAAATGTTCAGTATGCGAAGGACGGACTTGTTCATTGTGACCATTTCGGTAAGGGTATCCAATACCTTAAGGTCGAAACCAATTTGGTAATCCGTTGGAAAGGCAATTTCCCCAATCTTGCTATATTTTGCGTCTTCCGGGATTGCCAGTAATGCGCACTTTACCTTGGTGATCACATCGCCCGTATTGCTACCTACGGTGACTTTTTTTAATCCTGAGGCTCCCTTGGTACCCATGATGATCAGATCTATTTTTTTGTTTATCGCCTCGCGTTTAACGGCATCCACAAAATAATCGTACAATGCAATGGTTACGAAGGTATGGTTGTTGTTGCCCGGAATTTCTTTTTTTATTCGGCCCAACAACCCCTGAAGTTCTTCTTTACTTTTCCGTAAAATAGCTTCTTTAAAATTTTCAGCTGCGGAATGTACCGCGGTTCCGGCACCTGAATAGGGCGGAATGGGATTTACGTGCAAAAGGTGAAAAGTGCATTTGTTTTTCTTAAACAATTCCAGCCCGTATTTTAGGGCGTTCCATGCATTTTCGGAAAAATCGGTGGGAATCAATATTTGTTGCATGCTGGCTAGAAATCTTGGTTAAGAGCGCAAAATTAGGCCATAGTCCCAAGTTGCCAAATGATAATGGTCATGTAGAAAACTACAATATTCAATAGGGTGTTTCTTCCATTTTCACGCTGTTCCGTTTTCTGGGGATTAACGGGATTTATCCCGATTGCGGAGCTTGTTCAATTGATAAGCCTTGGAGAAATTGAAAAACCCGAGCAAAAGGAAAGCCCCGGCCACCGAATAGGTGATACTGTGTCCTCCCAAAACGGGATAGAATATGATCAATAGTCCAAAAACAAAAGTTATAGTACCAAAAATTAGATTCCGATACCATTGTTTAATTCCATAGGACTTAAGCCGATATGCGAAAAACAGGGCCCTGATGCCGCGGTACATGATCCAAACGGCTAGAAGATAGGGCAAAAGATTCATGGTAAAGAACGGATTAAAGAGAAGTAACGTTCCGATGACAAGGTCGATCAATCCTCTGGCAAAGAACCCCAGCCAATTTTTCGACTCCCGGATTATCTTTATGGAGAAGACCATTTCAAATACCCCAACGACGGAAAGTGCCAAACTAAAAAATAGACTTAAGGAGAGAAAGCTTGTGGTCGGGGTAATAAATATCCATAGTCCGATAAGTATAAACAGACACCCCATCATCAAATAGGCCCACCATTTTTTATTTTCTGGTATGAGGGAACTGTAAATTGTATTTTCCATTTTTTATACGTTAAATACTATTGCTTAACATCTACCCAATAAAATCGCACTTAGTATAACAGCGAATACGTGGTGCAGGAAAACCTAAAATTTAACATCGTACCCGGCCACATATGGGTTATTGCGGTATTAGTAGTTTTTGAACCCAACGTTAGTCGGTGCGGTCGGTCTTTTGTATGGTTGATTTACCCTATTAGGTATGCCAATCCACTTTCTACAGGCACACAAACATCCTTTATGGTCTTGGTTGAAAACAATTCCTTAATAATATCCTTTCCTTTTTTATAATCATGATGTATGGGACAAGGGCGTTCAGGGGAACATTCGTTCAGACCCAATCCACATGCATTGAACAGGTCCTTTCCGTCTATGGTATTTACAATGGCAAGGATAGGTTGCCGCCGCTGTTTTTCAGTAATGTAAAATCCTCCGTTTGGCCCTTTGACACTGTTGATTATATTTTGGCGCACTAAATTTTGCAATATTTTACTAACGGTATGCTCGCTTGCATTGATATATTTTGCTATTTCCTTTACACCCGTTCTTGCCCCGGATTCTTCTTTGGAAGCGATATGGATAACGGCTTTTATGGCAGTCTTGCAAGTATTGCTTATCATATGGAAATATCTATTGGGTTTTGTCCGTGACCAAAAATTATTTATGGAGACCCAAGGAGGGCAAAAGTTTGCCCAAGCTCGTTCTCTTTTGTTACTCTCGGCGTATTTTTCGACAACCAAGATTAGCAAATATAAAGTTAATTCAATAAGAAAGTATTAAAGTGATTTTATTCTTTATTGTGTTTGATTGATTGTATTTTGAGAATGGTACCTCATGATTAATAGGATAAAATGATATTGGGTTACAGTTGGTCAATTTGGGATCAAGGCCGTCCTTCTTAAAAGGAATAGGGAAACAAAAAGCGCGATTAACAGCAACATACCATTAAATTGATGGGATACTGCAAGGATCACGGGAATATGGGTAGTGCTGTTCAAAACGGTCAAGACTCCAAGGGCGAACTGGAGAAATACCAGCAACAGCGGAATAATTGAAATCCTGGATAAGGGCTTGGTCTTATCCGTATTTCTAGCTTTCCACCACCAGATCAAGAGGCAAATGGCCAAAAGGTAGGCCAATCCGCGGTGGATCCATTGTATTGCGATTCTAGAACTGGTGAGTTCCATCCACCATGTCCCATCACCAAGTACGTCAGACGGGAACAAGTGTCCATTTACCCCAGGCCAGTTAGGGGCAGCAAGTGCTGCATGCAACCCGGCCATAAAACCCCCATAAGTCAGCTGTATACCAAGTATAACCAATATAAACAAGGTAAAGCGACGTAGGCTAGGGGCGTAGGTCCTTTGGCTTTCTGCAAAAAGCAAGGACAGGGCAAACCACAGGGTATAGCAAAGGAGAACCATTGCCGATATAAAATGTACGGTTAGTTTATAATGGTCAACGCTGGTGTTGCTTCCGGTTAGCCCGCTGGCCACCATGATCCATCCCACCAGTCCTTGTAGTGCACCTAAAAGAAATAGAATAACCATAGGTTTTACCATAGGGCGGGTAAACCATTTTTTAACCGTAAAGAAAACAAAGGGGACAAGAAATACAAAACCGAGGAGGCGGGCCCAAAAGCGATGAAACCATTCCCAAAAGAAGATTTCCTTAAAATCGGCCAGGGTAAAACTAGAATTTAAAATCTTGGACTGTGGGGTTTCCTGGTATTTTTGAAAAACTATTGTCCAATTATCATGGGTAAGTGGGGGAACTATTCCCATAATGGGATCCCAGTCGGTTATGGATAAACCGGATCCCGTGAGCCTGGTAATACCTCCCAGCAACACTTGGATTACAATCATTAAGACACCTGTCAGTAACCAAAGGGCAATTATACGCTGGTGTTTGTCGTGAAGGTTGCGGTCGGTAGGTATTAACGACATTTATTCGTTTTAATATTCCAAAACAGGTCTTTCCCCCAGTTTCTTTAAATGTGAAAAGTGCGAAATTATGGCTTTTCGGGTAGTTTTGTATTCGTGATAGGGCAAATTGAATTCGTTTGCCGTTTGTTTTACAATTTTGGCAATTTTGGTGTAGTGTATATGGCAAATATTGGGATAAAGGTGATGCTCTACCTGATGGTTCAAGCCACCGGTAAACCAATTTACCAAATGATTTTTCGTATCGAAATTTACCGTGGTAAACAACTGATGTATGGCCCAAGTATTCTTCATGGTGCCATCTTCATCGGGCATTGGGGTTTCGGCTTCATCCATAACATGGGCCAGTTGAAAGACTACACTGAGGATTACTCCTGCGACATAGTGCATCACAAAGAAGCCCAAAAGGACTTTCCACCAAGCTATGTCCATAAAGATCAACGGAAGTACGATCCAAATAGTCATGTATAAAATTTTGGAAATGACCAAAGTACTCCAATTGATAGCGGGGCTGGGCAGGCTGCCGTAGGACAGCTTTCGCTTCATATACCGGTACATTTGCTGGAAATCGGTTGTAATGGCCCAGTTAAAGGTCAGTAGCCCATATAGAAAGATAGAATAGTATTGCTGAAATTTATGATATCTGTACCACTTGGCATGCTTGGAGAACCTCAGGATCCTTCCTGCCTCCAAATCTTCATCATGGTTGGGAATGTTGGTGTAGGTATGATGCAGTACGTTGTGCTGTACTTGCCAATTATATACGTTTCCCGCCAGGATATAAATGGTGCCACCCATAAATTTATTGATCCACTTTTTGTTGGAGTAAGATCCGTGGTTGCCATCGTGCATTACGTTCATGCCCACTCCCGCCATTCCTATGCCCATGATTACGGTGAGCAAAAGATTGACCCAATTGTTTAGATTGAGTGTCAACAGCAAAAAATAGGGGGTTAGAAAAAGGGCGAACATGATCGCAGTTTTAAGGTATAACCGCCAATCTCCTGTCTTTTTTAACTTGTTTTCCCTAAAATATTCATTAATACGCTTGTTCAGCGTGCTGAAGAATTGTGCTGGATCCTTCCGGGAAAACCTTATCGTACTAATATCCATTATGCCTGTAGAATTTTGACAAATATAAAATTTATTCCCCATAAAAAGTATTAAGGTGCTTTTATTCTTTATATTTAAGTTCTTGGTCATTTTATTAAAGTGTGTTGCCATTGAAGGGGAAAACTGCGGAAACGCAAGCCTATAAGTGTCTAAGAACATGACGAATATCATTTTAAAAAAATTGCAATTCGCTTAACTTGGGTACTCTTAATCCTCAGGCCATGAAACCAAAAAAGAATCCAAGGGTCGACTTGAATCGGGACAGGGGACTTTTCTTTGTCATTGGGCTTGCTCTGGTACTTTTTATTACATGGAGGGCGTTGGAACTAAAAAGTTATGATTCCATAAAACAAGTACTGATCGAACATCAGAATGTGACGGATTTGAAAGAGGAAGTTCCCATTACAGAGACTGTAAAGATGGCACCTCCACCACCACCTGCCGAGCCCGAGATCATTGAGGTTGTGGAAGATGCTGCCGAGATCGAGGAAACCGTCATAAAAAGTACTGAAACGGATCAAGAAGCCATAGTTGATGTCCCGGTAATTTCCGCAGCTGAAATAGAGGTGGAAGAACCAGAGGAGGAAATTACGGTCCCGTTCGCAATAATCGAGAATATTCCTGTTTATCCCGGTTGTGAGGAAGGAACCGACGAGGGCAAAAGGATCTGTTTTCAACAAAAGATACAGGAACATATAAGGGAACACTTTAATTATCCCCCAACTGCAGTAGAAATGGGCATCCAAGGAAAGGTATATGTACAGTTCGTCATTGACACGGATGGGCGGGTAACACAGATAAGAACACGGGGTCCGGATAAGCTTCTAGAAGCTGAAGCTGTGCGCATAATAAGTGCTTTGCCAAGGATGACTCCTGGAAAACAACGTGGCAGGGAGGTAAAAGTTCCCTATAGCATACCAATTAATTTTAAATTGATGTAAAAAAATGATTTAAGATCTTTGTTAGGATGTAATTTTCAAGGGGCCTAGTCCCAAAAATATAAAAAAACCTTCCGATCATAATCCCACGATAACTTGCACCGAGGTAGTTTTAATAACTTTAAGTCCAAAACGGACGGCTATGGAGTTTTAAAGCAACTTCGATTTCAATAAAAATATACTCTACCACGAATGTAGGTGCAATAATAAATTCAGAAACCTTTAATAGACCGAGAAATTCGGGTATTTTTGGGAACTATAATCAAAAAAGGATGCATAAAAATTTCAAAGAATACATTGCAGAGTTTGAAAACGTTTTAAAAAGCGTTTTTCACGAAAGATATGACATTAACCAATTCAGTAAGGAACGGGGCATACCGCCAGTGGCGTTAAGGGAAATTATGTCCAACGCCCCCTTGTCCGTAGCAATTCCAGAAAATTATGGGGGCAGGGGATTAAAGGTCGAGGAATGTCTTAGGATTTTATCGGCCGCATCCTACGAGTCCCTCGCACTGTCCTTGACTTTTGGGATAAACATAGCCTTATTTTTGGAGCCGGTTGCAAAATACGCCAATGAGTCCGTTAAGAAGGATATTTTTAAACGGTTTCTGGAAGAACAAAACATGGGCGGCTTAATGATAACCGAACTTGGTTTTGGCAGTGATGCGCTGGGCATGGAGACTTTTAATGAGAAGGTCGGGGACAGTTATATAGTCAAAGGAACGAAACACTGGCAAGGTTTAACCGGAATGGCCGATTATTGGCTTATCGCCTCCCGTAATAGGAACAGCAGTGGAAATCTGAGCAGGGATATCGATTTTTTTATTTGCGATGTTACCCAACCCAACCAGCAAATCGTGGTAGAGGAGTATTATGACAACCTTGGACTGTATATGATCCCCTATGGAAAGAACAAGGTGGATATACAGGTACCCTCCCAATTTAAATTGGAGCCCGAAACCTCAGGGATAAAAATGATGTTGGATATTTTGCATAGAAGTAGAATGCAGTTTCCCGGAATGGCACTCGGTTTTATTAAAAGAATGATGGATGAGTGCATAAAGCAGTGCAATGAAAGAATAGTAGGAGGCAAAAGATTGATAGAACTGGATCAAGTCCAATATCAAATCTCGCGGGTTCAGTGCGCTTTTACCATTGCTTCCGCCATGTGTTTTAGAAGCAGTGGTCATAGTGGTATAGGCAATAACCTTTCGGATGAGGGCGTAGAGGCGAACACGATGAAGGCCTTTGTGACCGACCTTATGCAGGAAGCGGCACAGATAGCCACTCAATTGTACGGCTCAACAGGTTTTAAGATGGACAACGTTGGGGGTAGGGGAATTATGGACAGTAGGGCTTTTCAAATCTTCGAAGGCTCCAATGAAATGCTCTATACCCAGATCGCCGAAATTATTGGTAAACAGATGAAGCGAAAAAATGAACTCAATGTATATAACTTCCTCAAGGATTTTAACCTTTCCGATAAATCGTATTCCTACTTTAAAAATGACGTTTCATTTACCTTTGAACCGGGATTGAACCAAAGGAAGATGATCGATCTGGGAAAGATATTCTCGAGAATCATTTCTTTGAATTTCGTACTGGAAATGGAAGAAAAGGGTTTTAGAAAGGACCTGGCCGCCAATTGTATTGAAATTTTGCAGCATGACGTTTCTTTGTTGGTCCATTCCTTCCAAATTAAAAATACGGTCACACAAATCGAAGATTATCGTTCTAACAGCAATTGGTTCGATTTTGTATAGTTTTCCGGGACATCCTT
>JBLWZN010000031.1:0-48618 GCA_048266425.1 Sediminicola sp.
CCTTGATTTGACGTACCCTTTCCCGGGTAAGATCAAATGTTTCCCCAATTTCTTCCAATGTCATGGAATGTTGTCCGGCAAGTCCAAAATACAAGCGGATCACGTCGGCCTCCCTAGGGGTCAATGTCTCCAATGCCCGTTCTATTTCGGTCCTGAGTGATTCATGTAACAATTCCCTGTCCGGATTTGGTGATTCCCCACTTCTCAATACGTCGTAAAGGTTGGAATCTTCCCCATCGATCAAGGGAGCATCCATGGATACGTGGCGACCGGAGTTTTTCAGGGACTGTTTTACATCCTCCACGGTCATATCCAGTTCCTTGGCAATTTCCTCTGCGGATGGCTGCCTTTCATGGGCCTGCTCCAAAAAGGCAAAGGTCTTGTTGATCTTGTTGATGGAACCGATCTTGTTCAGTGGCAAACGTACGATTCGGGATTGTTCTGCCAGTGCCTGGAGTATGGATTGACGAATCCACCACACGGCATAGGAGATAAATTTAAATCCACGGGTCTCATCAAAACGCTGTGCTGCTTTGATCAAGCCCAAATTCCCCTCGTTGATCAAATCGGGCAGGGTCAGCCCCTGGTTTTGGTATTGTTTGGCTACTGAAACCACAAAGCGAAGATTGGCCTTGGTCAATTTTTCAAGGGCTATTTGATCGCCGGCCTTGATGCGTTGAGCCAATTCTACCTCTTCATCTGCGGTAATAAGGTCTACTTTACCAATTTCCTGTAAATACTTGTCCAAGGAGGCGGTTTCCCTGTTGGTAACCTGTTTTGTAATCTTTAGCTGTCTCATCTAAATTTTTCGTATCAAATTATGTTTTACCCCATACAAATGAGTAAGCATCCCAAAGGGTGCATATGTTTATACGTAAAAAAGGTTGAAAAGTTACAATTGAACCTAAAAATTTTGCATTTATTGGCTGAATAGCATAAAAAAGCCCCAACTTTTACATTGGGGCCTTCATTTTTATGCTATCCAAACGAAATTAATCCCGTCGTGGTTTGCGATCACGATTTCTGTCGTTTCTATCATTTCTGCCTCCGCGGTCACGATCATTGCTCCTCGGGGGTCTTTCTACATAACCTTCCGGCTTGGGCAAGAGTGCTTTTCTGGAAACTTTGTCTTTCCTTGTCCTAGGGTCCAAGCCAAAATATTTCACATCAAATACGTCGCCCATGTTTACGACATCGGTTACGTTTTCGGTGCGTTTCCAGTCCAGTTCGGATACATGAAGCAATACTTCGTTGCCAGGAGCGTCCAAATATTCTACCACAGCACCAAAATCAAGTATCTTGATAACCTTTACCTCGTAAATGCTGCCAACTTCCGGCTTAAAGGTAATAGAATCTATCTTGGCCAATACGGCATCTATGCCTTCCTGACTGGTTCCCAAGATTTCCACCAATCCTTCTTCCGTTACGGGATCTTCGTTGATCACGATTGTAGTTTTGGTAGCTTTTTGCAGCTCTTGGATCACTTTTCCTCCAGGTCCGATCAAGGCACCTATAAAGGCACCAGGAATTGTTACGGTAACCATTTTCGGAGCGTGGGGTTTTACATCTGCGTTGGGTTTTGCAATCGTTTCGGTCAATTTGCCCAAAATATGCAACCGTCCGGCGGAGGCCTGTTTCAAGGCATTTACCAAGATTTCATAGGAAAGTCCCTTTACCTTGATGTCCATCTGGCATGCAGTGATGCCATCTGCGGTACCAGTAACCTTGAAGTCCATATCTCCTAGATGATCTTCATCTCCCAATATATCGGACAACACGGCATATTTTCCGGTTTCGGCATCGGAAATCAATCCCATGGCAATCCCGGAAACCGGCTTTTTCAACTGAACCCCCGCATCCATAAGTGCCATAGTACCCGAACAAACCGTAGCCATGGAAGAGGAACCGTTAGATTCCAATACTTCGCTAACTACTCTAACGGTATAGGGGCAATCAGCAGGAATCATTCCTTTTAGGGCACGTTGCGCCAAGTTTCCATGTCCGACTTCCCTACGCGAGGTTCCCCTAATGGGTCTTGCCTCTCCGGTAGAGAAAGGAGGGAAGTTATAGTGAAGGTAAAACGTCTCCTCACCTTCGTAGGAAGGCATATCAATCTGGTTGGCTTCCCGTGATGTACCAAGGGTTACCGTAGCCAAAGCCTGGGTTTCCCCCCTTGTAAAGATTGCGGATCCATGGGTGGAGGGAAGATAATCCACTTCACACCAGATAGGGCGAATCTCATCGGTTTTACGACCATCAAGACGAAGTCCTTCGTTCAGGGTAAGATCGCGCACGGCCGCTTTTTCTGCTTTGTAGTAATATTTGGAAATTAGATCCCCAAAATCTTCTCGTTCAACTTCAGAAAAACTCGCCAGTATTTCCTCCTTTATTTCTGCGAAAGCAGCAGTTCTTTCGTGCTTGGCAGATCCTGCCTTGGCAATGGCATATACTTTATCATAGGCCATTCCACGAATCTTTTCCTCCAATTTCTCGTTTTCCGCCTCGGCTTCGTATTCCCTTACCGCTTTTCTGCCAAAAGCATCGGCTAGCCTCATTTGGGCGTCGATTTGAAGCTTAATGGCCTCATGGGCAAATTTTATGGCCTCGACCATTTCCTCTTCGGAAATTTCTTTCAGTTCCCCTTCCACCATCATTACCGAATCAGCGGAAGCACCGATTACCATGTCTATATCGGAAAGCTCCAATTGGGCACGGCTCGGGTTGATGATGAATTTTCCGTCGATGCGACCTACCCGACATTCGGAGATGGCGCATTCAAATGGAAAATCGGAAAGTTGAATGGCTGCTGAAGCCGCCAATCCTGCCATGGCATCCGGCATAACGTCATCGTCATGGGACATCAATTGGATCATTACCTGGGTTTCAGCGTGATAATCTTTTGGGAAAAGCGGACGCAATACCCGGTCTACCAGCCTCATGGTCAATACTTCTCCATCGCTTGGTCGGGCTTCCCTTTTGAAAAACCCACCTGGATAACGACCTGAAGCGGCAAATTTCTCACGATAATCTACGGTTAATGGTAAAAAATCTACAGCACTTTGCTGATAATTGGAAACAACGGTACATAACAACATACACTTTCCGGACTGAACGACAACGGAGCCATGGGCCTGTTTCGCCAATTTACCGGTCTCGATAGAAATGGTCCTACCATCCCCTAGGTCGATGACCTCTTTAAATACTTTTGGAATCATAAATTAGAATTAAAACCTATTTAGTATAGGTCTGTTAAACAATGGTCTGCCGTCTTCCGGACGGCCGGGTTGTGTTGTTGTTGTTGTGTTGACCAATGAAAAACTAGGTGTAAGCTTTTTGTGCAGGCTAAAAAAACTAGAAAGAAACTAAAAATAGTAAGGGACCGAAAATTTTCGGTCCCTTACTTCTATATTATTTACGTATATTCAATTCCTTGATGATAGCACGATATCTGGTGATATCCTTTTTGATCAAATAGTCCAAAAGACTTCTTCTTTTACCAACTAGTCTTACCAAGGAACGCTCGGTGTTGTAATCCTTACGGTTGTTCTTTAAGTGTTCCGTTAAATGGTTGATCCTGTGGGTGAACAAGGCAATCTGGCCTTCCGCAGAACCTGTGTTCTTCTCTTCCCCGCCGTGTTTTTTGAAAATTTCGGCTTTTACTTCTTTAGATAAATACATTCCAATATTAGTTTAATGATTTTTATGTATTGATTGATTTTCAATCAGGGCGCAAATATACTCATTCCAGATAGAAATCCGGAAATTTTATTTGGAAAATATTAGGGGACTCCCAATCTACGATCTAATCGGGTTATTTTGTATTAAATCGATGTAAAGATTGATTTTCATTTTAAGGTCTTTGCGATGCACGATAAAATCCAAAAACCCATGTTCCAGTACAAATTCTGCGGTTTGAAAACCTTCTGGGAGGTCTTTCCCCGTAGCTTCTTTAACCACTCTAGGTCCGGCAAAACCGATCAAGGCACCGGGTTCGGAGATATTGATGTCCCCCAACATGGCATAAGACGCCGTTGTGCCTCCTGTAGTAGGGTCCGTGCACAAGGATATGTAAGGGATCCCAGCATCGCATAGTTGTGCCAATTTGGCGGAGGTCTTGGCCAATTGCATCAAGGATAAGGCCGCCTCCATCATCCTGGCACCCCCGGATTTTGAGATCATTACAAAAGGCAATTTTTTCTTGATCGAATAATCTATGCCCCGTGCTATTTTTTCACCCACAACACTGCCCATAGACCCGCCAATAAAGGCAAAGTCCATACAACAGACCACTACATCCTTACCTAGTGATTTTCCGACACCTGTGCGTACCGCATCCTTAAGTCCGGTTTTTTGCTGTGCGGACTTAAGACGTTCAGAATATTTTTTGGTATCCACAAATTTTAAGGGGTCCTTGGAGGTTAGCTTGGCATCCAATTCGGTAAACTTATTGCCATCAAACAGGATTTCAAAATATTCCTTGCTACCGATTCTTACGTGGTAATCGTCTTCCGGACTTACATAAAAGTTCTTTGCAAGTTCATCGGCCTCTACTATTTTACCGGTGGGCGATTTGTACCACAGCCCTTTAGGAGTGTCCTTTTTTTGTTCGGTGGAAGTTTGTATTCCTTTTTCCTTTCTTTTAAACCATGAAGACATACGACGAGTTTTGGATTTTGGGGATTAGGATACTATAATGTGTTTACGTTGTTTAAATCTTCAAAAGCCTTTTTTAAGCGGGCAACAAACGTCTTTTCCCCTTCCCGAAGCCATACCCTTGGGTCATAGAATTTCTTATTGGGCTCATCTGGACCCTTGGGGTTTCCAATTTGGGATTGTAAATATTCCTTGTTGTCCTGAATATAGTTTCTAATTCCTTCCAGGAAGGCGTACTGTAAATCCGTGTCGATGTTCATTTTGATAACGCCATACCCGATAGCTTCCCTAATTTCCTCTACTGACGACCCTGATCCCCCGTGAAATACAAAATCTATATGATTGTGTCCGACCCCATATTTTTTGGAGACATAGTCCTGGGAATTCCTTAGGATTTTTGGTGTCAACTTTACATTGCCCGGTTTGTATACCCCATGTACGTTGCCGAAGGCAGCTGCTATGGTAAACTTGGAACTTACTTTGGACAACTCCTCATAGGCGTAGGCCACTTCCTCTGGTTGGGTGTACAGTTTGGAATCGTCCACATCGGAATTGTCGACACCATCTTCTTCCCCTCCGGTAATTCCGAGTTCAATTTCCAAGGTCATGCCCATCTTGCTCATTCTAGCGAGATACTTTTTGCAAATTTCTATGTTTTCCTTGATAGGTTCTTCCGACAAATCGATCATATGGGAACTGTACAACGGTTTCCCGGTCTGAGCATAGTGTTTTTCACTGGCATCCAGGAGTCCGTCTATCCATGGCAACAACTTTTTTGCGCAATGGTCTGTGTGCAGAATTACGGTGGCACCGTAGGCTTCCGCTAATTGATGTATGTGCCTTGCACCGGCAACGCCGCCCAAAATGGCCGCTTGCTGCCCCTCGTTTGACAGTCCTTTTCCTGCATTGAACTGCGCACCTCCATTAGAAAATTGAATGATAACCGGAGCGTTTAGACTAGCTGCTGTTTCCAGTACACCATTTATGGTATTGGATCCAATTACGTTTACCGCGGGGAGTGCAAATCCTTTTTCCTTTGCATATTTAAAAATTTCCTGAACTTCGTCACCTGTGGCAACTCCGGGTTTTATGTTATGGGCCATAACTCTTGTTATTTGTTAGTTTCAAAATAAATTACCGAACTCCATCAAATAGGTTCGGAGGGACAAAAGTAATAAAATATTAAGCCTAAAAGACTGTTTTTATAATCTATCAATTGTTTTTTTATACTTTTTTACAGCAGTAGGCGGGTAAGACTTTGGATTTCTGGAGGTACCGCAATTGGTTATCCCATACCTAAAATCAAAGCTACCACAATTTTCTGTGTCTAAATGACCCAATATCGTTATCTAAATCAGTTTTAAACCACCACCAACGATTAAAGGTTTGCTTTTCTGATTTTCTTCTGGCGCATATCGCTTTAGGCCCTTTGTTTGCTTAAGGCGTATCGCGTTTAGCAAAACAAACCAGCAAAACAGTTGGCATATTCTACAACACACCCTAGAATCAAAAGGGATAGTTTATTCCGATATTAAGTACCGCATCCCCAATATTGAAATCGGTAAACCATCTATCCGAATAGTCCAATGCGGGGTTATAGGTTTTAAAACCGGTGTCCAATCGAATTACAAAATAGGTGAAGTCATACCGGATCCCAAACCCAGTGGCAAGACCTACATCCCCTAAAGAACTTATGCCCGTGAATTTCGCCTGTGGATATTCCACGTTGTCCCAGATGTTCCAAATGTTGCCCACATCGGCAAAAAGGGCGCCTTTAAAATCCTTCATGATAGGAAACCGATATTCCAGATTTAGGGCTATCTTGAAATTGGCCTCGTTAAAATCGTTTAGGTTGTTAGCCCTGCCAGGACCCAGGGAATATGCGGTCCAAGCCCTGTTGTCATTGGATCCACCTGCAAAATAGCTGCGCACAAAAGGAATGCTATTGGCATTGCCGTAAGGCACGGCAATACCCGTAAATGCCCGGAAAGCCAATACGTTGGAATGGGATAGGTCCCAATGCTTTATATAGTCGAATTCTATTTTAAAGTATTGGGAGTAGGGCACACCGAAGACCAAGTTGTTATTGTTTGCATTCTTTTCAAATGGAACGATGTTGGACATTAAGGATAGCACATTTCCCGCAGCCTCCACTTTAAAGATAAACCGATAAAAATTATTATCGTTAAGCCCTTGTTTGTTGTTTTTTGAAAAGGTATAGTTGGTGGCAAAAATCAAGTTGTTTTCCGTAAGTCTTTCCCTTCGTTCCTCAATACTGCTTACATCTTGATACTCTTCGGTGCCCGGGGGAATCAAATTATCATTCAACACCGCATTCGTAAACCCGGTTGTTCCATCAGGAATAATCAACTGGGGATTATTGGGGTCGATGGGCTGCTCGTAATAATCCGCTACGCTTGGATCGTTGTAATACGGAGCGGCAATGGTATTTAGATTATTATAGGCATTGTTATACACATAGAAGTATCGGTCGGGGTTTAGGTTGCGTACATATTGGATGTCCAGCGCTTGAACCATATGCTTTACCCAATCGCTGGGCGACCAGTTAAAACTATAAATACTGTTGAGGCTCTGTTTGTCCAAACCTATGTTCTTTTGGAAATCCGTTCCAATTGAAATCCGGGTCTGGGGGAGCATGTAATAAGGAATGATTTTTTTTGAATTGATAAGGGGAAACCATATTCTAGGAATGGTGAGGTTTAAATCTACCCCAAATTCCAAAATATTGAAGAAGGTGTTATCCACAATATTGGGATCTTTGGAGGCTCCAAGGTTTAACCGGCCAGCGAGACTTAGATTTTCCGCTCCCTTAAAAATATTTCTTGCCTGCAGGGAAGGACCGAGTGCAATTCCGGCATACTGGATATTGGAATGGGTAAAATCCATATCCATACCCAATGAGAACTTAGGTCTTGATGCCAGATAGATATTGGTTATGAGCTTGGCCTCCGTACTGTCCTCTACCATTTCAATGTTGGGATACTTAAAATTGTTTAGGTTGGCGATTCGCCTATAGGTTCGTATTTTGTCCACTTCCCTATAAATACTGTCCTTCTTTAAGAAAACCGCATCCGTGATCGCTTTGGGCCTATATTTTAACTTGCCTTGATAAAAAATATTGTAATCCCCGTGTTTCACGGATTGCAAGGAATCCGAGCTATCGTTATTTAGATAGTCGGTATAGATATTTACTTGGCCGAATCTATATATTTTGTACTCGGATATGGTTACCGTGTTTTCTCCCCTGGACCTTAAATTTTCGATATTCAGCTCGACCTCCATTTTTTGGTCATCGGCCAATTTGATGGTATCCCTAATGATATCGTAGGTAATTGAGCTTTCCTGAAAATTATAGACCCCGTTATTTCTATACATATTGGTAAGCCTTTCCCTTTCGTTGTTAAAATTGTTTAGGTCAAATTGATCTCCTTTCTTGATAAAGGAACCGGCCTTATATTGGTCATATAGGGAGTCTATGGGTCGCGAAGCTATTTCTTTGGAAACGGAATCTATGATAAACGGCTTTCCCAAGGATAGTTTATAGGCCAATTCAACTTTTTGTTTTGATATGGTGTCGATCTGGTAGGTGGCATTGTCGTTGAAATAACCTTTGGTGCCGTAGTAGACTTTCAATCGTTCCAAAGATTTTCTCGTTTTGGAAGTATCCAGGATTACAGGAGCCTCGCCAATTTTTTTGAGCCATTCGCTCATACCGCTCACCACAAATGATTCCCCTAAGCGCTCCACTTGCTTTTGGGACAAAACGTTTACAAGCCGTTGCTCCCTTTTTGGTTTTCTTGTAAGCCATTCCTGGTATGAGGAATCTGGATCCTTTTTGGCCAAATTATAAAGGTTAAGACGTAAAGGATACCCAAGAATGTTGCTGTTGGTTTCTTGGATAATTAGGCTTCTTATGTTCTCATCATTGATTTTTTTATTGTCGGCGTAGATGGTGTTTTTAGTGACCAAAACTGCGCCATCCTCGACTCTTTTTAGGCTATTGCAGGAGACCATTGCAAACCCAAGCAAGAATAAGACTATTTTTGCGCTATGTTTTTTTAAATTCACAAGAATCCCCATAGGGGCCAAAAATACATTATTTGTATGGTTGTAAAAAGCCAAATAAAATTTATAAAAAGCCTTCAGCAAAAAAAAAATAGGGCGGAACAGAAGCTGTTTGTTGCCGAAGGGTCAAAAATGGTTCTAGAACTTTATCGTTCCAACTTAGTACCCTACAAAATTTATGTTTCCGGTCCTGTTTTGGAGGGGGTCGATGGTTCGTTTTTGGAAAGGGTTACCGCTTCCGAACTAAAGCAGATGAGTAGTCTAAAGACCCCGAACCAAGTATTGGGGGTTTTTTATAAGCCGACATCAATAGATGTGGATTTTGCGGATTGGATAGTTGCCTTGGACGATGTTAGGGATCCGGGCAACCTAGGAACTATCATTCGTCTGTGCGATTGGTTTGGCATAAAGCACCTGCTTTGCTCTCCCCATACGGTGGATTGCTATAACCCAAAAGTGCTGCAGGCCACAATGGGTTCCATTGCAAGGGTGAATATTATCTATGCCGATTTGCGGGTATTATTGCAAAATAAAGATATTCCTGTCTTTGGTAGCTTTATGGATGGCAATCCGGTTTATAGTGAAAATTTGCCTACTTCCGGAATATTGGTGATGGGAAATGAGGCAAACGGCATTTCTCCGGAAATCGAAAAGCTCGTAACAAAAAGAATTGGAATTCCCCAATACGCTTCAAAAACTTCGGAAAGTCTCAATGTGGCCACGGCATCCGCAATTTTGTTGAACGAGATCAGGAGGGGATAAAAGGTTTAAGAGATTTTAAGTTTAAAAGGGAAGTAGTTGTTCCCGTTGGAAATTTTCCATGGACTTGTAATTTTCATAACCCTGAACTCATAACTTGAGCTTAAACTTGTACACCTCACTCAAACGTGAAGTTCACAAATATTCCCCTGGATTTCATGGAATTTATATTTCCGGTCCATGGGCTGTTTGGATCTACATCCCTTACCAACTCGTCGTTTAAGGCAAAAACTCCACGAATGGATGGGGCAAATTTGAAATATTCCGTATAAAAATCGATTCCAAATCCAATTTCGTAGTAGTACGTGGTTTTCTTCATCCTGAATGTCCCTGAACTATTATCGTCGAGGCTATCCATGTTGCTCCCCAAATTGATTGAAGTGGAGGCACCACCGATTAGAAAGGGTTTCCAGTTGCCCAGCCTCAACGTGCTCACTTTTAAAAGTAATGGAAAATTGATGTAGGTTGATTTTACATCCCGAATAGCGTCGGTCTTATCGGTGAACCCGGGAAAACCCAAATTCCGCTGATTGTAGAAAAGACCGGGCTCAAAACGCAAGTCTAAAAATTTGTTTAGCCGAAGCTCGCCGATGAGGCCCACATTAAAGCCGAAGGATTTTTGGACCAAAATATCTCCGGTATTCTCTTTGTAATCGAACTTGAAATCGTATTGGTTAAAACCCAGAAAATATCCCCAGTTTAATAATTTTTCATCTTCGTTCTCCAAATTTATGATCGGTCTTTCGTTAAATTGTGCCCGAACGGCTGGGCAGGCGAACAGCAAACCGATCCATAAAAACAAAATGTATTTCATACAACTAAATCAAGTTTAACCATTGGATAATAAATAGGCCGGAACATATTGAATACGGGGAATAAAGTTTAGTAAGGGGATGATAACGATATCCCGTGATAATTCCGCATTGCTTGGTCTTTTTTCTATATTCTATGTTCTTTTTTCTTTGTATTAACACAGTTATCGGGCATTATAACCGGACAATATTTACTTTGTGGCGACATATATTGAGGCGACCCCAAGGGTTTGGGGCTTGTTTTCTATATCTATAAACCCAATTTTGTTCAAAATATTGTTGAAGTTATCCCCATAAGGAAAAACTGCAGCGGATTTGGATAAATAGGAATATGCCGATTGGTCCCTGGAAAAGATTTTGCCAATTATAGGCAGCACGTGTTTGGTGTAAAAATGATACCCTTGCTTATAGGGCCTCTTTGTGGGAACGGAGGTTTCCAGCACCACAAAGGTTCCCTTTGGCTTTAGGACCCGATATATCTCTGAAAGTCCTTTTTCCAGATCTTCGAAATTCCGAACACCAAAAGCTACTGTAATGGCATCGAAAGTGTTGTCATCGAAGGGAAGGTTTTCACTGTCCCCGACTATCATTTCAATGGTTCGCCCCAGATTCTTGTCGGCTATCTTTTTTTTGCCAACTTCCAACATTCCGGGGGAAATGTCCAGTCCCACAATTTTTTCGGCATCGGTTTTCACCAAATTGATAGCCAGGTCTCCCGTTCCGGTGGCAATGTCCAAGATGGACTTTGGTTGTTTTTCCTTTAGAATGGCAACCACCTTTTTACGCCATTTAATGTCCGCCCCAAATGAAATTACCCGATTAAGTCCGTCGTAATTTTTTGAAATGGTGTCGAACATTTGGGTAACTTGCTCCTTCTTGCCAAGATTGGAATCTTTGTAGGGAGTAACATTATTGGCCATGGGATAAATTTTGGGCAAAGATACTTTTTTTAAGTAGAAAATAGGAAGTGCTTTGTTGATAATCGGGCAACGTAATTTTCAACGGTACTTCCAAATTCCCCCTTTGTCATTCAAGTAAAAAAAATATAATATTTTTGAAATGTACAACATAATACAATTATGATAAAACTACTAAAATTGATCGTTTCCGTATTGGGTTGCATCCTTTTTGTTTCCTGCAATGAAAAAAAGCAGGAGGTCCCCAGTCCTCGGGAAATAGCGATCATCCCCGAGCCGGCCCAGTTGGTTCTTGCCGATGGCAGTTTTGAATTTAATTCGGGAACCAAATTTGTGGCTATCGGGAAAGAACAAAATCAGGTTTCCAGGATTCTGATCGATAAGTTCAGAGCTGCGGCAGGATTTGAACCACAAATCGTCAATAAAGCGCCAGAAAACAATTTTGTGGCCTTTGAGGAGGATAAATCCCTGGAACAGGAGGCCTACCGGTTAAAAATTTCAAAAAACTCGGTAAAGATCTCGGCGAAGGAATATTCTGGTTACCTATACGGTCTGGAAACCGTCCGACAACTTCTTCCTCCGCAGTTGGAAAGCAATGAAAAACAAGTAGGGGTCAATTGGGTAATTCCATGTCTCCAAATTGACGATCATCCCAAATATTCCTGGCGCGGACTGATGCTGGACGTGGCCAGACATTTTTTTGCCAAGGAATATATCTTAAAGACCATAGACCGGATGGCCTTGTTTAAATTGAATACCCTGCACCTACACCTGGTAGATGATCAAGGCTGGCGCATCGAAATAAAGAGATACCCAAAATTAACGGAAATAGGTGCTTTTAGGGTAGACCAAGAGGACAAGCACTGGGACGCACGGACCGAAAACAAACCAGGGGAACCAGCTACCTACGGAGGATTTTATACCCAAGAGGATATAAGGGAAATAGTGACTTATGCTGGGGAACGCGGAATTACGGTGGTGCCTGAAATAGAAATGCCTGCCCATGTTATGAGCGCATTGGCAGCATATCCAGAATTTTCCTGTTTTGATGAAAAAATTGCCGTACCCTCCGGTGGCGTTTGGCCCATCACGGATATATATTGTCCTGGGAAGGAAGAAACCTTTGAGTTTCTACAGAACGTACTCCTGGAGGTTATGGATTTGTTTCCCTCCAAATATATCCATATAGGTGGGGATGAGGCCACCAGAACCAATTGGGAGAAAGATCCCAAGGACAAAAAAAGAATGAAAGAGGAAGGGTTAAAAACCACTGCGGAACTACAGAGTTACTTTATAAAACGAATGGAGCGGTTCATAAGTTCTCACGACCGGATATTGCTGGGTTGGGATGAAATTTTGGAGGGTGGACTTGCACCTGGGGCAACCGTAATGAGCTGGCGTGGCATTCAAGGTGGCTGGGAAGCTTCGGAACAAGGCCACGACGTGGTTATGACCCCTGGGGACTGGACCTATTTTAACCAGTATCAGGGCGACCCCGATTACGAGCCCATCGCTTTTGGGGGCTACGTGCCCCTAAACAAGGTGTACGATTTTGACCCCGTGGTGGACTCCATGTCGGTAGTGCAAAAAAAGCATATTTTAGGCGGACAGGCCAATTTGTGGTCAGAGTTTATTACGAACGACAAGGAGTCCGAATATATGCTGTATCCGAGACTAGCTGCCCTGTCCGAAGTACTTTGGACACCAAAAAACAAGTTGGATTGGAAGCGGTTTTCAGAAAAAATCCCGGTGCTCTTCTCAAGGTTTGATGCCATGGGCATTACGTATTCCCGGAGTGCGTATGCGGTGACCGCCAAAAGTACATTGGATATGAGGAACGCCACAATTTCGGTGGCTTTGGGGAACGAGTTCCCAGATTCGGATATAAGGTATGCCCTGGACGATGAAAAATTGGATACCTCCTCAAAAAAATATTCGGTGCCCATTGTCCTGGACCATACAACAACGATCAAGGCAGCGGTCGTTGAAAATGGAAAAATTGTAGGGGACACCCTGAAAAAAACCTTCAATTTCCACAAGGCCATTGGCAGGCCGGTTGTCTACAACCCCATGTATAGCGAACAATATCAAGGGGAGAAGGATATTAATATGGTAAACATTATCAGGGGCAGTAAAAACTTTCACGACGGTCAATGGCAGGCCTGGCTGGTAAAGAATGCAGAGATTACCATTGACCTAGGGAAACCGACCGAAATTTCTTCTGTCGCCCTGGGCAGTATGGAAAATCAGGGTTCCGGTATTTATTATCCTACCCAGGTTGATGTGGCTGTTTCCACGGATGGCAAAAGGTTCGTCAAGGTGGGTGAAATGCGACATGGTTTTAAAAATTCCGGTTATGTGGGACTAATGGATTTTAAGGTTAATTTTGAGGCTCAGAAGGTTAGATTTGTAAGGGTCAAGGCCAAAAATCTGGGCCATCCTCCCAAAGGGGGCGATGCGTGGATGTTCTTGGACGAAATTGTGGTAGAATAGGGCAGGGTCATAGAAATTGAAATGTTTTTAAAAAATATTTCTGTATGGATTTGACAACAAGTAAAATAAAATCATATCTTCGCATATGTAATACATAATACATTTATGAAAAACTTAATTGCCGCCACGTACGCACCCATGCACTCGGATGGTTCGCTAAAACTGGATATTGTTGGGCCCTATGGTGAATTTCTTAAATCGAATAAAGTTGCTGGAGCCTTTATTAATGGGTCCACTGGGGACTTTGTATCGTTGGGTACAAACGAGCGCAAGCAAATAACAGAGGCTTGGTCCAACAACAAACCGAGCGACTTCCATTTGGTCTGTCATGTTGGCCATAACAACCTAAGGGAAGCCCAAGAACTGGCTTCACATGCAGAGGGGAAGGTGGATGGCATCGCTGCCTTGGCTCCTTATTATTTTAGGCTGAATTCATTGGATAAACTATTCACATACTGTTCCGAAATCGCCAAAAGCGCCCCAAAAACCCCGTTCTATTACTATCACATACCAGTGTTGACGGGAGCTAATTTCCAAATGATCGATTTTTTGGAAATGGCGGGCAACAAAATACCCAATTTTGCCGGAATAAAGTACACACAGAGCAACTTGATCGATTTTCCAAAATGTATGGCATTCAATAACCGGGCCTATAAAATTCTTTTCGGGGTAGACGAGCAATTGCTATCCAGTCTCCCCTATGGTGCAGAGGGTTGGGTCGGTAGTACCTACAATCACCTTGCACCATTGTACTATCAAATTATTTCTTCTTTTAAAGCTGGAGATTTGGTGCACGCCTCATATCTCCAACGAAAGGCGGTAGCTTTTGTGGAAACTTTGGATAAAATGGGCGGGTTTAACGGTGCAGGAAAAAGCTTTATGAGGCTCTTTGGACTCGATTTGGGCCCAAGTCGATTTCCCCATGTCACTTTGACCAATGCCCAGTTGGCCACCGCGGTAGATGATTTTGATAAAATTGGGCTACTTCCGCTTCTGAGTCCGTCGTTTGATAGAGGATTGCTATAAATTTTATCATAAATCAAAACTGCAAGCCCTTTACGGGTAACCCACAAGGCCACTCTTTTAACTTTTCGATGTTTTAATTTTCTTTTCTATTTGCATCCAAATCCGGCCCGAAAGTATTCGGTCATGGGTTTAGGATTTAAATCTAATTGTTCCCATTAAGTAGGCCCGCACATGGGATTTCGGTTTTCAGAGGGATAGGTTACGAATTTCGACCGTAGAAATTATATATACACTTTAGACTTTTCTACAATTAGGCTTTTCAACGTATTCAATGTATCCTGTATTTCTTTAGGGTTTAAGCTTTTGATTGCCTGAGGTCAAAAGTTAAAATTCTATTTTTTCTATTTTATTATGTATAACATAAAACATATTTTTATATATTGCGGTCAATTAACTCAATATTAACTCTAACGAACAATTTATGGAGTGTTTAAAAAAACAAATCAGCACCATTGGAAAAGGACTGGTTAAAATCGCTCATGAGGTGACTAGGCCAGGGAAAAGCTCATTTTGGCCATCACTTATTTTGTGTGCCTTTAGTATGACTGCCTTTTCCCAGCAAACGGAGATTTCGGGAACCGTGACCGATTCCCAAGGGGTACCCCTGCCAGGTACAAGTGTCCTGGTCAAGGGTACATCTACTGGAACCATGACGGATTTTGACGGAAATTATACCATCCAGGCCGCAGCGGACGGGGTGATGGTATACAGCTATATCGGCTTTGCCACCAAGGAAGTTGCTATAGGTAACCAAACCACAATAGATGTAGTCCTGCAAGAAGATACGGCCATATTGGATGAAGTGGTAGTAACCGGTTATGGCAAACAATCACGCGCCAAATTGACTACTTCCGTAGCCAAACTGGACACCCGTATTCTTGAAACCTCTACGAGGTCTAACGCTGGAACAGCATTACAGGGTACCATTGCGGGTCTTCGTGTAACCAACACCACCGGCCAGCCCGGATCAACCCCGGACATAGTTTTGCGTGGAGGAACGACTTTTGACGGATCGGGCTCCCCGTTGATTTTGGTAGATGGAATACAAAGCAGCTTTTATGCTCTGAATTCCGACGATATCGAGTCCATAGAAGTATTAAAGGATGCAGCGGCCACAGCAATATATGGGGCCCGTTCGGCGAACGGTGTTATTTTGGTGACTACCAAATCGGGAAAAGTCGGCAAATCCAATATTACCTTTAAAAGCCGGTACAGTATCAACCGGAGACGGGAAACGCCTGACTATCTAGATGCGGCCAATTTTATAAAGTACAACCGACAAGCGGTAATGTACTATAGGGAAGCCACCAATAATCCTACCGGCTTTGCGGCATTTGTAGACGGGCCACTTGCCTTTGGAACCGGGGGAAATACGACCAACTCGCCATTTACCACGCAATTCCTTACGGACGACAACAAGTATTTGTTGAATCAGCCTGGTTGGGGTACGGTTGAGGACCCTATGAATCCAGGAAAACAAATCTTGTTCCTCGATAACGATGTGAGCGACCTTATATATCAGGACAGCCAGTCCGTGGACAACTATCTTTCATTTGACGGGGGCAACGAGAAAGGCACCTACTATTTGGGATTGGGATATTTGGACGATGACGGTCTAATTCTTGGTTCTGGATTTCAACGGTATTCGGGAAAATTCAGTGGATCATATAAGATTACCGAAAATTTAAGAATCAATTCCAACGTGATTTATTCACATTCCCACCAAGATTTAAGTCCGTTGGGGAGCAATAATACTGTTTTTAGAAGATTTGCTGGCCAGCCACCAACATCTAGAACCTATAACAACAATCCGGATGGTACCCTCTCCGATCAGTTGAATCCCGGTACCAATTCCGGATTTGGCAACCCCTTGTATTATCAGGATAAATTTATCCGCAAGAACCAGGAGCAACGTTTTGCTGCGGCCGTGGGGATGGAATGGGATATTTTTCCGGATTTTCAGTTCGCATTGAACGGGAACCACTTGGCTATCAACAATCGTGACGATAATTTCAACAAGGCCTTTTATAACGGAAGCACCTTGATAACTACCCGGAATGCCTCCGCTAGTTTGGAAAGTACCTTACGGGATCAGTTAACGGGTACTTTAAACTATTCAAAATCGATAAAAGATCATAATTTTAATCTGCTGGTCGGGGCAGAATACTTCAGGGACAAATATTATGTGTTGGGTGCTGCTACCAAAAATTCACCGACGGATTTGATTTATACCATGAATGCAGGTAGTGAAGCCAATGGTGTTCCCTCCAGTTTTGAGACCGAGAGCGTGATCATCTCCACATTTGGTCGCTTGAATTACGATTTTTCGGACAAGTACCTTGTTAGCTTTACCTATAGATATGATGGGTCTTCCCAATTGGGCAATAACAAATACGGGTTCTTCCCTGGAATTTCCTTGGGGTGGAACGCTCAACAGGAAGATTTCTTTGCGGATTCCGGAATAAGCAAGGTGGTCTCTAACTTTAAGCCAAGAATCAGTTATGGGGTAAACGGGGATTTGAGTTCTTTGTCCCCCGACCCGAATAATCCACGGTTGGCCAATTATGTAGTCCAAGGGTCCTACGGGTCCCGTGGAATCTACGACAGTCAGACCGGGTATGCCAATACGGTACTTCCCACCATGGATCTACAATGGGAACGTTCAACAACCTTGAATTTTGGATTGGACCTCTCGTTGTTCAACAACAGGATTACCCTGATTACCGACTATTATATCCGTAATATTAAGGACAAAATATCGAATCTGACCCTTCCATACTGGACCGGCTTTAGTTCAATACGAACCAATAATGGGGAATTGAGAAATAAGGGTATCGAGTTTCAATTAAATGCCGATGTAATCAGGAACAAGGATTGGCAATGGCAAGTTGGGGGTACGTTTTCCTCAGGTAAAAACTATGTCGTAAAACTTCCAGAGAACGATAACGAAAACAACAGGCAGGGCGGAACGCAGATCAACGACCCCGACACAGGGGAGCTTATATGGGTAGGAGGGCTTCAGGAAGGCCAACGCGTGGGCACAGACATGGTGGTTACCTATGTCCAGGATTATATTTATCCCGATCAGGCTGCTGTCGATGCGGATGCAACCCGCCAAGACGACCTGCTTCCCAACGCGACTAAACGATATCCAGGGGATGTAGCTTGGTTGGATACGAACAATGACAATGTAATCAACAGTTTTGACCAGAAAGTCGTTGGCCGTACCACTCCGGACGTGATTGGTGGATTTTCATCCAACCTTAAGTACAAAAATTTCGCACTGTACGTAAAGACCGATTTTGCAACAGGCCATATTATATATAACCATATCCGAGGCAAGGGCTTGGCCCAGACTCAAGGTAACCTGAACCAGGATGCCTTGGTACTACAGTCATGGACGCCCGAAAATACCCAAACCGACGTGCCTCGATTTGTTTTTGTGGACGCACAGAAGAACATATATAGGGGCAACGAAGCAACCGTAAACAGTCGGTTTTGGGAAAAAGGGGATTATTTGGCCCTAAGGGAGGTAACATTGAGCTACGACCTTCCCACCGATAATTTTAAGGATATCATAAATAGCCTAAGCATTTATTTGACGGGTTCCAACCTACATTACTTTAAAAGCTATAGCGGTGATACCCCGGAAAAAGGAGGGTATCAGGCCGGGGAATTTCCCATGCCACGAACCTATACGCTTGGACTTACGCTAACCTTCTAAAACAAAAGCAAAATGAAATATTTATCTTTTTTATTGGTAATGTTTACCTTCCTTTCTTGTGAAAAGCAATTAGAGCTACATCCGCCGAGCGAATTAACTGCTGCCGGGTTTTGGGATTCCGAGAACGGGGTCCGGGCGGCACATACAGGATTGTACGCCACCCTTCGGGAATCAAACTACACCCTATGGTTGTTGGGCGAAATACGAAGCGATATGTGGGGGGGACAAACTTTTGAATCTTCCGCCAATGAGGATTTGATCAAATCCAACATTACGGTTTCCAATGCCCCTTTCGGCGGTTGGGCAGGCCTTTATTCCAATATTCATAGCATCAACGACTTTCTTTTGAATGTTCCCAATACGGTATTTCAGAACGAAGCCGACAAAAAGCACATGTTGGGACAAGCTTATGGTCTTAGGGCATTTTATTATTATACCCTTTTAAAAACATGGGGCGATGTTCCAATTACCACGGAGCCGGTAGTCGACACGGATCCCGCTGGCCTGAGTAAGCCCCGATCTCCCCAAGCAGAGGTAATGTCACTTATTAAATCGGACATACAGGCTTCGTTGGACCAATTTGGTTCCGATAATTCCTATTGGGAAGGAAAGCGGATTTATTGGTCCAAGGCCGCAACGTTGGCGCTAAAAGGAGATGTCTTTATTTGGTCCGGTAACCTGTTGGGCGGTGGGAACGCCGACTTTACCACGGCAAAAAATGCTTTGGCACAAGTTGCTTCCATGGATGTGGCCCTGGCTCCGGATTTTTCCGAACTGTTCTCCACGGATAACGAGAACAACAATGAATTTATATTCTCAATTCAATATACAGAGGACGAATCTACCAATTATTATAATTTGCTAACGGGAAGGACCACTGAAATACAGCCCCAGTTTGATGATAAAGGTGTTTCCATGTCCGATTTTATTACCAATGGGGCCAACCGATACGGCCCTTCTGAGAAAACACTTTTAACTACCGACGATAATTTGGATTCGAGGAAAGAGGCTACATTCATCCGTCTATATACAGATGATAATGGAGGCAATGGCTATCCCAACTATGATGCCTCCAAATATTTTGGGTCCGTGATCAATAAGTTTATTGGTACAGTGGACGGCAGCATCAGAATTTCTGACAATGATGTTCCCGTTTACCGTTATGCGGATGTGTTGCTATTGCTGGCGGAGGCAAAGAATCATTTGGGGGAGGATCCTTCCGGTGAAATCAACCAAATAAGGGCTAGGGCCTATGGTGCCAATTACAATCCGGGGACCTATGGTTATGTAAACGGATCTCAAGATGCCAATACCAACGCTATATTGGAAGAAAGATACAAGGAATTTGCTGCTGAGGGCAAACGTTGGTGGGACTTAAGAAGGGCAGGGGACAGTTTTGTCATCCAGAATGTCAGCTTCTTAAATTCTGGTGAGGAATACAAACTATTACTGCCTATAACCTTGGATATGATCGGGAGGAACCCCTTGTTGGAGCAAACTCCCGGATATAATTAGTGGCTGTTCATGCATTTGAATGCCAATTTAAGAACAACAACTCTTTAGATAATGGTTGTTGAGTTAGTTAGTTTTTTTAGAAATCGCCGTCTTAAGTTGGTTTAAGGCGGCTTTTTCTATTGGTTTAATTTTGATTGAAGCCCTGTTTGAATGATTGTCCAGCTGGTCCGGATTTCTAATTAATTGGTGAAAAGAGTTTTCTATTGATTTTGTTGGTTATGCAAATTCTGGGAAATGGGGTAAACAGGAAAAAATCTTATAAAAGTCGATTGAAAAAATCTTGAAAGTTATCGTTTTCCTGGATGTTCATCTTTTTTCTGAGCCTATGTCTCGCCACCTTGACCGAGCTAAGGGAGATTCCAAAGAGCGTGGCAATATGCTCCGATTTAAAATTCAGTTTGATTAGGGCGCAAAGTCTAATTTCCCGATCACTAAGATCAAAGGTCTGAGTTTTTAGGTTCTTGATAAAGGTTGGGTTGGTTTGGTTAAAAAGATGGTAAAAGTGCTCCCAGTCCTTGTCAAAAGTCAAACTGTCATCTATTAGTTCTATGATATTTTTCAAGTTTTCATCAGAAACTTCCCCGTTGGGTTCTTCAAGTAGTTTACCTTTAATTTCGGTTAAAAGATGATTCTTTTGGATTGTCCGCAAAGTAATGTTTGTAAGTTCTTCCGTTTTAAAGTTGAGTTCGTCCTTTAGCCTGTCCTGGTTCAGGTTTTGGTTCTCCTTTTCGGCATTCAAGAGCGAGATTCGAGTTTGATATACCTCCTCTTGCTGTTTTTTTACTTCCTTGGTTTTTGTTGCAACAAGTTTTTGTAGCTTATAATGTTGCTTCTCATTAATGGAAAGTCGCCATTTGTACAGCGCGATAAGAAGTGAACAAAAAAGTATTGCTATAAAAAAGTGAACCCAAGACTTTTGCCAAAAGGAGGGGAGTACGGTAATATCCAAGACCGCGTTTTTTGCAATGTCGTTTCCGTAGTTTTTGGTAGAGCCCACCTCTAGGGTATAGTCTCCCGGTGGTAAGTTGGAAAAAGTGATTAGTTGTTGGTCGCCAACGGGCTGCCAAACACCGTTTAAACCTTCCAATCTATATTTGTAGTGGTCACTGTTTCGGTTCCAAAAGTCAGAATCTGAATATTCTATGGTTAACAAACTGGCATCAGGACCCATTATAGCCTTATTTTTGGTTTTGGATGTTAATGGTATATTCCTTTCACCATTTTCCGCGACAAGCGAAACAGAGGTAAAAAATATTTTTGGGGCAATTGGACTCTCGGCTTTTAAATCAGCGGGTTTGATAAATAAGAGACCGAAGGGCCCACCCAAAACAATTTCGTCCTTACTGTTAATTATGGCGCTTCCGCCCCGAAATACCTGTACCCCGTCTTTCGATCCAAAATTATCGATAGACCTATCGGAACTTATTTTACTAAGGCCCAAATCTGTGCTGCACCAAATATTTCGGTTCTTGTCCATGAAAATACCCTCTATAATATTTCCTTCCAAGCCTTCGTCCTTGCCAATCCTTTCAAAATTGTCCGTACTTCTTTTGTATCTACTTAAACCGTAACCATAAGTGCCAATGAGCACAGAAAGGTCATCACCTTCAGCAATGGAAACTATCCGATTTGCGCTAAGCGTGGAGGGATCATCTTTTATGGAATGATAGGCGGTTACGGTATCCTTTTTAAAAACATTTAGACCTAATGCAGTTCCTGCCCACATATCTCCCTTGACATCCCTGTACAAGCATGTAATAACATTGGAGCACAAACTAGGGGTCGTTTCCACTGTATATTTTTTGATAATCCTTAACCCAGGATCGTATACGCGAATTCCTGAATTGCTGCCTACCCAAATATTCCCATCCGCATCTTTTTGGATCGCAAAGGTGGCCTTGCTGTCCAAACTACCTTCGGCTTTTAGAAATTTGTTGCTTTGGTAATCGTATATATTTAGTCCCCCATTTAAGGTTCCTATCCATATGCGTCTTTGGTCATCTTCAAATAATGACAAAATATTATCCCCATTTAGATCATTATTATTGTCCACATCGTCTATAAATACGTTGACCTTTTGTGTTTCCGGATTATATCTCCTTAAACCGTCCCGTCCTGCCGATAACCATATATCCCCATTGGAAGCTTCCAGTATCTCAGAACCTTGAACGTCTGCTTTGGTAAAGGCCAGGTCCGATGGAGGAATCTGACGTATGTTAACATTGTTCTTAAAAAAGCTGACCCCGCCATGTACCGTTCCCGCCCAAATAACGTGGTCTTCCCCTTGGTAAAGGGCTAGTACGGAGTTATCGGCCAAAGGAAAGCTACTTTCCCGACTGTATAGGAAATTCGTGAATTCGTTTTCTTTAGGGGAGTACATGTTCAATCCGCCCCCGTCGGTCCCTATCCAAAGATTATTGTCGTTATCTACGAGAAGTGACAGCACAATATTATCGGAAGTTCTCCTAATTTTAGAATTTCCTGGTCTTGTGTATTGGTTGGTTGATCCGTTTTTATCATTGTACTTGAACAGGCCATTGCCTTTTGTGCCGATCCAAAGTTGATCGGAACCATCCATCGCTATCGCATTAATAGAAGTGGGGCTGTTAGATGTTGAGTAGTTGATTGTTGTGAATTTTGAATCTTCATATTTAAGTACCTCCCCTTGCCTAGTACCCATCCAAATGGTACAATTCCTGTCCTGTATAAGGCAGGTGGGGTAGTTTATCCCGCCTCTATTTTCATCGGAAGTCAAATTCAGGATAATCTCACCGGTTCCATTTTCAATAGAGAATAACACGATCCTTCCACTGGCGGTGGCGCACCAGAAGGAACCATTATCGAGCTGAAGAATGTCTAGAATATTGCCATCCAACAAGTCGTAGAATCCTATATCCACAGCAGGCCATTTTTCAAATTGATCCTTCTTTCTATCGAACAAATAAAGTCCCCCCGTTGTTGCTGCCCAAACCCGCCCCTCGGCATCCTGTAGCATATGGTTTACCTCTATATGTTCCTTAAGAAGATGATAGGCCTTTGTTGACTGTCCACTGTATCGATCTATACCCAGCCGGGTAGATATCCAAAGATAGCCCTCTTTGTCCTGAAGGATATTGTTGACCCGATTATCCGAAATACCATTTTCGACAGAAATATTTTGAAATTGAATTATTCTGTTTTGGGATTGAACCTTCCAGCAACCGACGAAAAACATTAATGGGAAAATGTATAACCTGATATCGAACATATGTTAACTTATAGATAATGTTTTATGGAAATATGTATGATAATTGAAAAGTTTATAATCAATAGGTTAAAACTATATGTATAATATAATAATGTTAATATATGTAACCTAAATGTAATCAAATGTAACCCAAATATACACCGTAATATATATCAAAGGATCGCGTGTAGAATTATTTTTGGTGTGATTTTTAGATTTCGACGTCATTTTAAGGTTGCGGGATTCAAAAATTAACAGACTATAACTTAAACTAAATTAACATGAACAGAAAAACTTATTATTTTCTACTATTTGCTACCATGCTCTGTTTTCAGGGCATAATGGCACAAGGCAAAACCGTTTCGGGTAATGTCACGGATGATACAGGAGCACCACTTCCAGGGGTTAATGTATTGGAAAAGGGCACCACCAACGGGACAGCCACCGATTTTGATGGTAATTATACCATAAACGTTACAGGTGTTTCGGCTGCCTTGGAATTTTCATATCTGGGCTTTACCAAACAGGAAATCGTGGTCGGTAACCAGTCTACTATAAATGTTTCCCTCGCGGAGGATGCTGAGCAATTGGGTGAAGTAGTTGTGACCGCACTGGGAATTAAAAAGGAGAAAAAAGCAATTGGTTATGCGGTTCAGGAACTAAAGGGTTCCGAATTGATGGAAACTCGAGAGGACAATATAGCCAATGCAATTACCGGAAAAGTCGCTGGACTTCAAGTAGTAAGAGGTAGCAATGGGCCAGCGGGTTCCTCAAAAATTGTACTGCGGGGCAATAATTCACTTACCGGTGACAACCAGCCTTTGATCGTTGTGGACGGTGTTCCGTTGGACAACTTTACCGGTGCCAGCAATAATGATTTCTTTAATCCCTCACAGGATATGGGTAATGGTTTGGGTGACATTAATCCAGACGATGTGGAATCCATGACGGTTCTTAAGGGGGCATCGGCCGCGGCACTTTACGGTTCACGTGCAGGTAATGGGGTTATTTTGATCACAACCAAAAAAGGAGCAACCCGAAAGGGGTTGGGGATAACGTTTTCATCCACTACAGGATTTGAGAGCATATTCATGAAACCAGAGCTACAAGGTTCATTTGGGCAAGGTTCAGAAGGAATCTACGATGACAAATCTACCTTGAGCTGGGGTCCAAAAATAGAGGGACAAACAATTACCGATTGGAAAGGCGACCAGGTTCAGATGCGTGCCTATGACAATATTGGGAATTACTACACCGGTGGGATCAGCCAAAATTATAGTCTTTCCTTTCAGCAACAGGCAAGTGAATCTACCTCCCTATATACCTCCCTTAATTATTTGGATGACGACAGTAACATTCCTGGCACTAGCTATAAGAGGTTTAATTTAACTACACGGGCGGTGTCCAATTTTGGTCCCGATAAAAAGTGGACTACGGATATGAAGGTCCAGTATATAAATTCCAAGGCCAACAATAGGCCATTGAACGGAGCCAACGTAAATAACGCCTATTCTACGGTTGCCACCTTGCCAAGATCTATTGATATAAGGGAGTTTCAAAACTCTACGGATGAATTCGGCAAATCAGTATGGTATTTAAGCAGTAACTCGATAAACCCTTATTGGGCGGCCGAATACAACTTGAGCGAAGATAGAAGAGATCGATATTTGCTAAATGGTTCATTAAACTATAAAATTACCGATTGGATAAGTGCAGAGGTAAAAGGAGGTGCGGATATGTACACCAACAATGAGGAAAAGAAGCTGTACGGCGGTAGCCCGCTTACCAACACGGGTAGATATAGTTTGGGCAAGGACACGTTTATAGAGCAGAATTATAGTATGTTGGTAACCGGGTCTAAGAGTAATATCGTTGGGGATTTTGGTATATCCTTTACTGCAGGCGGAAACCTCATGAGTCAAAGACGGGAGGGAATTAGCGGAAGTGCCGGTGAACTCGAAGTTCCTGACCTGTTTTCACTAAATAATGGAATAAATAGCCCTTCGGTAGGCCAAAGTTTTAGCCAACGAAAAATAAACTCTGTTTTTGGTTCGTTTGGAGTGGACTACAACGGGTTGATCTTTGTTGACGTGACGGGGCGAAATGATTGGACTTCCACATTGAGTCAGGAAAACCAATCCTTTTTCTATCCTTCCATAAATACATCTTTTGTATTTAGCGAACTTTTTAACACCTTGCCAGAATGGTGGAGTTTTGGTAAGATCAGGGCGTCCTACGCAGAGGTAGGTAACGATTTGGACCCCTACCAACTCATCAACACCTACAGTATTGGCCATGATGTTAACGGTAATACCACGGCTGGAACAGGTAACACTTTGAACAATCCGAATTTGAAAAACGAGTTGATCAAATCGTCGGAAATTGGTTTTGAAGGCCGTTTCTTTCAGAATCGCCTGGCGATAGATTTCGCCTGGTACAAATCTAATGCCACCAATCAACTATTGGCCATTCCATTGGATCCTTTCAGCGGTTACAATTCCCTTAGGGTAAATGCCGGTAACGTTCAGAATAAAGGTATAGAACTTACCATAAATGCCGATATAATTGAAAATCCTGAAGGCTTTTCATGGTCGGCCAATCTTAACTACTCCAAGAACGATAATACCATCCAGGAACTTATTAATGATGTTACCCAATTTCAGTTGGGGGGCTACGACAACTTAGCTGTTTTGGCCGTCGTCAATGGTGGTTACGGTGAAATTTGGGGAACCAAATTTAGAAGGGTACAAGACGAGTCCGACCCAAATTTTGGAAAAATGATCGTAGACGGGAATGGTCTTCCTTTGGCCGAACCGGATAGGGAACAATTTTATTTGGGCAATCAAAATCCAGATGCGTTGCTAGGATTTTCAAACACCTTCACTTATAAAAATATCTCTTTCGGGTTTTTGGTTGATGCGCGTTTGGGCGGCGAGATCTTTTCTGGTACCAATTTGGCGTTGCAAGAATCGGGTAGTGCCTCAGCTACCGTTGTAAATGGACAGAGGAACAACATTACTGTCGATGCGGTAGTAGATGATGGCAGTGGCAACTATAGCCCCAATACGGTTGCGGTTTCTCCACAACAGTACTGGAATGCAGTGGCCAACGTTTCAGGAAATTTGGGTATTTCAGAAGCGAATGTATACGATGCGACCAATATACGGTTGAGAAATGTAAGTTTGGATTACTTGATTCCTTCAAAATGGTTGAACAATACGGGAATTCAAAGGGCTAAATTCGGGGTTTCCGCCAACAATGTATGGATGATTGACAGTCATTTAAACGGGGTGGATCCGGAATCGGTTTTTGCTACCGGCGGTAATGCGACTGGTTTTGAGAATCTTTCGCCCCCTACATCGAGGACAGTATTCTTTAATGTGTCTATCAATTTCTAAAAAATAAATTCAATTATCATGAAAAAAGAAAAATTAATAATCCGGTCTGGACTCTATTTGGCTGTCCTTTTATTCACGTTTTCGTGTTCGGATTTTGAAGAAATAAATACAGACCCAACGGCCGCGAATGTCGAACAGGTTCAGGTAGAATACTTTATCAATGCCTCTATTGGGGGTGCCCAACAAAATCCGCATATTGCCGAGAGGATATTTGTGCTGTATTGGAAAGACGCCGGTAGGATGGACAGGATCGGCACTTTGAGCGAAGGCTCGGTGAGCGATGGCTGGACCAGCGATTATTACAACAGTTATGTTTCACGTTGGATCAGGGACATTAATTCGGGCATTAGGGTTGCCGACGAAAAAATCTTGGCCGGAAATGTTAAGGAATATACAGGTAATTTAAAACAAGTTGCCCGAATCTGGAGAGCTTATCTAATGAGTGAAATCTCCGATAATTTTGGACCTGTACCAATTAATGGGTTTCAAGGTGAGAATCCTGCCTATGACAATGTAAAGGATGTCTATTATTATATGTTGGCAGAACTCAAGGAAGCTACCGAAGCTCTGGATTTGTCTGTGGTCAACCCGAATAATTTAAAAGACCTTGATCCAGCATATGGTTATGACTATGCCAAATGGAAAAAGTATGGCAATTCCCTAAGGATGAGACTGGCAATGCGATTGTCAGAAGTAGATCCCTCCAAGGCACAGCAGGAGTTTGAGGATGCAGTGAGTGATGGATATATTGCAACCTCTGATGAAAATTTCAAGGTAAAGGAAGTTCCAGGTTGGAACGATTACACAGGGGTGATGACAAGGGAGTGGAACGATCAGTATCTTTCGCCAACCCTTAACAATATTATGATCGGTCTTGGTGGGGTTGCATCTGCGGATATGTTATCAGCGGAAAAGCATTCTTATATAAAGCCTGCAAATTATATTGGCGAAAAATTCGATGACCATTTTTCGTCCATGACGAACGATCCTTCCGCAGGTTTTTGGTTTGATGGTCTACCCAATAGCATAGACCCCAGGGCCTATTTTATGTACAAGATACCGGGTGATTTTAATGACCCTGATTTCAATAGCTATCCTTCTTGGACATCGGACGCAAAGAACACCCAGAGAAGCCTTATAATCGGGGAGCAAGACAACGAAACAAATGGGGAAACTAACGACATTGCCGTTGATGCGGCTTTCACTTGGAATGCCCCTACTACCGGGGATTGGGGAGAAAAGGGTGCGAGAAACCGCCTCATTTGGTACCCTGGTACCTTACCTCGATTGACCAATTTATATAGAAATAGCAATTCTAGCCGAATATTTTATGCGTCTTGGGAATCCTATTTCTTGATAGCCGAAGCTGCGGTAAGAGGTTGGAACGTGCCCATGGGCGGCCAAGCTGCGTATGAGCAAGGAATAAGTGAAAGCTTTGCCTATAACAACGTTTCCCAATACTTGAACTCCTATTTGAGTTCACAGGATTACAATAGGGTAGGCACATCTGTAAGTTGGTCACATACTTCGGAGCCACCGGCCACCGTATCCATGCAATACGTTGATGGTTACACGGGAGCCCCTGGAACCTATAGTTTCAAATATCCCGAGAATACCGTCTACAAAGGAGGTACAGTTAAGAATGATTTGATGAATAAGATAATTTTACAGAAATATATTGCGCAAACCCCTTGGTTGCCTTTAGAGGCATGGAGCGATCACAGAAGGCTTGGCTTGCCTTTCTTTGAAAATCCTGCAATTGAAAATCCTTTACCGGATAAACCCCAGTTGAATTCTGGCAATTATATGACCAATAGTGTGGACATGTTTGCACAACGTTTAAGATATCCTTCGAATTTTCAAAACAATCTTCCCCAGCAATATAGCCAAGCTATTGAGCAATTGGGTGGTCCGGACGATGTGTTTACACCATTATGGTGGGCCAAACAAGATTAAGCGACACGTCGGATTTACGAAAAATTGTTGCTGAGTTAGTTTTTTTAGTTGGTTAGTTTTTTAGATTTCCCGTCTTTTACTATGTAATTGGCGGGAAATTTGCTTTTATAAACTTTTGGATCGAATCGTTGATACTGCGAGAAGTTTAACATTGCCAAGGCCGACCAATTATCCCCAAGGACTAAAAGGCCAACATTGAAACTGAAAGTTTCATTTTGGTCAAGCTAGGGGGGTGTTTACTTCATTCGCCCCCATGCTTAAATGCATGATCAAAATGCGGTTCCAAATGACGTCGCATGGCAATTCTAAACGTTTCGGGAGTACCTGTTTTTAGTTGTTCCAATAGCATCCTATGCGAGACAAATTTGCCATCAGAAAAATGGTAATTGTCCAAATTGAGATTCTTTGTATTTCTAGTATATACATATTCGAACACCGGGAGCAATAGGTTCTGGAATCGCTGTAAGGTAAAGTTGTTCGACATTTGGTAGAGCTTCCCGTGAAACGCTACCTCCTTATCCAGGGTAAACCTTATTTTCCCCGTATCAGTAGCCTCTTCAGCCGCAACGATTTCCTCCAGTTCATCCATATCTTTTTGCGACTTGTGCTCAAACAGAAAATCGGCCATGCCCATCTCCAAAATTAGCCGCAATTCGAATAACTGTTTTAAGGTGTCAACCCCTAAAAGTGTCGGGTCTAGTATACGCTCAAAATTATTGATGATATCGGGTTGCTTAAGGATCATGCCCCTGTGCTTTTTGGACTCTACCAACCCCAGTGTCCTAAGTCTCAGCAAAGCTTCCCGTATTACGGTACGACTTACGCCCAAGGTCTCGGCAAAGTCAAGCTCCTTCGGTATGGCATCCCCAGGTTTAAGATTGTTATCCTTAAAGAACTCCATCAAGCTGATTTCTACCTTGTCCACTAAAGAGCCGGTATCCACAGGTTTCATTTTCTTGTAGTTTTTCATCTATTTTAAATTTATTATTGATTTGAAAATGAGGACAACAAAAATTTTCCGCATAAACTGATCGCCTCGCTCCCGCATAATCCCAAAGCTTCGGGATAATTATGTAGGCCAGTATTCAAAAAGTTAATTTTGTTTTTGCTCATTTCGTGTAAAAAAGGGTGGTTTTTTTCTTAAGGGAGTTACCCCTGTAGATCTTAGGTCCATGGAAAAATAGGAATTGTTATTTTCGTTACCTTGTAACCAGCAATATCGCAATTAATTACGTTGTCGCAAACGAAGTTACGGAAATTTTATTTAAATTTGTCTTATGTTATACATATAAAATGAAATACGCCAAAATCTACAGGGATACTTTATTAAACGATGTTCTCCCATTTTGGGAGCGCAACTCATTGGATACGGTTCAAGGTGGTTATTTTACCTGTTTGGATAGAATCGGAAAGGTATATGACACCGACAAGTTTGTTTGGTTACAGGGTAGGCAGGTTTGGACTTTCTCAATGTTATACAATCAGTTGGAGCAACGGGAATCCTGGTTACAAATCGCCAAATCGGGAGCCGATTTCCTTAAAAACCAGGCTATGGACCCCAAAGGAAACTTTTACTTCTCCCTTACCAAAGAAGGAAAACCTTTGGTGCAGCCCTATAATATTTTTTCCGACTGTTTTGCGGCCATGGCCTTTAGTCAGTATGCAAAAGCCTCAGGGAACGACGAATATAGGCTGTTGGCAAAGAGAACGTATCTCAATATTTTGCAAAGGAAGGACAATCCCAAGGGGATCTATGAGAAAAGTACCGGGGAGCGGAGTTTGAAAAATTTTGCCCTCCCCATGATCTTGTCCAATCTAGTGTTGGAATTGGAGGATGTTCTTGATCAAAATGAAATTGAAAAAACCCTCGATTTTAGTGTGAACGAAGTCATGAATGTTTTTTTGCAGAAAGATTCAGGGCTAATTTATGAAAATGTACTCCAAGATGGTACTTTGCACAATAGTTTTGAAGGCAGGCTCCTAAATCCTGGTCATGGGATCGAGGCCATGTGGTTTATGATCGATATAGGCGCAAGGCGCGATGATAAAAAACTAATACAAAAAGCCACGGATACCATTGTCCGTATCCTGGAACACAGTTGGGACCCTGTTTATGGTGGCATTTTTTATTTTATGGATGCCCTGGGCCACCCCACCCAGCAATTGGAATGGGATCAAAAATTATGGTGGGTACATTTGGAAACTTTGGTGGCCCTGGCAAAAGCATATGAACACAGCGGGAGCGAAATTGTGTGGACCTGGTACCAAAAAGTTCACGATTATGCATGGTCCCATTTTCCCGACCCTGAAAATGGGGAATGGTACGGATATCTCAACCGACAGGGCGAGCCTTTGTTGACGCTAAAAGGGGGTAAGTGGAAAGGGTGCTTCCACGTTCCTAGGGCAATTTACCAATGCTGGCAAACCTTTGAGCGGATCGAGGGAAACCAGCCTATTTAAATTAAAACGTATAAAACTCGATTTTAATCCCCAATAAAAATGAAAACAGCAAACAAATTTGCGATTGTACTCTTAAGTGCAGTTTTGCTAACTGCATGTCAGAAAAAGATTGAAAAGGACCAAATCAACCTTTTCGCCCATCAGCCAGTTTTGCCGGTTTTGGCAGAAAAGGAACTAAATAAGGTACTGGAAATTAAATTGGATGTTATGGATAGCACCGTAGCCCACAAGGTAACTTCCTTTAATTTTTCTTTGGATGGCACAACCAATATTGCAGACATTGGGAAAGCGTCCCTCCTTTATTCCAAGACCGGAAAATTTGAGGAGGCCGATGTTCTTGGTTCACAAAAAGATATCAAAAAAGATTTTAAAATTGATGGGTATCAGCTTTTGTCCCAAGGCGAGAACCGATTTTGGTTGTCGATTACCCTAAATGGCACGCCAAACCTTTCCCATAAGATAGGGGCACAGCTCGTATCGGTAGAGTTGGAAGACAATAATGTGGTCTCCAATGTAGACAACAGCGGTAGCCCACAACGAATTGGTATTGCGTTGCGTAAGCACGATGATGATGGGGTAAACACCTTTCGTATCCCAGGCTTGGCGACCACCAATAAAGGTACCCTTATCGGGGTTTACGATGTGCGGTGGGACGACCCCGTGGATCTCCAAGAGAATATAGACGTAGGCCTGAGCCGTAGCACGGATGGCGGCCAAACTTGGGAACCGATGAAGATTATCATGGACATGGGAGATTATGGTGGCTTTCCCGAAGATCAGAACGGTATTGGGGATCCCGCCGTTTTGATAGATCGTAATACCAATACCATTTGGGTAGCCGCCTTGTGGTTGCATGGATTTCCTGATAAGAGGGCGTGGAACGCATCGGAACCTGGACTTTCGCCTGAAAAAACGGGGCAATTCATGCTTGTCAAAAGCGTGGACGACGGGGTAACTTGGTCAGAGCCCATCAACATTACAAAACAGGTCAAAAAACCAGAATGGCAATTATTTTTCGACGGACCGGGCAAGGGAATTACCATGAAGGACGGTACTTTGGTCTTTGCCGCCCAGTTTAAGGACAAGGATAGGATTCCACATTCAACTATCATTTATAGTAAGGATGGCGGTAAAAAATGGAAGGTTGGGACCGGTGCCAAATCCGAAACAACCGAAGCCCAAGTGGTGGAATTGTCCGACGGCAGCCTAATGCTGAACATGAGGGACGATCGCAACCGGGCCGAACGTAAAGACTCCCTAAACGGACGCTCCGTAGCCATTACCAAGGATTTAGGAAAAACCTGGACCGAACATACTACTTCAAGAAACGCTTTGCAAGAATCTAATTGTATGGCGAGTATCATAGCGTACAACCAACCTGATAAGGGGCAACTATTGTTCTTTTCCAATCCGGATACCAAGGTGAACCGTGGCCATATCACCATAAAGACAAGTTTTGATGAGGGAATGACGTGGCCCAAGGAAAACCAATTGGAGCTGTACGAGGACAATACTTACGGCTATTCCTGTATGACCATGGTGGATGATGACCATATTGGGATTTTGTACGAGGGGATCAGGGAACTGTATTTTGAAAAAATAGCCTTGGAAGAGATTTTAAAGAAAACTAACTAGCACCCTGGGATACGGAAAATGGTTTGGAACAAGACAACAAAAAGTCGATTATTCTTTGGTATATCCCTGGCATCGTTTTTTATCGCCCTCGGTTGTGCCGAACAACAACAAGTTGATACCATTGCCCAAAACCATCCCATAATTCCGTCCCCTACCGAAATCACCTATGGGCAAAAGGAAATAGTATTCAATGGATTTTTAGTGGACCAGGGCGATTTTGAGGCCGAAGCATCTAAATTGATAAGCTTTCTAAAATCCAAAGCACTTTCGGAAGTCCCCAAAGGACTAAAAATTAGATTTAGAAAAGGGATTGTAGAAGGGGGAGGTGGCACGGAGGCGTATAAGCTGGATATCGATAGTACGATCACCGTCACTGCACAGACTTCAAAGGGCGCGTTCTACGGGGTGCAAACGCTGAAACAACTATTCAGAAAAAAAAGGGACCAAGGGGCCCTGCCGGAAGTCCGTTTATCCGATCGCCCGGTTTTTAAGATTCGAGGTTTTATGCACGATACCGGGCGCAATTTTCAATCTATCGCACAGTTGAAAGAGCAGATAGACGTGCTGGCCCTATACAAATTCAATGTTTTCCATTGGCATTTGACCGATAATCCTGGTTGGAGGTTGGAGAGTAAAATATATCCCGAATTGCAAGCGAAAATGGCATTTTCACGGGATGTTGGCAAGTACTATAGCCAGGAGGACTTTAAGGACATTTTGGCCTATTGCAAAGAGCGGAAAATAACGGTAATCCCGGAATTCGATATTCCCGGCCATACGGATGCCCTGCGCAAGGCCTTCGGTTTTAAGACCATGCGCGATCCAAAGGTTTTGCCGATTCTCCTTGACCTCTTTGAGGAATTATGCAGCTTGGCAGATGCCCAAGAAATGCCGTATATTCACATAGGAACGGACGAGGTACGGGAGTCTGAAGAATCGCTACCAGAAAGTGATATCCGTTCTATCATGGATCTACTGCATGCCAAGAAGCGGGAGGTTATCGTTTGGAAAGCCGGAATTGATATTTCTACGGACTCAACTTCTATCAATCAATTATGGGCGCAGTCCCCACCCAAGAAAGGCCATCGATTTATTGATTCCAGAAGTAATTATATAAATCATTTGGATCCCTTTGCCGGGATGTCGAGGCTCTTTTTTCAGCAACCATGTCGCCAACCCAATGGGGATTCCATAGCACTGGGCGGAATTCTATGTGCTTGGCCAGATAACAATGTGGCCGATCAAAGGGATATCTTGCGACAGAACCCAATTTATCCGTCCATCGTTTTTTATTCGGATGCCATATGGAACGGAAGAAAAAAGGACCACAAGGAATATTGGGCCAATTTGCCAGCTCCGAATACCCCTGAATATAAAGCCTTCAAAAATTTTGAGGACAAAGTATTGGTACACAGGGATCTGTTCTTTAGTAAAAAGGAATTCCCTTACGTACGGCAAACGGACATTGAATGGCAACTTTTGGGGCCTTTTGACCACAAGGGGAACATGGACATCTCCTTTCCGGTAGAGGGTAAAATAATGGACAAATATGTGGTCGATGGCCAAGAATATCGATGGAAGGGACCCTATGTAGGTGGTACCATCCATCTGCATCATTTTTTTGATTTCCCGTCCTTAACGGATAAGGCAAGTGGCACCTTTTACGCTTATACCAAAATATTTTCGCCAGATGATCGAATCCAGGATTTCTGGATAGGATTCCAAGGTTGGTCCCGGGCGGGAGGGCGGAGGGGCGGACCTACCCCCAAGCTCGGCCAATGGCATACAACAGATCCAAAAATATGGGTAAACCATAACGAAATACCCCCGCCACATTGGAAACAACCTAATTTAGGAGTAAAAACCGATGAAATTCCATTCCTGGATGAGGATTATTTTTATAGGGAACCCACCAAAATCAAACTAAAAAAAGGATGGAACAAAGTCCTGCTCAAAATCCCCCAAGGCGATACTTCGTGGAAATGGATGTTTACCTGTGTTCCTTTGAATATAACGGAGAACGGGGTCCGGGAGGCGAACGGACTTCGGTTCCGTACTAAATTGCCCGGTAATTTAGATACAGAATAACCCGGTTGGCAGTTGACAGTTGCAGTGGGCAGTAGACCATGATGGTTGAAAGTTCAATGTTCACGGCAAGTAGAATTTCATACGTTCAACTATAAACTATCAACCAATAACGAATAACCCATGAATTCAAACCAATGACTAAACCCAATAGAATAGTAACCGTCCTTTTACTTTTTTTATACGCTGCTATCTGCTATGGTCAGGAATTGCCAAAATTGGGCATAACGGAGCTTCCCGACCTTCCGTCCGTGGTAACGGGCCAACCGTCCCTGGGATTTGCGGGAATGGTGGGCGGTGTTCACAACGGGGTTATCCTAGCTGCAGGGGGTGCCAATTTTCCCAACGGATTGCCTTGGGAAGGTGGTAAAAAAGAATATAGTGATAAAATTTACGTGCTGCATGGCGATCGGTGGGAATTGTCCGACCAGACCTTGGCATCTCCCTTGGCCTATGGAGCCTATGTATCTACTCCCCAAGGGGTACTGATTATGGGAGGGGAAAACGAAAACGCTACCAGTAATCAGGTTTTCCTGCTGAAATATAACCCTTCGAACAAGGAAGTTGAGATTTTGGATTATCCACCGTTGCCAGAACCACTATCCTTTACAGCGGCGGTTGTCGAGGGTACATATGTTTATGTCGTAGGGGGAAAGAACTCGGACGAATGCGTCAATTCGTTTTATAGGATGCCATTGGAAGGCAAGATAATATGGGAAAAACTGGCCGATTTTCCAGGTCCCCCACGCGCATTGCATTGCATTGCGGTGCAGGAAACAAAGGACTCCCGAAAACTCTTCGTGATCGGGGGGCGCAATCAAAAAACAGGGGAGAAATCGCAACCCTTGACCCATTATTTGTCCTATGACCTCAAGAAGAAGGGCTGGAAGGACGAAGGGGAGATTTTAATAGATGGAAAACCTAGGGTCTTGATGGGTGCTTCGGCCGAAACGATGGGTTCCATGCATATAATGGTCTACGGAGGGTCTGATGAAGTGCTCTTTGATCAACTCGAAAATATAGCCATGCAGTTGGGGAGGGCGGATAATGATTCCATTGTAAACCAGTTGCAAGAAAAAAGAAATGAAATATTGGACAACCATCCCGGATTTTCCAAGGATATCCTCGGTTTTAATTCCATTACCAAAACGTGGTACCTCTATGATACCTTAACAAACAAGATTCCGGTAACAGCGTTGTCATTTAAAAAGGATGAAGAATTTGTTATGGTCTCAGGGGAGGTTTCCCCCGGTATCAGGACTCCTGAGGTACGTGAATTTATCATAGCTGAAGAGACCCATCCTTTTGGGTTTGTCAATTATTCCGTATTGGCCCTCTATCTTTTAATTTCGCTTATGATCGGGGTTTATTTTGCTAGAAAGCAAAAATCGACCGAAGATTATTTTGTGGGCGGGGGGCGTATTCCTTGGTGGGCTTCGGGCCTAAGCGTTTTCGGTACCTTATTGAGCGCTATTACCTTTATGGCCATTCCGGCCAAAGCCTTTGTCACGGATTGGTCCTTCTTCTTTTTGAACATTACCGCCATCCTGATCACTCCGGTGATCGCCTTTATTTTCATTCCCTTTTTTAATAAACTTCATATCCGGACCGCCTATGAATATCTGGAGGACCGTTTCAATTATTTGGCACGGGCCTTTGGCAGCTTTTCCTTTATTTTGTTCCAGTTGGGTAGAATAGGCATCGTGCTGTTGCTGCCTTCCCTGGCCATTTCCATAGTTACCGGTATCCCCGTGGAGACGAGTATCCTGATCATGGGGGTTTTGTGTATTCTCTATACCACCTTTGGGGGTATAGAAGCAGTAATTTGGACCGACGTTCTGCAAGTAATTGTGCTGTTGGGCGGCAGTATTTTGGCCGTAATTTGGATTATGATCCATACGGAAACATCTTTTGGCGAGATGATCGCTTACGCTTCCGAACGCGACAAGTTCAACATTGCCAATATGGACTTTGATTTTACCGAGTCTACCTTTTGGGTGGTATTCATTGGTGGTTTGGCCTCTGCCATGGTCACCCAAGGTACGGACCAGACCATTGTTCAGCGGTATTTGACGAGTTCCAGCGTCAAGAATTCCCAGAAAACGCTATATACCAATGCAGTGCTGACGCTCCCTGCAACCATCATCTTTTTTGGCTTGGGAACCCTGTTGTTTATTTTTTATTCGGAGATGCCCAATAAACTCTCCCCGGCAATTTCCAATAACGATTCCATTTTTCCATGGTATATTGTAAGGGAACTACCTACCGGGGTCTCCGGACTGTTGGTGGCAGGAATTTTCTCAGCGGCCATGTCCAGCATCAGCAGTAGCCTGAATTCAGTTTCAACGGCCTATTGCAATGATTTTCATCAACATTTTCGACCCAAAACAACGGATCGTAAATTGTTGAAGATTGCTAGGATTGCAACGGTTCTGACCGGAATAGCTGGGGTATTGCTGGCGCTTTGGATGGCCAATTCCAATATAAAATCCCTTTGGGATCAATTTTATCGGTTCCTTGGACTTTTTACAGGAGGTTTGGGTGGCATGTTCCTATTGGGGATGTTGACCAAAAAGGCAAATGCTACGGGAACCTTGTTGGGGTTGGTGGCGAGTGCCATCTTAATTTGGTACATCAGTGTGTTTACCGATATCAATTTTTTAATGTATGCCTTCTTCGGGGTATCCTCCTGTTTTGTCTTTGGATATGTTTTTAGTTTGATTTTTAAGGATAAGAAGCAATAGATAAAAGAGCCAAGAACCAAGAAACCCGACAAAAAGTTATGGGCCCTGAATCGATGGAATTTGTAATTTGGTTAATTCGTTGGATTTGCCGACATCCACTTCTAAAATAAAGGTCGAATGAAACGTATGGACATCAATTTATTCCGTAGAATTTTTATCCCGATTTGCTTTCTGTTTTTTGTCATTTTCAGTCATGCCCAGCAAGAAGCCGTACAATGGCGCACCGAAACGGATTTTGTGGTACACGGAAGGGTACAGGAAGACGGAACCTTGCCCTTTCAACGTTTCCCTGAGGAAATGCAATCGAAGGTAAGGGAACCGGTGTGGAATCTCTCCACTAATTCAGCGGGACTTTATATCGATTTCTATACCAATAGCCCCAGCATTGAGGTAAAATACCAGGTAGGTGGCGAATTCGCCTTTCCACATATGCCGGCAACAGGGGTGAGTGGGGTAGACCTGTATGCTATGGAAAAGTCGGGAAATTGGCTTTGGGTCCGGGGAAATTATCATTTTGGGGATACCATTTCGTACAAATTCAGCGGCTTTAAGACCGATCTTCCCGATAACCTCCAATATTTCCGGTTGTACCTGCCCTTGTACAATACCGTAAAATGGTTAAAAATAGGAACGGATTCGGACGCGATATTTAGAAATATCGATACAAGCGGGAAACAAAAGTCGATCGTAGTTTACGGAACTTCAATCGCACAGGGTGCATGTGCCAGCAGGGCGGGGATGGCCTGGTCCAATATTTTGGAAAGAAAACTGAACCGGGAGGTCATCAATCTTGGATTTTCTGGCAATGGCCGGCTAGAACCCGAAATCATCGACTTTATATCTGGGTTGGATGCATCGGTCTATATTCTGGACTGTATGGCCAACTTTGGCTCCGGGAAGGTATTGGGTCCAGCAGAAGCCAAAAGCCGACTGAAACGAGCCATACTTGATATTCGAAGAAGCCATCCGGACACCCCGATCTTGGTCGTGGAGCACGCCGGCTATTCCGATGGGGAAATACAACCTGATCGAATGCTAACATATTCCGACCTCAATATTGCAACCGATGAAGTGTTTCGTGAATTGACAGAAGAAAAAATTCCTGCTATTTATTTGTTGAAGAAGGATGCCCTTGGGCTAGGCATAGATAGTTTTGTAGATGGCACCCACCCCAATGATTACGGGATGTTACAATACGCTGATGCAGTTTTTAATAAAATCAACGAGTTTGAAAACTGAAAGGTTCCAATACCCATAATTCAACGAATTGGAACCTTTCCAGAAACTACGACATGGCCATAACAATCCTTCAAATGGGCACAGCTCTTGTTTTACGGATGTCTATTTTGGCAATATCATTGGGTGTTTTGATGAATCGATTTTAGGGATTCAATTCTATTATCTACTTTTAGGCAATTTCTAATTTTAGAAGTCAACAAAATTTCATAAAGGATTTATTTTTCAACAATCCTGCGTAAAACTTTTTAGCATGAGGTATAAAAATTATTTATTGTTATTGGCTATCCTATTCATCGGAAGTGGTTTTTCACCAGCAACCGAAACCGATCCGTTGCCACGCCCAAAATTGGTCGTAGGCATTATGGTCGACCAGATGCGTTGGGATTATCTGTATCGCTATTACGAAAGGTATGGTTCCGATGGCTTTAAAAGATTATTGAACGAAGGGTTTTCCAATGAAAATACATATATAGACTATATACCTACCGTTACAGGAATAGGCCACGCTACCGTTTATACGGGTACGGTGCCCGCAATCCATGGTATAACGGGCAACAGTATTACCTTTAATTCTTCCGGGGAAACTGTTAACTGTGTGGGGGACGACAAGGTGCAAAGTGTGGGGACCAGTTCGGATGACGGCAAGAAATCCCCCGTGAACCTATTATCAAATACCATTGGGGACGAATTAAAATTGGCAACAAATTTTAGGTCTAAAGTAATCGGTATCTCATTAAAGGATAGGGCATCTATATTGCCTGCAGGGCATGCGGCGGATGCTGCCTATTGGTTTGAGGCAAAGACGGGCAAATGGATTTCCAGTACCTATTACATGGACGAGCTGCCCAAATGGGCAACTAAATTTAACGATAAAAATTATGCAGCCAAATATTTGAAAAAGGATTGGAATACCCTCTACAATATCAAAACGTATACCCAAAGTACGGCTGACAGTAAACCATATGAAGGTACTTTAAAGGGGCAGGACGAGGCTGTTTTCCCCATAAAAACGTCTAAATTGTATTCCAAGGACGACTATAGCGTAATCTATACCACTCCATATGGCAATAGTATGGTACTGGATTTTGCAAAGGAGGCCATCGATAGGGAGGCATTGGGACAGGGAAAAGAGACGGACCTATTGGCGATCAGTCTTTCCTCTACCGATGCTATAGGCCACACCTTCGGAATGAACTCGATCGAAGCTGAGGACACCTATCTTAGATTGGACCAGGAATTGGGAGAATTTTTAAAATATCTGGATAAAAAGGTGGGAGAGGGCAATTATACCGTTTTCCTTACGGCAGATCACGGTGCTACCCATAACCCACAGTTCCTCCATGAAAACAAAATTCCTGTGCACCCAGTGAAATCTCCTTTAAAGGACGATCTGAACAGCCTTTTAAAGGAAAAGTTCCAAGTAGATAATTTGGTCAATAGCACGGGCTATAATCAGGTGCGTTTTGATTATAAGCTTATTGCCGAGCATCATTTGGACGAAGGAGCAATGCGAGATATTTGTATGAAATACCTTAGAAGAAATCCAGAGGTATTATTTGTAGCCGACTTCAATAAGATCGGGGACGCAGCCATTCCGGAAGAGGTTAAGAGTAGAATGGTCAATGGCCATCACCCGGATAGGTCCGGGGGGATTCAGATCATATTTAATTCCGATGTTAGGCCCTTCTGTTCCAAAGGCTCTGGCCACGGAAATTGGAATCCGGACGATGCCAGGATACCTATGTTATGGATGGGATGGGGGATAAGGAAGGGTAGGTCTACCCACCAGGCCCATATGTCCGATATTGCGCCTACCGTAGCATCCCTTTTAAGGATTCAAGTGCCAAATGGCAGTATAGGAAAGGTTCTGAGCGAAGTTTTAAAAGATCAATAAGCTGATAAAATTGTTTGTGTATTTCTGACATTGGATTAGCTGGTCCCTGAACCCTCTTTTGGTGGTTTGGCTAAAGGGCATTAGGGGCGTTTAAACATAAAACGATCAATCAGAACCATGCTACCCTGAAATTTCTTAAATGACAAAACCGCAACAAATTAGCATTACCGGAGGAAGTGGCCATTTGGGAACATGTTTAATCAGACTTCTTTTAGATCAGAACTTTAGCGTTAAAGCTTTATATAAAAATCACTTACCTAGAATAAATCACCCTAATTTAACATGGCTCGAAGGCGATGTTACCCGCAAAGATTGTATTGAACAACTTACGGAAAACGCCAATATATTGGTTCACTTGGCCAGCATAATTTCTATTGGCGAAAAAAAAAGGGAGGTTGTTTACAACACAAATGTTTATGGAACTGAAGTTATTATTAATGCTTGTTCCAATAAAAACATTCGATTAATTTATGTTAGTTCTTCCAATGCTGTCATGGAAACTAAAAAGAATGAGGTCTTTGATGAAAACAGACCCTATAAAACGAAGGGTGATTTTCTATATGGGTACACAAAAGCACTTTCCGAACAAAACATTTTAGAAGCTGTACGCATTAAGAACCTGGATGCCATAATACTTAGGCCAACTTCTATTATTGGCCCTCCGGATTTTATGCCTTCCTATTTTGGTCAAACCATATTAGACCTGCATTACGGCGATATTCCAGCGCTTACAACCGGCGGCTATAATTTGGTTGATGTTAGGGATGTTTCGCAAACCATAATCAATAGTTTTACAATGGGAAAAACTGGCGAGATCTATTTAGTGGGTGGAAACTATTGTAGCTTGAAAGAGATTGCCACCATGTCAAACCCAAAAAGGAAGGTGTTTATAATTCCATTAGACCTTTTGATTGTATGGGGTCCGCTTATATCTGTCATCAATAAAATATTCAAGATGCGATGGCCCATTACAAGGGAAAGCCTGATTATTTTAAAAAAAGCACCAAAAAATGTAGATTCGTCCAAGGCAATATCAACCTTAAACCATAGGATCAGAACGACCCAAACTACCATTTCGGATTTAATTGCCTGGTTTAAAGCAGAAATCGAACTATGAGCGTAGAACAATTTAATTACATCTGCATTATTTGGGCATTGATCGGAATTGCTACCTTTATTTTATTGCAATTTGTAACCGCACCATACGGCAGGCATATAAAAAAAGGTTGGGGCCCCGAAATATCAAATAAATTGGGGTGGATTCTTATGGAACTGCCTTCCTTTGCTATTATCCTATATTTCTATTTAAATTATGGCCAGAGTTCTTATGCACAATTTCTTAGCATCTTATGGCTGATCCATTACTTCAATAGAACATTTATTTATCCTTTTAGAATACGCACCAAGGGGAAAAAAATGCCGTTGACCATTTTGGTTTCAGCTTTGTTTTTCAATTTTATCAATGCTGGATTGAATGGATATTTTTTGGCACATTTTGAACAGTATAGCGATTTAGCCTTTAAACATTGGACATTTTATTTAGGCTTGATAATTTTTATTTTAAGCTTTATTTCCAATCAAATAAGCGATAATATCCTAATTGGATTAAGAAAACCAAATGAAGCAGGTTATAAAATCCCGAATGGCTATCTATTTAAATATGTTTCCTGTCCCAACCATTTAAGCGAAATCATGCAGTGGACAGGTTTTGCAATCATGGCATGGAATTTACCGGCAACTTGCTTTCTTATTTGGACAATGGCCAACTTACTTCCCAGAGCTATAGAACATCACAAATGGTATCATAAACATTTTGATGATTACCCCAAAAACAGAAAAGCGATCATTCCAAAAATATGGTAATCCATTTCGCTTTATGAACTAAATAAAATCACGATATTTAGATACTGAATTATTTCTTAAGATTCATCTAAATATGGCTATCAATATTAATCAAATTTCAAAAAAGATAGTTTCCTTAAGATGGATTACCATAATCATGGTCGTCCTGGGCACCTGTTTTTTTGGATTTCAAATATCAAAACTGACAATTGACGCGGATATTATCAAATCCTTGCCAGATGATGACAAGAATGCAGAACTTTTAAAGCATATCAGCAAAAATTTTGGTGGGAACAGCATGGGGGTTATTATTTTGGAAACGGATAATATCTATCAAACCAAAGTTCTTGAAGATGTGCGTACTTTAACCGACACCTTGTCAAAAATAGATGGAATAGCATCGGTTTCCAGTCTAACCAATATCATCAATATTAAGGGAAGCGAAAATGGCATTGAAGTGGGTAGATTGGTCGATGAATCCAACTTGCCCACAAGTCCCGAAGAATTTCAGGCGCTTAGAAACAACATCCTTTCAAATAATATGTACAAAGGCACCATTGTGTCCGAAGACGAAACCTCTACTTTAATTATTTTTAATCTCAAGGACGAAGCCAATGTCAATGAGGTGGCCCAAAATGTCCTAAAAAAAACAAAGCAACTTCATTTGCCTGAAACACTTTATTATACGGGCTCCCCAATGCTTGTCACCTATATTTCGGAGTTGATGAAAAGGGATTTGACCCGGCTATTGCCACTTGCTTTTTTGGTCATTGCCCTAATTTTATTCTTTAGTTTCAGAACAATTTCGGGCGTTGTTCTACCTCTCTTAACTGCCGTAATTTCCATAGTTTGGAGTTTGGGTATTATGGCTTCGCTCGGGTTTAGCATGTCCATGATCTCCAACAACATCCCCATTATTTTGTTGGCCGTTGGTAGCGCCTATTCCATACATGTAATTAATAGAATAGACCAATTGCGCGCCGAAAACAAACCAGAGGTAGTTTCAACGGCTCTTGCATACGTATTGGTTCCTGTTATTTTATCGGCAATTACAACCATGATCGGTTTTGTGTCCTTTATTTTTGGGGCTTATTTAGAAATGATAGTGGAATTTGGGATTTTTACCGCCTTGGGAACTTTTTTTGCATGCGTTTTGGCCATCTTTTTTGTTCCGGCAATCCTATCGTTTAGGAAAACTAAAAAGACTTCCACTGAAGAAAGGAAACCAAGGAATTCTTTTTTAAGAAAATCTGCTTTAGAACCCCTAAACAAGCTGCTCTTTAAATACCCAAAGCGTATATTGATCATCTGGGGCCTTTTAATCGCCCTAAGCGTATTTGGTCTGTTTTCAATAAAGCGAAGTGTAGATATTCAGGAGTACTTTAAAAAGGACAACCCAACCAGATTGGCCGAAAAAATAATGGTCGAAAAATTTGGGGGCACCAAACCCGTATTTGTTTTATTTAAGGGAGACATGCAAAGTCCCGAAGTTTTAAAAACCATGCGGAGGACAGCGGAATACATGGAGAAGAGTCCGGATATTTATACCTCCATGTCCATTGCGGATTTAATTTCAGAATTAAATTTTGCCATAACCGGAATGCGGGATGTTCCCGATGATCCGGAACAAATTGCACAACTTTGGTTTTTATTGGACGGCAACGAAATTTTGAACCGATTTGTCAACGAAGATTTAAATGAAGGCATTATCATTTCAAAGTTTAAATCGCCCGACAATCAGTCCAAAAAAGTATTTTCAGAATACATGAATTCCTTTATTAAGGAAAACTCGACCAAAAATTGTCAGATTGAAATAACTGGAATGCCTTTTGTAGACATTACAATGGACCAAAGTTTAATTAACAGTCAAATGGGAAGTATATCCATTGCCATCCTTTTTGTGATTTTTATTGTTGGACTTATTTTACGGTCGTTTAAAAGTGGGCTATACGCTTCTATTCCCATTGTTGCCGCTATAATTATTCTGTTTGGCGTTATGGGTTTAACGGGCATCTCCTTAAACATTGCAACCGTTCTTGTTGCCAGTGTTGCCTTAGGAATCGGAATTGACTATTCAATTCATGTCATATCGCATTATAACCATGTGATAAAAGACACGCATAAATTAAAAAAGGCCATTCAGGATACTATCCTAATAAGCGGAAATGCTATTATTATTAATGTAATTGCAGTTTCAGCTGGATTTTTGGTTCTAATTTTTTCGGATATGGTTCCTTTGCAATATTTCGGATTGCTGATCGCAATAAGTATGGTCAGCTCAGGACTAGGGGCCATAACCTTGCTTCCGGCTATTTTAATACTCGTCAACAAAAAAACCAATTCATTAAAGCCAAATACCGATGAAATTTAAAACAGTACCTATACTTACCTTTCTGGCACTTGCCATAATGTCTTCCGCTAAGGCACAAAATGCGGAAACCTTGTTGCAAAATATGGACAAACTTATGTCCGCGCCAAAAGATAGGGTGGGGACCATAGAAATGACAGTTACCAATAAGAACGAAAAGGAAAAGGTACGTGAAGCCATTTTAAAACAAAAAGGCACCGATAGAAAAATGTACAAATATACCAAGCCTGAAAATAAAGCTGGTATTGCTACCCTTAGCCTTCCCGGAGGTGTTATGTGGCTTTATATGCCATCTTTTGGGAAACCTATAAAAGTTTCCATGTTAAGTAAAAACCAAGCATTTACAGGTACGGATTTTTCCTATGAGGATATGAGCGGCATTCCATATAATGAGAGGTATATACCAAAATTGGTTAAGTCCGAAGACGACACCTATATGCTGGAACTAACGCCTAGAACAAAGGAAACGACTTATTCCAAGATTTTGATATCCCTGGATAAAACCAATAATTATCCGGTAAAAATGGCCTTTTTCGGTATGGATGGAACCTATGAAAAATTAGCGACCTATAAGTATGTCAAACAAGGGAAGTATTGGTATGCCCAAGAAGTACTTATGGAAAATATAAAGACGAATCATTCCACTAAAATTGTTACCAAAGACATCAAATTTGATCAAGGACTTAAAGATGAGGATTTTGAGGTCGAAAAATTAAAAGCTAATTGATCAAACCCATAGTCTTATCCTGATACTTTTTATTTTTGATTATCTTTCTCAGTTCTAACATTGTGTAATACGGCGAGTCGTCCGCAAAAATATTCGCCATCCAAGCAGGAATCCCCCCTCCTGGATCTACCTGCATTTTAAAGGTAATTTCGAGTTTCCCCGAGGTCAATACCTGCGCTTTCCAATAGCCATTCCCAGATATTCTTACCGCTGCCTTTTTTGCAGCCATATAATTTTCCAAAAGTTCAATTTCAACGTGGAGCGATTTAGTTTTGGAATCCCATTTAAAAGTATTTAAATACACCCCATCCCTGTTCTCATACGGAAAGGGCATCTTAACCACTGCGTAATAAATTTGAAGGGAATCGCCAGATCTTTTAAGTAATTCAGCATCCTTTAATTTGTAGGCCCAAGTTGTAATGTTATCTACATCGTATAAAACCGAAAGAAAGGCCTGGACACTTTCCTCGATGATCATGGTTGACTTAAAGGCCTTAAAATTTGATGTGCTTACAGGTTTTGTATAAACCTTTATGCCACTTTCATCTTTTACCAGTTCCCAGTCCTGCTGCGAGGTTACATTTTGAAACATAAAAACAAAAAGTAACCAACTATGTTTTGTCCCAAACCTAATCATCGATAATTTCTATGTTTTCGGGAATGTTATAATTGTATTCTTCAAAGACAAACCCACAGGTATTCCTTAAGGTCTCCAAATTAGCATTAGTAATCTTATGCGTATTTTTTTTATAAGACTTTTTACTTTCTATATATGTTTTGAATTTAGGTTCCGCCACTTCAAAACCGGACAGATTTAATTTCGTATAAATATTGTTTAGCGCGCCCATTGGATCTTCCTGAAGCCCGTCAAAGGACAATTCCACCAAGTTTCCTTTGGGAATTAAGTCACGTTGCCGTAAATAATCGCCCATCAAATTCTTGTATAGTTCAAACACCATGGCATCAATAGTGTCATGGGGTATATTTTGCAATTGTAGATGGGGCAACATCTTGGAAAAAAAATTATGTGTGGACAAGAATACCTCGACCGGGTTTCTATGGATATGAATAAATTTTGCGTTTGGAAACATAGATAACAACAAACCAATACGCGCCGTATTTGGTGGGTTTTTGGAAAGGTAGATTTCCCTGTCCGTATTCTTTAGCGCCTTTGCAATAAGCAGCTTGTAGTCCGATTTCCAAGACTCCAACTGACTGTTTTCAATTTCCTTAAACTGAATAAAACGGTTGTAATATTCCCTGATTTTAAGAGGGAACATCCAGAAGTAATAGAAGCAAACAGGGGTTTTATCACCCAAAGCAAACTCCTCTTCCTGTGGTAAGTCCGTCCCTAAAACCACATTGTCCCCAGCTCTTTTTCCTGGAATTAACAATTTGGCAAACCCCTCGAACAAAAATTTTCCCAGAAAATTAAAAAGGGTGTCCGGGAAAACACTCTGAAACGTTGTGGTATAACCCATTTTTGGGTCTTGACAAAGCAAATTATGCAAATGAGTGGTTCCACTTCTCCAATGGCCCAAGATAAAAATCGGTTGGTTTTTGAGGTCCTGATTTTTATATCCAGGGTTGATAAAAAGTCGTTCGTAAGCTCTAAAAGGTAAGTTTATCAGATTGACGATTAAAATAGCAAGAAGCCTAAAATAATAAACGGAGTCAATTTTATTTTTCCTGACTAAATCCAAAAATAAATTAAAAGAATACCCAACAGCGGGAGGCATTAAGATTCCTTTTTTACTCTCATTATCAATTTTCGGCATCTATATGAAAATCATTTTTCCACTTCCAAGCAGTATATTCCAATCAGAAAAAAAATCTTGAAGAAGTGCATTCCGCAAGATTTATTTAAGAGTCATACTTGTTTTATAAATTGTTACCCTCAAGGAGCAGCCCGGTTATTTTTTCTTTTTAACGTATAAGCATATCCTAGGGAAAATGTAAAGCTTCCCATGTGAACAGTGCCATATGTATCTGTGTCGTTTTGCAATGGAATAAACCCATATGACCCCCTTGCATCAAAAATAAACTGACCGTTTTCCGTAATCTGGTAGCTAAATCCAATACCGAACATGCCCCCAAAATCCATATTTGCAAGATCTTTATCAATATCTGTTGTTGCAGTTAAATCTTGTGGTGGTAGGTCAACCAATATCCAATCTTGTGGCGGATCTTGTGGATTTACAGGAACCTGTACGGGCATCATTCCGGTTTCATCATAATACAGCTGACTTGTTCCCGCGGTTTCCTGTTTTGGGCTTAAAATAAAATCCACATAAAAACCTGCATTTGCATAAACTCCCCATTTACTATTTAAGCTCCATTCGTATTTGGCAAGAATAGGAATTTCCAAATAGGAAAACACAGCTCTGTTATCAAATTCCGCATAAATGGGAACACCTCCTGAAAGCTGTGCTAATTGTGGATCCAATTGTGCGGGAGGAATTGGTTGCATCCCACTTCTTTCCCCACCTTTTCTCGCGAATACAAATTCTGTTTTGATCGAGAAATTATCGGTTAGCCCATAATCCATGAAAATACCACCATCAAAGCCCGCGACCGTTGAATAATCCTTACTATAAATATTGTTGTCAATACTTTTAAGATTAGGTAAACCTACTCCGAGTCTAACACCTACCTTTGTTTCTTGTGCAAAGCTACCTGAGGTTATCATAACAAGGACTAACACAATAAGTCTGTTAAAATGTTCCATGCGTTTATTTTTAGTTGGTTATTTAAGTTTAAATATAGCTAGGATTTATTAAAGATGCTTTATAAAGGCATAGTATTTTTCATTTGCTGATTTTTAAGGGAAAAAGCTTGCATAAACTGGCACCCAGAAAATAAAATCCTGATTTGTTATCACTTAAAACCATATACAATCAAATTAAATGAACTCCTAAAAACTTCAAAACCACGTAAGTAGTGAAACTTACGTGGTTTTGTTGCCATTTGATATGGCTTTTAGTGACCTCGACAGGATTAGCTGCGCTTTTCCAGCAAAGCTCCGCTTTGAAAATCAAAAACCCGTACTTAAAAATTCA
>JBLWZN010000032.1:0-43621 GCA_048266425.1 Sediminicola sp.
TGAAAAATTGTGCCTTACAAAACTAACACCAAGGATTATAATTTTTTTATGATTATATATTGAAAAGTTATTATACTTCCCTGAGCACAAATTAACATTTATTTCTATTTTACTTATCAATAAAATGATGTTGATAAAGGTTATCAATACGCGTTAATAATATAATTAATTCGTTGATTCTTAATCAAAATTCAATATTACAATCGTTGTATAAGTTGTCCATAAATTTCAAATTTTGTTAACAGCAATTATTTTGGACATATTTTATCTCCAGTATTAACAACCTATAATAACCACCATTTATTTTTTAAAATTATAAAAGAAAAAAGAAGTATTATATACTTTGTTTATAACCATTTGTTGGTTGCATCAATTATAAGATAAGGTTTGAAATGAATCTCCTATGGATTATAATTTGTAATTTTCCAAAAATTAAGAAGTTGAATGTCAAAGAATCATAAAAGGGCCAAGGGTCAAAAGAAAAACGAAATAACCAAAGGAATTTTCACCATCCTAGAAAAAAATACGGATAAAAGTTTTAATTATAAACAGATTGCAGGGCAATTAGGAATTACGGATAGTAACGGACGAAACGAACTTATCAAAAAATTGGTCCAGTTAAAGGAAAAAAGAAGAATTATTGAGGAAAGTCCAGGAAAGTATAAGGCTTTGGTTTCCTCTAAAAGTTATCATCAGGGAACCGTTGACATAACAGGTAGGGGCAATGCGTACATTGTGGTGGATGGTATGGATGAAGATGTTTTTGTGCCATTCAATAAGTTGAACAAGGCCTTTCACAAGGATACAGTGGAGGTGTATATTTATCCAAAGAGAAGTGGAAGAAAGCTGGAAGGGGAGATAACAAAGGTCCTGGAACGTTTTAAGTCCACTTTTGTGGGAATTGTGGATATGCAAAAGACCTTTGCTTTTGTAAGACCGTCCGATTTTAGAATGTATACCGATGTTTTTGTGCCTTTGGATAACATTAAAAATGCCCAGGATGGGGATAAGGTTATCGTTGAACTTGAAAATTGGCCAGATAAGGCCGATTCCCCTTTTGGTAAGGTTATTGAAGTTCTTGGGAAGCCTGGGGAACACAATACGGAAATTCATTCCATTCTTGCGGAATATGGCTTGCCCTACGAGTTTCCGATAGAAGTAGAAAACTTTGCCAACACCCTGGATACCTCCATAAAGCCACAAGAGATCGCTAAACGAAGGGATATGAGGCAGGTACTTACCTTTACCATTGATCCCAAGGATGCCAAGGATTTTGATGATGCCCTGTCTTTTAGGGTTTTGGAGAACGGAAATTATGAAGTAGGGATACACATTGCCGATGTATCCCATTATTTACTTCCAGATACCATTTTGGATGATGAGGCCTATGATAGGGCCACTTCTGTTTATTTAGTGGATAGGGTAGTTCCCATGTTGCCAGAAGTATTGTCCAACAACGCCTGTTCTTTAAGGCCGAATGAGGAAAAATATACGTTTTCGGCTATTTTTGAAATCGATGATAAAGCCATTGTGAAAAATCAATGGTTTGGGCGAACGGTAACCAACTCCGATCAACGTTTTGCCTATGAAGAGGCGCAACATATCATTGAAACCGAAAATGGTAATATTCCGGAAGATATTTCAATAATCGATAGCAGTTATACCGTAAGCGATGAAATCGTTGAAGCTACCTTGACCTTGGATCGTTTGGCAAAGATTTTGCGAAATAAAAGGATGAAGGAAGGCGCTATCTCCTTTGATAAAGTGGAAGTGCGGTTTAGTTTGAGCGATACTTTTGAACCCGAAGGGGTTTATTTTAAGGAGACCAAGGAGGCCAATAAGCTTATTGAGGAGTTTATGTTATTGGCCAACAGAAAGGTTGCGGAGTTTATTGGAAAGCAAAGGCCTGAGAAAACTTTTATTTATAGGGTTCACGATGAGCCAAACGAAGACAAGCTTATAGCCTTGAACGGAATAATATCCCGTTTTGGACATAAGCTTAACCTTAAGGATAAAAAGTCCATTAGTGCTTCCCTTAATCAATTGTTGGAGGATGTAAAAGGAAAAAGGGAACAGAATTTGGTAGATACTTTGGCTATAAGGAGCATGAGCAAAGCTATTTATACTACCGATAATATAGGTCATTACGGATTGGCCTTTAATTATTACACTCATTTTACCTCTCCTATACGGCGTTATCCGGACGTTATGGTACATAGGTTGTTGCAGCATTATCTGGATGGGGGCGCTTCCCCTAAAGCGGAGAGCTATGAGGATAAATGTAAGCACTCTTCAGAAATGGAAGGTTTAGCTGCAAATGCCGAACGGGATTCTGTAAAATATATGCAGATAAAATTTATGGAAGACCATAAAAATGAGGAGTTTAAAGGGGTAATTTCTGGAGTGACCGAATGGGGTATCTATGTGGAAATTATAGATAACAAATGTGAGGGCATGGTAAGAATTAGGGATATTAAGGATGATTATTATATTTTTGACGAAAGCCAATACGCTATTGTAGGCGAAAGGACAAAGAAAATGTACCAATTAGGTGACGAAGTTATAGTTATGGTGAAAAATACGGATTTAATAAAACGACATTTGGATTTTGCCTTGTTGGGAAAGGCGGAATAAATACAGTTCAATGGAATTTGTAAATTTCAATTTACCTAAAATCCAAAAATGATGAAAAAGATTTTATTGTTGGCGGTCATATTATGTAGTTTTAAGGGTATTAACGCCCAAAGTGGCAAAATAACCAAAGAACTTAGCAAATTTACCGAGGTGAAAGGTTATGACGGATTATCCATAAATCTTATTCAATCTGATAAGAACCAAGCAGTTATAACGGGTGCCGATACCGATAAGGTAACACTTGTTAACAATGAGGGGGTTCTAAAAGTGCGGATGACATTGACCAAGATGTTTAGTGGATATAGAACCTTTGTAGATATTTATCATACGGAACCCCTGGTAATTATTGATGTAAATGAAGATGCCCGCATTACTTGTGAAGGTGCAATAAAGCAGGATGTCTTGGAACTTAGGGCCCAGGAAGGTGGTGAGATGGTCATTAAGGCAAACGTGGATCAATTTCTGGTAAGATCGGTATCCGGTGGTGTTATCACCGCTACGGGAACATCAAATCTTCAGGATGTTGCAATTACTACAGGTGGAATATATGAGGGCAAGGATTTTAAAACAAAATTTAGTACCGTCAACGTTAATGCTGGCTCCAGGGCCACAATTTTTGCTACTGATTATGTAAAAGCCTCCGTTAAGGCCGGAGGGGAAGTCAATGTTTACGGAAATCCACCGAAAATGGACGAGAAAACCGTGTTTGGGGGTAGAATAAATAAAATGTGATTATAAGGTTGGATTATTAAGTTCAATAATCTTAGAAAACTACAATTAAGGTTACCGTTAACTATTAACCTTTAACGAATAACTTAAAACGAATGTTACAAGATGTACAGGCAGCAATACCACTTGGCTTTATACTAAGCGTAATGGTTGGGCCTGTTTTTTTTGTACTCTTGGAAACCAGTGCAATAAAAGGATTTAGGGCGGCTTTGGTTTTCGATCTTGGGGTAATCATGGCCGATATACTTTTTATCACCATTGCTTACTTCAGTAGTTTTAGGTTGTTGGAAAATTTGAGCAACGAACCAGCACTCTATGTTTTTGGTGGGATGATCTTACTGGTCTACGGTATTATTATCGTAGCTAAAAGGGATGTAAAGGAAACCCAACCAGATTTTAAGGTAACAAGTGGCGATTATCCTGGGCTTTTTGTTAAAGGATTTCTCTTGAATTTTATCAATATAGGGGTTTTGGTATTCTGGTTGGGGATCATTATCGTTGTTGGTCCTAGCTTGGACAATGATCCTGAAAGGGTGGTAGTTTTTTTCGCTACCATGATTTTGGCATATTTAGGTATAGATATAATCAAAATACTTTTAGCAAAAAGATTAAAAAGAAAATTGACCTTTAGGCGGATATACCTTATTAAAAAGGGTCTTGGGATCATTCTTATTATATGTGGCATAGTATTGATCGCCAAAGGCTTTTTGCCCAAAGATCAATTTGACTTGGAAAAGGGAATAGAAATGTTCAATGAACAGTAGAATTTCACGCCTTTTTAATGAACTTATTTAAACTTTTTCCATCAGCTTGGTGCAGAATCGGACTATCCAACCCCAAAAAGGCTTAAATAGGGAATAATCAGGAACGGCACGGGCTGGAATGACTATATTTCACTTCAATATATAAAGTTTTAAACGCTTCCAAAGTAAAATATTTAACGCATCACTTTTATGAAAATACTCGCAATAGGTAAGAATTATGTTGATAACAAAGAAGAAATAAGCGGAAACAAAAGCGGAAATCAGATTATTTTTTCTAAACCTGAATCCAGTTTGGTTACCGACAATGCCAACATTTTATATCCGTCGTTTACCAAGGACTTAAGGTATGAGGCGGAATTGGTCATTAAAATTGGAAGAACAGGAAAGGATATTTCGGAGAAAGCTGCCAACACCTATATTTCCGGAATTGGGATAGGAATAGACTTTACGGCCAAGGATATTTTTGATTCATACAGGGAACTGAAAGGTCCGTGGGACCTGGGCAAGGGTTTTGATGGTGCCGCGCCAATATCCTCCTTTAAGTCGGTATCGGAATACCCGGATTTAAACCATATCGATTTTGGTCTAAAAATAAATGAAAAGGTGGTACAGTCCGGGAATACAAGTTTAATGATTTATAGTTTCTCTGAAATTATTGCATTTGTGTCCAAATTTATGACCTTGTATCCGGGGGATTTAATTTTTACGGGGACGCCAGCGAAAGGAACCGGGCAAATATTCAAGGACGACCACTTACAGGCTTCAATAGAAGGGGAAATAATGCTGGACTTTAAAATGATTTGATATCTTCCAGGTTTGGAAGGGGATTTGTGAGGCATCGAAAGCCCCGAGGTTTCGGGGGAACACTTGTAAGGGTACGGGAACAAAAAATCCCCTCCGTTTTCGGAAGGGGATTTGTGAGGCATCGAACGGATTCGAACCGTTGTACAAGCTTTTGCAGAGCTGCGCCTAGCCACTCGGCCACGATGCCATTTTTGATGGTGCAAATGTAGTATTTTTTTTAAGGTTTCAAAACCTATTCTTGGGATCTCTTTGATTTTAAGGTTACCGTAACCATTTCTACATCCCCACCAATGGGCGGGTTAATCTTGGAGACCGATATTTTTGCCTTTTTTACCAATGCAACCTCCTTGAAAACGCGATTTAGAATACGGTTGGCCGCATGTTCCAACAGTTTTGATTTAATAGTCATTTCCTCCTTCACAATTCGGTTGAGGTGTACATAGTCTACCGTATCCGATAAATGATCGGAAACGGAAGCCTGGTCCAATTCTGCATTCACCTCTAGATCTACACGATAATCGCTTCCAATAGCGGTTTCCTCTCCCAAGCAACCGTGATACGCGTATACTTTTATATTCTTGATTCTAATCTTTCCCACTGTGGTCTAATTTTTATCAAAATTAATCCAAAAGTGATAAATAAGACGGATTTCATTGGTTAATGGTGAATCGTCAATTGTTGATAGTAGTTCTACCCTATGAAGATTTTGATTTAATAAGAATACCCAATTCCCTTTCCTTCGACAAGCTCAGTTTAACGCAAGGGCGGAAAAGTAACGAGTATTTATCCGCATTTACTATAAATCAACCCACTAATGACAAATAGCGGGTAACTGATAAAATTTAAGCCAAAAAATTTCAATAGGTACACCTACAATTACTTAGCCCCTGGAATAAATCTACCCCTATAGTTATTACATGGGTGCCATAACTATAGGCCAAAATATCGTTCATGATGATCTGTACGGAATATCCGAAATAAAAATTGTTTTTCTTGAGCCCCACAAAAGGTGCCAAGTATAAGGGCTTTCCTATCTGATCGTTCAAAAATCGATAATTTAGCCCTGCATAATAGTAATCATCAAAGTCGTACCATCGGAATTTTGCGTTCAAATCGGTTTCGGACCTACCGTCGCTTTCAAATATTTTGTAAAGTAGGGAAGGTTCAATTTCCAAACGGCTGTTTTTGGTTTTCTTGTACCTATATCCTGTAAAAACGTAATAGTTTCTTAGGTGGTTGGGCTCAAAAGTAGGGTTAAACTTGGTCAGGTCCTTGTCCAAAAGATTGGAGGCATTGAAGCTTGCATAAAAGTTGTTGATCCTGTACATAACCCCCACATCAAAGTTGTGGTTGGCGGTAGACCTATCATCGGTTACGCTTGGGTCTATATCGTTAAATTCATTGATATCAATTTTAAATTGGTTAAAGTTGTAAGAAATACCGAGATCCAAGAATTCATCCTTATATCGATCCAACGTCAAATGGTGGGCAAATGAAACCCTTGTCCCCATTTGCCTTGTGTATCCGTTACTATCATTGTACAAAAAGATTCCTATCCCCGATTTATTTCCCATACGGGCATCTGCAGCCAAGGACGAAGTCCTAGGGGCATCCTTGATACCAACCCATTGGGCAAGCCCGTTCAATCGTATTTTTATATGATCCCCGATACCAGCATAAGTGGGTGATAGCACAAAAGGGTTATCCGCCAGATATTGCGAGAGCTGGGGAGAGTTCAACTCCTGTCCTTTGGATGCCAGGGCACACAAAAATAATACAAGGATGAGCAATTTATTGCGCATGGTTTCTTTAGGTTAAGTTCATTTATCGATATAGGGTAAAGTGGCCTACGAACTCCCGTTCATCAGCTTCTCCATTGAGTTTTACTATGTACCAATAATCGCCGGAAGGGAGTTCTTTTTCCCTATAAAGTCCGTTCCAGTTGTCATTGATACCCAAACGGGCCACCTCCCTACCATAACGGTCAAATATTACAGTTAGTATCTGTGGATATGCCTGTGTGTTTTTGGGTGCCCAGAAATCATTTTTTCCATCACCATCGGGAGTAAAGAAATTGGGGAGTTCAACATCTATAAATTCCATTTCTATGTTGGCACTCATCACGCAACCATTCGCATCGGTTACGGTCACTGTATAGGTACCCGTCTTTTTGATGTAAAAAGTATTATCCGATCCATTGTCCACTTCGTTAAACTTGTACTTGTAATCTTTTTTGCCCCCTGTGGCAACAGCTGTAATCTCATTGAGATTGTTTTGCTGTAACGTTAGGGCCAGAGGCTCAAAGGCATCAATGGTGAAATCGATGGTATTGGTACAGCCATTGGCATGTGCGATGGTCAAATAGTGGGCACCTGGCGTCATGTTGGTAAAATCGGGATCTAGGACCATGGCTGCGGGGTCATCACTATCCAATCCGTAAAGGACATCCCCAGCAACACTCGGATCTTCCAATGTCACCTTTATAAAATTATCGGGTACATCCCCAGTACATTCATAGTATGGTGTTACCGTTGCATTAAGGTTCACTCCCGATTGTACCTCCGCCGCAACGTTGGTTTCACATCCTTGTGCATCCTTAACAAAGATTATATAAGTACCTGCAGCCAGGCCTGTAAATTCCGTTTGATCGGCAACATAATCGGCGTCGGCGTTGGAATTTAAACTAGTACTGTACGGAGCTGTCCCCCCGGTAATCGCAACCGAGATCGAACCGTCATTGCTGTTTACACAGATCTCTGGTAAGGCATTGGCCGTCATTTCCAGCGGGGCTGGTTCGGTAATGGTATATTCCAATTGCTCAAAACAGCCGTTTTTGTCCTGTGCAATAACGATATACGTGCCGGCTTCCAGATTGTTAAACGTGTTTTTACTATCAAATTTGTTCAGATTTGGAGAAATGGCATATTGATATTCACCAGATCCTCCCGAGAGCTCCACAGTGATAAAACCATCTGCCGAACCATTACAACTAATGTTTCCAAAATCGTCCACAACTTGTAGCGGCATGGGCTCCGTAATGGTTACCACATTGGCTACCGCGGAACAGTCCTCACTTGTGACCCGTACATAGTAGTCCCCAGCCACGAGGTTGTCAAATATCCCTTTCGATTTTGGACCGGCCACCAAAGCGGTCAAAGCCGCATCGCTGTACAGTTCGTACCTATAGTTCCCCAATCCTCCATCTGCAGTTGCATAAATGGTCGCCGTGCTTTCCCCATTGCAGTTAATAACTGCAGCGGTTTCGTCAATAGCAATGGTCAAGGGCGCTATAGGGTCTTCCGAAATCTCGTTGGACAATATCGATTTACAACCAAAGGAATCCCGTACATAATAGCGGTAGGAACCGGCAGAAACGATAAAGGTATGCGTATTTCCACCAGACATGGCTTGGTAGGTTACATCGTCCGTACTGTATTCATAAGGACCTGTTCCTCCTGAAGCCGTCAGCAATAACATGGCATCCTGGGTACATGTCAATGCCCTGGTGCGGACTAGCATACTGCTTACCCCTGAAGGATCGCTGATGGTTACCTTGGCGGTTTCCACATCGCAGTCCCATCCGTCGGATACGGTAATGCTATAGATACCGGCTCCCAGATTGTCGAAATCAGGTGTGATCTGGCCACCGGTCGTATAGTCGATCACGGTTCCCGTAGGGTCGTAATAGTTAAGTTGATATTGATATGATCCTTGTCCGCCCATAACATTGATGGCACTGACCATGGCATTGGTATCCCCGTAACAGGCCAGCATGGTTGGGGTGGCGGTAATTGCTGCAGTTATGGGGTTTGGTAGTACCAATTGGGCGGTACCGGTTGCAATACAACCTCTGGAATCCCTAACGTTCAAGGTGTAATCTCCGGCCGAAAGTCCGATAAAGACTGCGTTAGCATCAAAATCCTGAACTGTCGTACCCGTAGTCGTATTGATAAGTTGGTATTCATATCCGCCCCATCCACCGCTTACGGTAGCGATCAATTCCCCGGCATCATTGGCGCAAGTAACGTTGGCGGCCGGTGTCAACGTGGCCATTAAGGCCTGGCTTGGGGAAGCAATGGTAACCGTATTGGAATCCTCAACGCAGGAAGGGCTATTTGTTTCGGTCACCCGGACAAAATAATTTCCTCCGGACAATCCGGTAATAGTGCGTGGATTTACGCTGGTATTTGCATTTGTAGCCGGAATAATCAAGTTTCCAAGACTGTCGAATACTTCGTAATCATAAGTTCCGGAATACCCTGTAACATTGATTTCCAAAGCTCCATTGGTATCGCCAAAACAGGTTACGGGGGTAGTAGCCGTAGCGACCACTTTAATAAGGTCGTATGGCGCAATCGTATAGGGCGCGGTATCAACGTAGCATCCTGTTGCCGTGTCTGTAACCCTAAAGGTGTAGTTGCCCACAGCTGTTAGGTTAAACGTGGCTGAATTATAAGCAGGAGTGCCCGTCTGTGTGGCATTGGTGTTGCCGACAGGCAACAGTTCATAGGTATATACGTTGGCAGTATCCCCATTGTCCGAAACCGTTATGGTCACTTCTTCGGCCCCCACACAGGTTATGGCAACATCTTGGGAAAGGTTGGCCGTAAACTTGTTCAAGGGTTCAATGGTGACGGTATCCGAGACCGGGCAGCTGTTGCTGTCCTTAACGTAGACGGTAAGGGTTTGCTGTATGCCCGTATCGATTATCGTGAACGTATTCGAGGTTTGGAAATTCACATTGTCCAAACTGTAGAAATAGGGACCCGTTCCTGAGGGAACCCCAGGGGTTGTTGCCCCGTCCAAAATAGCAACGGTAATAGTTGCCGTACTTGCCATGTTGTTGACATTACAATTGAAGGTGGTCGCCGTGGCATCTATCAATAAGGCCGTAGGCTCCTTAACTTCGACCGTCTGTCTATCCGAACAGCCCCTACTGGAGATGGCCTCTACCTGATAGGTGGCAGCGGACAATCCTGAAAATACCGGATTTGTTTGTGGTCCTGCCAACAAGGTGGTACCTGTGGCATCGTATAGATTGTATGAATAAACGGGATTATCGTTTACCCCTGCCGCGGTCGGCATAAGGTTAACGGTAATACTGCCATCGCTTAAACCGTTACAGGAGACATCCACAATATCGGGAGCGTCAAAAGTAACCGAGGTTGGTGCATCCAAGGATTGGGTAACGGTCTTCTCGCAGACAGGGGCGGAAGTATCCAGATCCCTAACGGTAAAGGAGTACGGCCCATCCTGGTCCAACCCAGTGAATATTCCATCTGTATTGGTAAGCGTAGTGGTACCATCTGGGAAGGTAGCTGTAAATTCCAGATTGGCAGAGCCGCCTTGTACCGTTATGGTTATTTCCCCACCAGGTACAACGGTACAGTCAATTGGTTTTACCACAGCACTGGTTACATTCATTTCCTGATACAGAATTTCTGCGGGCGTGGTGAAAGTACAGGACCATTGGTCGCTGATCTGCACCTCGTAAGTTCCGGCACCAAGTCCGGAAAAAGTATCCGAAGCTTGTGGCGACCCATAAAGGGCACCATTTTTTATAAGTTGATAGGAATAATTGCTTCCCTGTCCACCGGTGGTTCCAATTACCTGTATTTCACCCTGAAGGTTGGTACAGTTCTCTTGGTTTACTTGTAAGGCGGCGGAAATAGGAACAGGATCGGCCAAAATGATATTGTCTTGGATCAATTCCTCACACCCATTGGCGTCCCTTACCCATGCTTGATAAGTTCCAGGGGCCAGAGAGTTAAATCTTGGTCCTGGTACATAATCCCCAGCTCCCGTAGGTGCCCCGGTACCCACAAAATAGGCGAAGCCTCCCCACCCTCCTTGGGCATCGGTTATTTCAATTACGCCATCAGAACCGACACAAGTAATCGGGGTGACCTCTGTATTCGCCGTAAGGGCGGCACTTGGTCCGGCAATACTGAAATTCCTTTGGTTGGTACACAATGGGTTGTTGTCCTGTGTAACAACTACATAGTAATCACCCTCTGGAAGGCTTACCGAAGGGGTTGGCCCCATATCGATCTGATTCAGCACTCCGGTCATAGGGTTGTTTGTCCCCTGTTCAAATACCTGATAGGCAAAGCCTGCGGCATAGGTGGCATCGGTGATGGAAAATTCCACACTTCCCGTTGCGCTCCCGTAACATACAACGTCAGCAGTAACATTTAGATTAATGTTGAACGTATTGGGCTCCCTTAATTGTACCGTACGCTGTAGGAAACATAGGGTGGCGGTATTGGTCACGGTAATCAAATAGTTGCCGACACCTAATCCGGTAAAGGTATAAGTGTCAATATTTCCAGAAAAAGTGTCCGTGTAGGCCACATCCGTACCCGTGATATCGTATTTCAAATTCGCAGTCCCTAAACCTGGGTTAAGGGTAACATCGACCTTAACCTCTCCATTGGATCCGGGGTTACAGTTTGGGTCGGTAGGGGTTGCTACAACATCGATCAACGCTATATTCGGTGCAATGATGGCCGTTGTGCTTCCCATACAGCCGTGGTCGTCATATACGTTTACGGTATAGTTTCCACCAAGAGGGTTGGTTTCAATGTAAGTGCTATTGGCGCCATCCTGTTCGGTCGTGGCGGTATCGTCATTGATAAACTCATAACGTACATAGGTTCCACTTCCCCCTGTAATCCCTGCACTGTTGATGGATATGGTAGCATTGTTGGGGTTGTTTCCCATGGTGCAACCAAATTCTACAACGGTCGGCGCTGGAACAACAATGATTCCGGGCTCCCCTATCGTGACATCTGCGTCGGTTATACACAATCTGGAGGAGGTAACCCTTACCACGTAGTCTTTTGCGGTTAAGCCTGTAAAGGTATTGCCTGGCTGAGGTCCAACAATAGGAACTGCACTAACGGGAAGTGGTCCTCCCCCGACCGGGCTATCATAAAGTTCATAGGTATACGGATAGTTTACCATAGACGGATCTAGGTTCACGGTAATACTGCCATCATTACCTCCAAAACAGGTAACATCGGTTTTTGTCGTCGTAAATACTACTGCTGGTGGTAAACTTAAAGTAATAGCTGTAGAGGCATCACAGCCAGTGGCCAAATTATCATAAATAAAGGCAGTATAGGTTTCGGCATCCAGTCCGGTAAATGTTGGGGATGCTTGTCTGCCGTTAACAGTTACTCCTAGACTATCAAACAATTCGTATTCATAGCTGCCAGATCCGCCATAAGTCTTGATTAAAATCACCCCGTCATTCCCTAAACAAGTGGGTTGGGCCTGTATTTCCACGGAAATATGCGAGGGGGGATAAATATCAATACCGGGGATTAGGTTGCCACAGGCATTAGCATCCCTGAGTTCAACAGTGTGGGTACCCGAGCTTAGACCGGTAAAAGTATAAGTGTCACCGGCATTGACCAAAGAGGGGGCCGACTGAAAGGCTCCTCCGTCCAAACTGAGTTTATAAGGACCGACACCTGCATTGTCGAGGGTTACTTGGATCGTAAAATCCCCTTCCACGGCAGCGCATTGGTTGGTGACGATGGCAGAGATCAAAGGTTGGGGATCGGCAGCGATCGTTACATCCAATTGGTCCAAGCAGCCGTGAGCGTCCTTTACGTATACGTCCCAGTCGGTGTTCACGGCGGGATCTAGCTCCGCGTAATTACTACTTGTAAAAACACCCGAGGTAGAGGGCACTCCATTTTGTACAAAGGCATAGGTATAGGGTTTCGTACCACCGGTGGCATTTACAGTTACCTGGGCATCCTGGAAGCAGTTGGCATTGTTTTGATCCACAAGGGAAAGTACTACAGGTGTAGGTTCCAATATCCTAAAGGGAAAGGTGTTGGAGCAGAACGGACTTGTGGCTTCCTCAAAATAAAGAATGTAATCCCCTGGTTCTAAATTAGTTATAGTTGTCGCTGGAGAAGGACCACCAGCAATGCCAGTAACAGTTCCGGAATAAGTCCCGGTTCCAGTGGCCGGTATATTGGTCAAAGCCTCTAAAACACTGTAGTTGATATCGGTTACGCTGGGATCATAGCCTTCAATTTGAAAGGTAATGGTTCCATCGCTGTCGCCAGAGCAGGTGACATCTGTTACCGTAGGTGTCGGGACTACATTAACACTGGAAACGCTTGGGATGTCTACATCCACATAGCTGGAACATCCAGTATCATTGTCAATAACTTGAAAGATATAATTTTGCCCAGCATTTAACCCTGTATATATGGCCACTTCTTCGGTTGGACCGCTTCCTGGTACAATAGAATTGGGCCCAGTTCCTTGACCATAAATTGAAAATGTATAATTTCCCGAACCGCTGTCCGCGGTTACGTTGACGGTGCCACCTGTAGCACAGTCCGAGATGGCGACGGTATTTAGCGTTAAATAGGGGTTGGAAAGTACCCTTACAGGATTCTCATAATATTCACAACCATTGGCATCAATAATCCGTACATAATAATCGCCAAAGCCCAAACCATCAAAAGTGATGGAGGTACTAGACGTATTTACAATAGGGTTCGGGCCGGTTGTGGCCACAATATTATTCTGGTTGTCATATAATGTATATGTAAAATTAGGGACTCCTCCACTAGTTATACTGATGTCTATTTTTCCTGGGACGTCCCCTACCCCAAAACCACCACAGGAAACATCGGTAGGCACCACATTGGCATCAAAAAGTGCCGGATCGGTTAAGGTAACCGTGTCGCTATAGGTACAGCTTTTACTGTCTTGAACGGTATAGCTATAGGTTCCTGCGGGTAAATTGGTATAAACGGTTTTTGGGGAATAGCCCAAACCATTAAAATTGACCCGATACGGGGGCGTCCCGAAGTTGGTATCTATATTTATTTCAACAATCCCATTGGACTCCCCATTACAGGTCGGCTCCTGGACAGTGGCCGTGGCGACTGGATCAACTTTTGGGGTAACGGTTACGATATTCGATTCGCCAACACATCCTCGGGCATCGGTCACGCGGAACTGATAGGTACCCGGTGTAAGGGTAGCATATGGGAATGCTCCCGCATACGCAACATACCCACCACCGTTTGTACTCATTTCATAGGTGAAAGGTGAATAGCCTCCATTAACCGTCAAATTCAATACTGCATCGGGTGAAACCGAACAATCAATGTCCTTGGTAAGCACCACATTTGCCGTCAGTTCCGGTTCAATGGTGAAAGGAACAACATCCGAACAGCCGTTGCTATCGGTTACGGTAAACGTATAGGCTCCTGGGATCAAGTCCGCAAAAGTATTGGTTGTTTGTTTAGGGCCCCCGTTCATGCTGTAATAATAAGGCGCCAAACCATTGCTGGCTCCCACAACGATAGTTGCAAGACTACTTGAAGAGTAGCATAGGCTGGAAGCAGGGTCGATACTGGCAACAGGATTTGATGGCGTAGCTATGACAAATGTGTCGGTTGCGGTACATCCCTTGGAATCCGTTACGGTAATGGTATATGTCCCTATTTGGCCAAGACCGTTAAAAACTGTACCCGATTGTGGTCCTAGGACGGTATTATCCGGTTGTTCTATTTGATAGCGATATCCTCCCGATCCCCCTGAGGCATTAATGGCTATCGATCCGTCGGCAACACAGGTTTTTGGTGTAAGCAGGTGGGATACGCTTAGGATTGCAGGCTCCACGATATTTTGGTTTAGGACTACGGTGCATCCAGCGATGGGGTCGTCCACATCCCTTACGGTAATATTGTAGTTTCCAGCGGTCAGTGCATTGATGGTTACTGGGGAGGAAGTGCTACTTCCAAGGGTGGTGGCAAAATTGTCCAAGCTGTATTCAAATCCGCCAGGACCAAAGTTTTCAGCTTCAATAGTAATACTGCCATTGGCACTGCCATTACAACTTACATCAACACTCTTGGTGATAGCTGCGGCAAACCCATGTCCCGCATCTATGCTGGCCGGGATGGTTGTGTTACAAGAGGTGCCCATGGTGGTGTTTCCTGCCCCGTAGTTTACGCGTACGACATAATTTCCAACTGGAATGTTTGTAAATACATTGTTAGTCCCTTGTGTTGCATAGTCATATCCTGCGATCGGAGCGCCTCCCATATCTTCTAGTTGATAGGTATAGGGCCCAGCTGGAACTGAGGTAACGGTCAAGTTTCCCGACCCGTCGCAGTTGTAGGTCACGGCGGTGGACAGAACGGGCGCCACTGGAAGTGGGGCTATGGTAATACTGGTATTAAAGGAACATGTTTGGGCATTAAAATCCCTAACTTTTACAATATAGGTCCCATCGGTAAAGGTCGGGGTAAAGGCATATGTGGTGGCCGTAGTTCCCCCAGCGGGCAACCAACCCGTTTGCCCTTCTATACTGTATTGATAGGTTCCCGAACCCCCTACAACATTACTTATTGAAATTTGGGAAGCCGTGGCGCAGGTATAGTCGGTTGCAGCTGCGATTGCACTAAGGGCAATCGGCTCCGTAATAATTATGGTTGAAGTTGCCAGACAGTTGTTTTTGTCCCGTGCTACTGCGTTGTAGGTTCCGGCAATTAGGTTTTTAAAGTTTCCGGAGACTTGGAAATTTGTACCTCCATCAATACTGAACGTAAAGTTGCCGGCACCTCCTGATGCACCAAGGGTGATCGAGCCGTCATTATTTCCGTTACAGCTAACATCAACATGGGTTTCCGAAATTGCTACAGCTGGATCTTGTGCGATCGTAATTTTATACATTGCTTCGCAATATCCCGCATTTCCGTTGTTGTCCCTTACATATATATCGTAGTCGCCAGTGCCCGTTACGGATACAGGGTTGGCAGTACTGAAGGTAGCAGGCGTATTCCCTGTTGGCACCAAGGCATAAACATAGTTGCCGTCCCCACCGGCAGCGGTGATGGTAACGTCCGTTGCCGTGGCACAGGAAGTTATATTTGCGGCCGCAGCGGTCAATGTAAGTTCAGGATTTATGGTAATCGTGTCGGTTCCGGTACAATTCTTTCCATCCCTCACGGTAATGGTATGGGTTCCGGGAGCCAATCCAGGGAAAACGTTGTTTGCGGTATATGTTCCCCCGTTTAGGCTGTATTCAAAGTTACCGTCCCCGCCAGCCGTTACGTTGGCTGTTAGTTCAAGTCCGTTTGCAGCAATAAAACAATTGCTATTTGCGGTAATGTCCAACACAGGTGCCACAGCCGCGTTGAGGTCAAAGGTATCTGAAGCCTTACAGCCATTGGCATCGGTTACGGATACCGCATAGGTGCCATTTTGATTCAAGGAAGTGAACGAGCCCGTGCTATTGGTTAAGGTCGTTGTGCCATCAGGAAAGATAATGGTGTAAGAATATCCACCCCAACCGTTGTTGGCCGTCAAAACAACGTTACCATCGGCAGTACAGGTAGGCTGTATTTCGTTAACGTTAAGTGTAAGGGCCGCAGGTGGCGCAGCTATTGTAACATCCGCAGTAGCGGTACAATTGGTGGTGTTGTCCGTTACGGTAATGGTATAGGTGCCATTGTCCAAATTGTTTAAGGTAATGGTGCCGTTGGTTTCAGCGGTACCGGAGAAATTGGAGGGCCCGGTGATATTGTAGTCAAAGGACGTCCCAAATCCAGATACGGTATACTGGGCCTGACCGTCCGTATCGTCAAAACAGGTAATGTTTCTCACTAAATTTCCGATTACGGAAATTGGGGTGATCGGGGTAATGGTAAAACTTTCGGAATATTCGCAACCTTTGGCATCGGTTACTTTAAATGTATACGTACCGGCTGCAAGACCGTCAAAATTTGCCGTATTTCCAGTTGTGGATGTGGCGGCGACGGCAGCAGGGGCCACTATCTCAAAGATAAATGGAGCATTTCCGTTGACCACCGTGGCGGTTAGATCCGAGGTAAGTGCCGGACAGGTTGGAATGGTGGAGGTAAAAGTTAGGTCGCTTGGCGGATTTAATGGGTCGAAGGTAATGGGATCCGTCACAAAAGTACATGCGTTGGCATCGCGAACGGTAATTGAGTATGTCCCTGCAGTGAGATTTGAAAACGTATCGGTCCCTACAAAATTGACTCCATCAATGCTGTATTGATAGGGAGCTGTGCCCCCGACAACATTCTGTGCCTTAATGGTTCCGAGTTGGGTACAGGTGTACTCCTGGACTGATACCACTTCGGCATTAAGGGCATTCGTTGGCGTTGTAATGGTTTGTTGTTCTATATAGTCACAGGATGCACTACCCTTTCTTTGATTTATAACTATTGTATAATCACCAGCAGTCAAACCGGGAAATTCTCCAGAGGTATTTGTTGCAATGGCATCGGCATAATCATAATTGGTATTGTCAAATGTTGCTGTTTCGAACAAGTAATAGATCAATTTATATCCATGACTGTCCAATAAATTAAATTTGATTCTACCGGTTGCAGAACCAAAACAAACAACGTCAGTTATCGAAGTGGGATTAAAATCGGCGGCTGGAACCAATTGAATATTTACTTTGTTGGAAAAGGCATAGCAATTATTGCGATCCACTACAATAAAGGTGTAATCCCCTGGATCCCAAATATCGAAAATAACACTGGTCTGGAAAGCGGAAGGGGGTATAGCTCCAACAGAAGTATAAAGATTGCCTCCAATACCCGCGGTATCCATGTAGGACCATATGGCGTAGGTATAGGGCGGCTTGCCGCCCGAGGAATTCATCAGGATATTTCCCTCCTTACAGGTAATATTTTGGGAAACCCGGGCATCGAGGGTCAGGTCCGCTATTTTGCCTACCGTTATTTTTTGGGTATCAATACATCCATCATCCGTCTTGGTTGTGACAATATAATTTCCCGGATTCAGGTTTTTAAAAGTAAAGTTATTATCGGGCTGGGCAGTCTCGTCATCGATAAGCGTACCTTGTCCGCCGTTGGACCCATCATCTAACCGCAGTTCATAGGAATAATTGGGATTTACGTTAAGGACCTGAATGTTTATTGTTCCCAAGTCATTGCAACTCGCCGGGGTGGTGGCGAGGTTAACTTGAAAATCCCTGTCCCGTATTCCGATTTCCGGGGTGCTGAAAATACAGGACCCATCAATGGGAACCCCAGAGCTGTCCAGTTGTACAACATCCACTCGATATGCTCCCTTTGTGGTAATATCGAAACTTGGGCCAGCATTGGCGCTAAATGGACTTACGATGGTATTGTTGGCCACATCGTACAACTGATACCCGTACCCATTACCTAAGTTGGTTATGGTAATATTGCCCGGGGTATTACAGATAATATCGCTTGCCTTGTACTTAATATCCAAGGTGTTCTGGAACACATTAAAATAGAAGCGGCTAGAACAGCCGTTCTGATAATTGAGGATTAGGCGGAACTGGCCAGCCGTTCCAACATTATAGGCGTTGCCGGTTGCAACTTGGTTCCAGGTACAGGTTCCGTTTTTGTTACCGCAATCGTCGCCAGAAGGGGCGCAACTGCCTTCATCCAATTTTTCCCATACGATACTTAGGGCGTCCGGAATGTTAACTTGGAGCAGTTCCGAAGCGTTGGATCCACAAAGGAATATTTTAGGAAGCAAGTCACCGTCTACGGAGCAGCTCACGATTTCCCCCTGTATATCATTGCTGGGATCAGCATCGGAGTTAACCGAATTGAGGTAATCGATAATGGGATTGGTCTGGGTAGTTCCAAAGCGCTCTACCTTAATAATTTCCTGGAAGCCTTTACAAGGATCGGCAACCTGCTTGTCCACAATATAGGTGCCAATATCGTTCACGGATATCGTACTGGGATCGTTGTCCGGATCACCGTCGCTTATAATGGTGTCACCAGCATCAATTAGTCCGTTGCCATTGATGTCCTTGTACCAGACATAGACATCAAAGCCGTCTCCGGAATCTAGGAGCACGTTGTCACCACAAATCTGTACGGTTCTATTGAAACCGCAGGCGGCCAGATCGTCGAGCAAAAAGTTGGTAGCCCCAGGGACTACGAAACCGCAATTGTTAAAATCGTAAATACTTGGGTTATCGGTTATCTCGTTGTCGTTCAATAGCCCTCTGTAGGTGGAATAGGCGAGGTTTTCAATTTTATCGGAGCAGGCATCTACAAAATCAAAGCAATTCTCAGCGACCTTGACCCGCATTCGAATGGAGGAAGTGGGGTCGTTTTTGTTCACAAGATCATCCGGTATAGAGAATACTACAGTCCTTGTGGCGGGATCATAAGTATAGGTTACCCCAGGTGGAAAGGTAAAATTAGTTTCATCGAGGGTAACGTTCAAGGGCAACACATCCCTGATGGTATAGTTTATGGCGTCATCGTTTCCGGTATTTGTGAACTTAAGTACGTAATCCAGGATTTGCCCCAGATGTACCCCTTGCCCGGTAATGTCATTACCAGCGATGTCCTCGACCTTTTTTTCAAGGATGATATCGGGTTCTATAATCTCTACATCAAAGGAAGTAAAGAAAATGTCGTATTTATCCTGCGTGGAACTTGCCTTTAGCGTGGCACCCGTCTCATCGTTGGGAATAATTTTGTTGAGCGAGTTGTTGATGGTAAACATGTCCACATCCCAGCCTAGGGTGTTGATGCTGTTTGGGTTACGGGACATAATTATATTATCTTCAATCGTAATGTTCGCATTGAAGAAGTTGTTGGTTGGATTTACGGTATTTCCCAATGCCGTAAAAGTGGAATTGCTGTTCGCTTTTATGGACAGGCCGTCGCCGGTTATCCTGTTATCCCCTTCCAAGGTGGCCACGCCTATTTTTGCCAATACGGGAAATGGATTGGGTAAGGTGGAAAATCCATTAATGGGTATATCCAAGGTTTCCCCGGACTTTATTCCGGCATATCCGTCAAAAGTGGTGATATATTTTCCGGGTAGATCAGGGTTTTCATAAACGACAACCATGGTCCACCCACCGGAGATACCTCCGGATAGCCCACTTCCATTGCTTGCCCTTACGTTGGCTACAAAATAGTCCCCATCAGGGTTGGGAAGGGCGGTTACAATGGAGGTAATATCCTTATAACAGGCATAAGGGCCATAATAGCCAAAATCCGGGTCATTGGCACCATCGAATAAGATTTCGTCCGCGGTGAGGTTTAAATACGACCCACCAGGGGTCTTGAACTTAACTTGATTAAAATCGTTATTCCTACCGCTATTGCTATCGTTTCCGGTATTGTATTTATAAACGGCAGACCAGTACAGACCGGCATATCGAATTTTGGAACATAAAGGCTCCGGAACGTTCAAAGTAGCACTACTGGAACTAAAAGTGCTGGCGTCATTATCAACATCAATATATTGCATATTGAGGTTGTCGTTGTTTACGGAGGAGTTGCCCGTGGTGTTATAGGGATCGTTAGGCGCTACCGGGGGCACCCAAGTTTGTACCCATTTGCCTTTAATCTTTTCCCATGTATAATATCCATCTTGCTGTCTATTGACAATGTTGTTGGCGATAAAGGTTATTTCTCCCCTTAGATTGTCCTTATAGCGAGGTTCGAAATCATTTTTTACCTGGGAATAGGTACTTATAGATCCTAACAATAGAATCCAAATGATTATTTGATTTCTGATTTGGGTGCGGTCCATTAAGAGATTAAGTTTGGTGTAACCCGCATGATCCACATTTGTTGATCGTACGAATTGTTAAGTTTGGAGTAGTAAGAGATCAGGGCATTGGTCCAAGTACTATGTCTTTTCAAATAAACATACCGATAGTTATTTTTGGGATTGATAAAATAGCTGGCGTTGAGTCCTTGGGCGTTCAATAGTTTTACAAAACGGTTGGCATTGTTGGCATTGGCGAATACATTGGCAATGATATAATATCCTGTTCCTACCCCATCGATATTGGTTTCTTTTGCCTTGGGAGCCGTGGTCGCTACTTGGTCTTTTACGGCTACATTTTTGCGCAGCACATCGGTAGCATAGTTGTCAGAATCTTCTTTTTTGGGATTATTGGAATTTTCTGCGTAGCCTTCCTTGGTGCTGGCCGTGTTTTGGACCTTCATGATCCACATATCATCCGCGTACGTTCCGTTAAATTGTGATTTGTAGTCTGCAATGGCTTCTTGCCAGGAATCGTACCGATTTAGGTATACATACTTTAAGCCGTTTCTGCTGTTTAAAAAGTATTTGGCATCAATACCCTTTCCTTGTAATTCGTTTATGAATTTGTTTAGGTATAGGTCTCCTTTATAAACATTGGCGACAAGATAGTATCCCGCGGTTACCCCTGGCAAGTTTTGGAACGTTCTATTTTTTATGTTGTTCTTTTTGGCTTCAATTGAGAATGCATCTTCTGGAATATTATCCTTGGCAGACGTAGAACGCGTATGCACGGTGGTATTCCTTGTGGATACCACTTCCTTGGGCTGGAATCCAATATTAGTACCGTTTGGTTTTATTTCATTTGGATCAATTTTGTTTTCAACGATTGCGGTCTCATAGATATCCGATCCGATAGCGCTTTTATCATTGTTGACAAAGTACAATTGGCGCGCCTTTTCTTCCAGGTCTGGTCTATTTCCGTTGGTTTCGTTGCGTACCATTCTCATGACCAGATCAAACCTGCGTTCCAAGTCCCTTTGCCGGTTGGCCTCTAAGGAATCTTGTCTAAATATAAGTTCTGCCAAGATCTCGTCATTTTCTGCCAATTTGCGTTTTAGGTCCGCTATTTCTTCATCTTTGGAAGTATAGACTTCCTCTTGGTTTATCTCTTCTTGATTATCGGCTACCTGCTCTTCTTGGTTCTCCAGCATCACCCTGTCCTCTGTCAAGGTCGGGGTAAAGGAGTAGGCAAAGGAAATCTCATGGGTAATTCCGAAATCGCTCAAATTGCTGGACACCCCATTTTCCATGGTATATCCAATAGAGATCCGTTTTCCAAGATTAAACCCTACTCCCGCGGCTACCCCATAATAGCTGTCGTATCCTCCTTGGATCCATCCCAGTTTTGGAAGGTCTAGGATAAGGCTTCCCCCCAAAACAAGGTCGTCCTGGCCCGGTTTGCGCACCGTGGCTAAAGGCATTAGCCTACCTTTCTCAAATATACCGGTTGTATTTTTTAGTTCGTAGGTATACTGAAGTTGCCATGAAAAGGTTTTTTCCTTAAAGTCAGTGATGGACTCACTGGTTTTTAGATTGTAGTCGAATAGGTTTTCGGCGAATATTCCAAAATCAAATTGTCCGTAGGAGATATTGACCCCGGGTTGAAAGGATAGTAAGGAATTGTCCTGAAACCCTCTAAGAAAGGGATCATCGTCTACCGTTGTAGCCCTGTTTTCATCAAAGCCACTGCTGTAGTAGGACATGTTCGCTCCAAATGTGAAATTGCTCTTATCGCTTAATTTAATACCGTAGGCGTAGTTCGCCAAGACACCATAATTACTTATGGTACCGACACGCTGGGTGTAAAGGCTAAGTCCAAGGCCGCTGCGATCGCCCACCCTTCCACTATAGCTTAGGAAGTAAGTCTGGTTGTTATCGTCAAAGGCAACGGATTGGTTTCGGTGAAATAGATTGATATAGGACTTGTCTTCCCGTACGGTGGAATAGGTAGGGTTAATTAGAAATCTGTCAAACTTCAATAGGTTTTGTGAAGGCACATCGTAGGTGATGAATGGACTTTCCTCTTGACCAGTAACTTTAGTCAAGGCCATGATGAATACCAATAAGTATAAAACCTTTTTCATGGTTGTATTAAATTATCTTATAATAGTTATGGTGCCCTGTTTCAAGACTTCCTGGTTGTTTTTTATCTTGTAGTAGTAAACCATATTTTGTTGCGCAAACGCCATTGATGACGAAGGCCAATTGTTTTGATAGTTCATTACATTAAGTACTTCCCTGCCTTTGGGATCATAGATGATCACATTAATCCCGGGATTCTTGGAATAGCTGTTCGGGAGTACCCATAGATCGTTAATGCCATCGCCGTTTACTGAGATTACGTTGGGAACCTTAAATGTGTCCTTATAGGTTGCGGTTATTGTTTTTTGAACGTCACATCCTCCAAGGGTAGCGATAAGCAAATAGGAGCCTTCCTGTGTTAAAGTTACGGTTGGGGAATTGCTCAATATTTGGCTTTTGGAGTCATACCACACATAGGCATCCGCCCCGCTTGCTGTTACCGTTTTGGAACCCCCTTCGGCGAAAATGACGGGATTGGAGCTATCCAGGGTAACTAGTGATTCGTCCAAAGGAGCGATTTTAACCTCATTTGATTTAATTGAACATCCGTTTTTTGAAACTACCAATTGGTATGTTCCTTGAGCGTTTACGGTTAGCTCTGCATCTGTAGTGTTATAGCTTGCACCATCTTTTAGCCATTCAAAGGTTTCCCCGGAAAGATCGGTGGTAGTGGATATAGTGATGTCGTCCTCTGGGTTACAATACATCAAACTGCTTGCGGTAATGGTTATGCTGCCATTGGGAGCTAGCTGTACCGGTAAGGTGTTGGATGTTGCTGCATAAGCATCCAAAACCCCTTCGACAGAATAATTTCCGTTGTTGGAGGCGTCATTTATTATCAAGGAGTTTGCGGTCTCACCGGCAATATCGGTCCCTTCCTTTTTCCACTGATAACCAAAACTATTAATTAGATCGCTTGTTACGTCGGTCTTGGTATTGTCTGAGGCAACGGCTGTAATAGAGGTAATCGCCAAGGTAATGGTTGTATTTTCACAAGAATTGTACTCAGTGGTATAACCGGTGGTGATCTCAAAGGAGGCGGGTGCAACTACCGTTGTGGTTTCCGATTTGATGGTCGTGGAGGCACAGGGTCCTCCTGTTTGTGTTACTTCTGCGTAATAGGTCCCAGGTTGGGTAATGTTCAATGAATTTGTGCTCGCGCCCGAAACTTCAATACCATCCCTATACCATTTGTAAACTGGTGTGGCAGCGGTAGTGGAGATGCCCAAGATCTTGGTTTGTCCGGGCAGAAGAACTATGTTTTGTTCGTTTTCACGGGTCACGGTGAAGTTCCCTACATTGGTGATGCCTATTGCTGGGGAACGCTCCAAGCACGCTCCTACCCCTTTTATTTCGACCGAATAGTCTCCTTCAAATCCTGCAGTGGAGGCATCCACAATTAGGGTGGCGTCATCGACGGTAGGAGAGGTTATGGCCACATTGTCCTTATACCAAGTATAGGTAAGGCCCTGTCCGGTTATATTGGCTTCCAACGAAACGGTTTCCCCAGTGCAGAGCGCAGTTTTGGCTGGTGGATTTATGGCAATGCCTAAACTAGTCCCAGCAGTGACCGAAATGTTATTGGATAGGGTATTTGCAGAGGAGGAACAAACGGAGCCGTAATCCATTTCTACGGAGTAATTGCCTGTTTGTGAAACGGATATGGAAGGGCCGTTGTCGGGGAGTTGTGTGCCACTTCTATACCAAATATACTTATAGGTATTTGCATTGGGAACGTTGTGTACGGCCAATGTTGTGCTGTTGCCATTACATATTTCTATCGTACCTCCGGGGGGAATGATCCCATCTCCGTTCTGGCTGATCAGAATGGCAGATTTAAAGTCGATGTAATACATGGGATATGCGTCGGAAGCTGGACTTGTTTTTGCGGGGTTGGTACTTCTTACCCTAAATTTGTAGTTTTCGCCCCTGGTGTTTACTGGTAGGGCGAATTGGATATCAAAATTAAAGACGGTGTTTTTATCGCTAATAGATGCAAGTTGTACTGGGCTGGCAAAGTTTCCGGATGCATCGGATAGCTCAAGAATGAACTTGTTGTCGTTGGCCACGAGAGGCGTGTTCCAGGTAAAGTTGATAAAGTATTCGTTGAAGTCCTGTGATGCACAAGCGGCGTTCCAAGCAGAGTTCCCCGGTAAATTGGGGTTGTCTGTGGCTGTGGGTTTGTTAAGTGTCTGTGCATTGGAAATGGACCATCCTAGCAAAAAGCAAAGTATGCTTAGGTAAACTTGCTTGGTAATTGTTTTTGGTCGCATAGCTTTTGTTGGTATTGAGTTGCCATTTTTTAGTTGAAACAGCGTATTTTTTGGGCAATTGACTTCAAGATCTTAAGCTTTTATAGTCTAAAAATTGTTGATAATTTCTTGATAAACTTTATGCCCGCAATATATTGAACAACAAAAATCACATTAAATTTCCCGTTTCTACACTTATTGTTGTGGCCACATTTAAAAATGTTGTGAAACCTGTTTATTCCATGGTGAAGGCATTTTGTAAGCTGCTATTACCGCATTTTTCCTACATTTGTGGATCAAAATAGATTTCATGGAGGAAACCAACAGATCACTGAATTTTATAGAGCATATTATCGAAGAGGATTTGGAGAAGGGATTTCCTAAAACAGATCTTCGTTTTCGATTTCCACCCGAGCCCAATGGTTACCTTCATATTGGCCATGCTAGTTCTATTTGTTTAAATTTTGGGCTGGGGCTTAGATACAATGCACCGGTAAACCTTCGCTTTGATGATACCAATCCCGTAAAAGAGGAGCAAGAGTATGTGGAAGCCATAAGGAGGGATGTGGAATGGTTGGGATTTGAATGGGATACCGAAAGGTATGCTTCTGATTATTTTCAGCAGTTGTACGATTGGGCTGTAGAGCTGATAAGGCGTGATAAGGCTTATGTGGACAGCCAAAGCGCACAGGATATGGCGACGCAAAAAGGAACCCCAACCGAACCTGGTACCAATAGTCCTTACCGAAATAGATCCGTAGAGGAGAATTTAATTCTTTTTGAAGGCATGAAACGTGGTGATTTCCCCGAAGGGAGCCATGTTTTACGTGCCAAAATAGATATGGCATCCCCCAATATGCTGATGCGCGACCCGGTTATGTATCGAATTCTGCACAAGGCACATCATCGGACCGGTACGGATTGGTGCATATACCCTATGTACGATTGGACACATGGGGAGAGTGATTACCTGGAACAAGTTTCCCATTCCCTGTGCACCTTGGAATTTGCTATGCACAGGGAATTGTACGATTGGTTCCTTGATCAGGTAGTGCAAAAGGAAAAAGTGCGTCCCAAACAGCGTGAATTTGCTAGAAGGAACTTAAGCCATACGGTTGTTAGCAAACGAAAGTTGCTTCAGTTGGTGGAACAGGGAATCGTTGCCGGTTGGGATGATCCCCGAATGCCTACCATTTCGGCCTTGCGCCGAAGGGGATATACCCCGGAATCTATTCGGAATTTCGCCGATACCATCGGAATTGCCAAAAGGGAGAACGTAGTCGATGTTTCTTTGTTGGAGTTTGGAATCCGGGAGCATTTAAACAGGATCGCACCTAGGGTGATGGCTGTCTTGAATCCGTTAAAATTGGTCATTACCAATTACCCGGAAGAAAAAGAGGAATGGCTGGACGCAGAGAACAACCCCGAGGACGAGTCTGCAGGATACCGAAAGGTACCTTTTTCCAGGGAGCTGTTTATTGAAAAGGAGGATTTTATGGAAGAGGCCAACCGAAAATTTTTTCGATTAAAGCTTGGGGGAGAGGTGCGTTTAAAGAATGGCTACATTGTTCAGGCCCAAAGCTGTACCAAGGATCAAAACGGTCAGGTTGTGGAAGTACAGTGCACGTATGATCCAAAAAGTAAAAGCGGTAGTGGTACCGAGGAGAGTTTGCGTAAAGTTAAAGGTACCCTTCACTGGGTTTCAGTACCTCATGCTATCCCTGCCGAGGTGCGCCTGTATGATCGGTTATTTACGGACCCTACCCCGGATGCACATAAGGATCGGGATTTTATGGAATTTATCAATCCGGATTCCCTGAAGGTTATCACCGGATTTTTGGAACCCAGTTTGGCAGATGCCAAGATTGGCGACAAATTTCAGTTTCAACGTTTGGGATATTTTAATGTTGACACGGATAGCAAACCTGGAAATTTGGCATTTAATAGGACCGTGGGTCTTAGGGATACATGGGCCAAGATTGAAGGGAAGAACTAACATAGAATTGACTTATAACAGGTTCAGAAACAATCGGTATTTTCTATTAAAACCCGCTTTATATAAGGCGTTTAGCCGCTTAATTTTATTTTGGACACACATTGGGATCAAACGCAATGTTTTCTTCCTCAAGGGGCCTTAAAATCATTTTCTACAAAATTTTTCCCCGTTTGGATCAATAGTAAATTGTTTTGGACTAATTTTTTTCTTTTCTTTTGTAACTGTTAATATTTAACCCATTGTTAACAGGTTTTGTTGCGAATATATTGTAAGTTGTAATTATCTATAAACACTAAATATAAAAGTTATGTCAAACGATAGTGGTAATGTATTTTTGGCCCTTCTTACGGGAGCGGCTATTGGAGCAGGTCTTGGAATTTTATATGCTCCGGATGAGGGGTCCAAGACCCGGAAAAAGATTAAGGACAAAGCATTGGAGACCAAACATGAATTATCTGAGCGTATTTCCCATGCAACCGAGGAATTGACGCGTACCGCGGATGCCAAAAAGTTGGAGTTTGAACGGAAATTGGAAAATACACTTTCCGATATGAGCTATAAGGCCGATGATATTATTGCAACCCTGGAACGTAAATTGGAAGATCTGCGGAAAAAGAACGCCCAATTTCAGAAATAGGACTATATGATTTTTGATGAATTGAAAGAAAGCTTGTCTGAAATAGACGAGGGCTTCCATTCCTATCTCGATAGTTCTAAGGAGTATTATAAACTCAGCACGTTTAAGTTTTTGATGAAGAGTATATCCGCTCTTGCCAAGTGGGTTTGCTTGGGATTCATTGCTTTATTGGCCTTGTTTATCTTATCTATTGCGGCTTCTTTCGGAATTGGCCAAGCTTTGGATAATACTTTCTATGGCTTTTTGTGTGTTGGTTTATTTTATGTACTGGTCGGGATAATATTTTATCTTTTAAGAAACAAAATAGATCGACCGTTATTAAAGAAGTTTTCGGGTTATTATTTTGATGAGTTATGAATTAAGCCTTAGGAATATGTCTTCATTCCTACGGAAATCAGGAATTCACGATCCGCATTAGGAACAATTAGCTAGGTGTGGAATAATTTCACCCGCCCGAATGGTATTATGGGGAGGGACTCCAGAGTGATATGGTCGGTCAGGCCCGCTTAAATGGGTTAGGCCGACCTTTAAAAATCAAATTGATATTAACCAATGAAACAAGCACAATTTACAACTTTCGATGAAATTGACGAGCGATTGAAAATCCTTAAGTTACAAAAGGAAATTGACAGGGAAAGTATAAAGCTGAATTGGAACAGGACAAAAGCTAGTTTGTATCCAACCCATCTTTTGGGAAATATTGGTGGACTAGTGCCTAAATTGGTGGTTTCATTTCTGGCCGGAAAGCTGATCAAGAGGTTTCGCTCTTAAATTTAAGACGCTAAATTAATTTTATTTAAAAAGAATCCCGGATTTAGTTTTCGGGATTCTTTTTCTTTTTGTTGCGTTCCTTCATCGCCTCCCCTATTTGGTTGCTTGCTGTAAAGGAAGCGACCATATTGTTCAGCATTTCACTACCCGCTTGTGGTGAGTTGGGCAACAAAATAAGATTGGTATTCGTAGCTTCCCCTATGGATTGAAGGGTATCATAATGTTGGGTTACCACGATCAAGGCGGAAGCTTCTTGGGAATTTATCCCAACCTTGTTCAGTACATCGACCGACTCTTCCAATCCCCTCGCTATTTCGCGTCTCTGATCCGCGATACCTTGTCCCTGTAGCCGCTTGCTTTCAGCTTCGGCCTTGGCTTTTTCCACAATTAGAATCCTGGCCGCATCCCCTTCAAACTGTGCAGCGATCTTTTCGCGTTCGGAGGCGTTAATACGGTTCATGGCGGCTTTAACCTGGGCGTCCGGATCTATATCGGTTACAAGGGTCTTAATTATATCATAGCCATAATCGAGCATGGCCTCCTGTAGTTCTGCCTTTACGGCTATAGCTATATCGTCTTTTTTGACAAAGACATCGTCCAATTTCATTTTTGGCACTTCTGCCCGGACAACGTCAAATACATAGGATGTTATTTGATCATGTGGATATTCCAGTTGATAATGGGCTTCGTATACTTTATTCTTAAGAACTACGTACTGGACGGATACTTTCAACTTTACAAAAACATCGTCCAAGGTTTTTGTCTCTATAATTACATCCAATTGTTGGATTTTAAGCCCTATACGTGCTGCTATGCGATCTACCATAGGAATTTTCATATGTAGGCCGGAAGTGCGTACACTGTGGAATTTGCCAAAACGCTCAATTAGGACAGCGGTTTGTTGTTTAACGGTAAAGAAGGAAGAAAAGAGAATGATCAGCCCGATAAAAATAATCGGAACAAGAAAGAAATTGCCCATGGTTATATCATATTTATGTTAAAAGGGAAATATACTAATACTTTCCCACATTTGTTTGGTTTTGGGATAGATTGTTCCCTGATGGGAATTAAGATTTTGGGTTTAAATGGTTACGGATCTTAATTGAATCAAGAAGCAATAGAAACAAGAAACTATAATTTGGAAAGCGCTTTGCGAATACGGGCAACACTCTCTTCTTTTCCAATCAATTCCATGATATCGAAGAGATGGGGGCCTTTCATGTCACCAACGATTACCAATCGCAAGGGAGGCATGACTTTGCCGAAGGAAAGTTCCTTTTGCGCAATCCAGTCCTTTACGGAGTTTTCTAGGTTTATGGAGTTGTATCCATCCACATTTTCAACAATGGCGACCAATTCGGTAAGGATGGCATGGGTATCTTCCTTCCACTGTTTTTTTACGGCGTTTTCTGCATAATTGGAAGGTGCCACAAAGAAAAAGTCGCCAAGGTCCCAAAAATCGCTGACAAAGGTAGCCCGTTCTTTGATGAGGGAAATTACCTTTTCAAGAAAGGCAATGTCTGGTTCAACGCAGTCGACACCCTCTTGTCGTAGGGATTTTAGCTTTGGATTCAATAGATCTTTAAATTCTAAAGCCAATTCCCTATTGCCCTTTAATTGCATATATTGATGATTGTACCATTTGGTTTTTTCTGGATCAAATCGAGCCCCGGATTTATGCACGCGCTCTAAGCTAAAGGTCTCCACAAGTTCTTCAAGATTGAACAGTTCTTTTTCCGTTCCTGGATTCCATCCCAACAGGGCCAAGAAGTTGACCACGGCTTCTGGAAAATATCCTGCTTCCCTATATCCTACAGACTCGCCCCAACTCAATGGGAAGACCGGAAAGCCCATTTTTTCGCCATCCCGTTTGCTTAGTTTTCCCTTGCCCACGGGTTTCATAATCAGGGGCAAATGGGCAAATTCTGGCGCTTTCCATCCAAAGGCATTGTACAATTGATGGTGAAGGGCCAGGGAGGGCAGCCATTCCTCCCCGCGGATGACATGGCTTATTTCCATCAAATGATCATCTACGATGTTTGCCAAATGATAAGTGGGCATGCCATCGCTTTTAAAGAGTACCTTATCATCCAGTACGTTGGTGTCAATTTCAATTTGACCCCTAATAATATCGTTCAACAGGAGTTTTTCATCTTTTGGCGATTTAAAACGTAGGACATAGTCATGCCCGGAGGCCAGTTTTTCTTTTGTTTCCGAAACTGACAGGGAAAGTGAATTTTTTAATTTTAATCGGTTGTGCCAGTTGTAAATAAAGGTCTTGCCTTTGGTTTCATGGTCCTTTCTGTGATAATCAAGTTCTTCTTGGGTGTCAAAGGCGTAATAGGCGTGCCCGTTGGCTACAAGTTCTTCCGCATATTTTTTGTACAGGCTTTTCCTTTCGCTCTGCCTATAGGGCCCATATTTGCTGATCGGTTCGGAACCAGGGCCTTCATCAAACGGGATTCCACACCAGTACAGGGAATCAATGATATACTGTTCTGCTCCTTCCACATAACGGTTTTGATCGGTATCCTCTATTCTTAGGATAAATTCCCCTCCGTGCTTTTTGGCGAAGAGGTAGTTAAAAAGAGCGGTACGGACACCGCCGATGTGTAGTGGCCCAGTTGGACTGGGAGCAAAGCGAACCCGGACTTTAGACTCCATAAATTCTTATTTTTGAGAGGCAAAGATACGTAAAAACCCCCCTAGACCCCAAAGGCGCTTTTTTCGTAACTTTGGTTCTTAAATAGAAGTTTGTTTTGAATGATTATGAACACATATTAGAAAAGCTTAATGGTTTTACCAGAAAGTTTTATACCAGATTGCTGATCAAGGGTTCAGTCCTTTTTTTGGTTTTGGGAATTCTGTTTTCCCTGATTATTTTGGGGGTTGAGTATTTCCTATGGCTAAATTCTGGTTGGCGCTTGGTGCTGTTATTGGCTTTTATCTTGGTGGAACTGTTTTTGTTTTACAAATATATATTGGTTTCCATTTTTTATCTTTTTCGTTTTAGGCGCGGAATCAATAATAAACAGGCGTCCGTAATAATAGGAATGCATTTTCCCGAGGTTGGTGATAAGTTGTTGAATCTTTTGGATTTGGCCGAAGATGGGAATCGGTCGGAATTATTGTTGGCGAGCATAGAACAGCGTTCCCAAAATTTAACCTTGGTGCCTTTTGAACAGGCAATAGACTTTAGGGAGAGCCTTGGTTATGTTAAATATTTGATTATACCTTTAGTTATTGTTGGAGCAATTTGGGTTTCAGGTAATTTCGGTTCATTTTTCGGGACTTATGAAAGGGTAGTGCATTACGATATGGCTTTTTCCCCTCCAGCCCCGTTTTTATTTAAATTGCTCAATGAGGATTTAAATGTGTTGGAATCACAGGAGTACGAGTTAAAAGTGGTGACCGAGGGCAAGATTAGACCTCAGGATGTTCACATTGTGATCAATGATAAGGAATACCTTTTGCAGGAAAACGATGGTGTTTTCTCCTATGTTCTCTCACCTCCTTTGACGTCTTTGGATTTCCATTTTATAGCGAATGGTATAAAATCTTTTCCGTTTAGATTAAATGTGTTAAGAATCCCTTCCATTCAAGATTTTCAAATTACCCTTAATTATCCCGAGTATTTGCATAAACCATCTGAGGTTTTGAAAGGTACTGGTAATGCTACTTTTCCTGAAGGGACCTACATAGAATGGCATTTAATAGGTAAGAACGTGGAGAAGGTACAATGGGTCACCAAAGATACTATCGTTGCCTTTAAAGGAAACGGGGGAATTTTTGAGTTTTCAAAAAGGATCTATTCGGATGTGGCCTATCAAGTGTCTACCTCGAACCGTAATGTGGAGGATTACGAAAAGTTGGACTATAGGTTTACGGTGATAAAGGATGCCTATCCGTCGATAAAGGTTTTGGAGGTTCGGGATTCTATAAATCCAAATGTAACGTATTATTCGGGAGAGGTTTCGGATGATTATGGAGTAGCTTCGGTTAGGCTGGTTTATTTTCCCAGTGATAATATGAATATGAAAGCTTCGATTCCTATTGGAAGGTATAATACTAATCTTGAGCGGTTTTATTACACTTTTCCGTCCGGTCTTGAGCTGGATCAAGATAGAGGGTACAATTACTACTTTGAAGTGATGGATAATGACCAGATTCATAAAGGAAAGGTTACTAAGAGCGCAGTGTTCGGAGGTAAAGTGCTAGACGATAATGAGTTAAGGAGATCGGAACTGCAGAATCAGGAATCCATCATCAATAATTTGGACAAATCTTTAAGTAACTTTAAGAAACAGAACAAAGATTTGGATAAAATTAATTTGGATCAAAAGCAGAAGGGAACCTTAAGTTATGGAGATCAATCCCAAGTGATGGATTTTCTGGAAAGGCAAAGGCATCAGGAAAGCATGATGCAGAAATTTAGTAAGCAATTGAAGGATAATCTGGAAAAGGAAGATAGCAATAGTGAGATGAATAAGTTGCTAAAGGAGCGGTTGGAAAGGCAGGAATTGGAGGCCAAAAGGAATGCGGAGTTGTTAAAGGAATTGGAAAAGGTAGCCGGTAAATTAAAGAAGGAGGATCTTACAGAAAAGCTGGAAAAGTTGGCGAAGAGCCAACAGAGTAATGAAAGGAGTCTTGAACAGTTGTTGGAACTTACGAAGAGATATTATGTAACTGAAAAGTCGGCTCAGATGTCCAGGGAACTGAATGCGCTTTCCAAGAAGCAGGAGGCTGCTGCTAAACAGAACGGGGTCGACTCTTCCCTGACAGAACAAAAAAATCTCAACGAAAAATTTAATGAAGTATCCAAGGAGTTGGATGACTTAAGGAAGGATAACGGGAAGTTGAGGAAGCCTTTGGATTTGGGTGTGAAGCCTACGGATGATGATTCAATTAAAAAGGACCAGAATGATGCCTTGGATCGATTAAAGGAACAAAAAGAGGAATCTTCACCAAGTCCAAAGGACAAGAATGGGAATTCTGCTTCAAAAAAGCAGAAATCTGCTGCAGAAAAGATGGAACAAATGAGCAAGGAATTGCAAAATTCTTCATCTGGCGGTGGAGGTTCTAGCGAAGTTGAGGATGCCAGAATGTTGCGTCAGATTTTAGATAATCTGCTCAGGTTTTCCTTTGAGCAGGAGGAGCTATATGATAATTTTCAGAGTTTTGATGAATCCATGAATCTCAATTCAAGGATGATCCGAAAGGAGCAGGAGTTAAAGGAACTCTTCGGTTTTGTGGACGACAGTTTGTTCACCTTGTCTTTGAGAAGGCCCGAACTTTCTGAGTTTGTCAATGAAAGAATTGGGGATGTTTATTACAATTTGGACAAGGCCTTGAATAGTATGAGCGACAATGACATATATCGGGGCGTATCGTATCAAAAGTATGTGTTGGATGCGTCGAACGAACTCACCGATTTTTTGGCTAATATTTTGGATAACATGGAGCAGAGTATGTCCAACTCGGGTTCTGGTTCTGGTAAGGGTTTCCAACTGCCGGATATAATTCGTGGTCAGGGGGAGTTAAAGGATAAAATGGGACAGCTGGGGGATTCCGGTGCTGGCAAAATGGGTGAGAAGGGTACTTCAGGGGAAGGCGAAGGAGAAAAGGGAGAAGGACAGAATGGTAATCAGGGTGGTGGTAAGAATGGCACCAAAGGTAATGCTGGGGGCGAAGGGAAGGAAAGGGACAATGAGGCAGAGTTGCAGGAACTATATGGGATATATAAGGAACAGGACAGACTAAGACAAGAGCTTGAGAACCAGTTAGGGAATATGACAAATGAGGAGGATAGAAAATTGGGGGAGAAGCTTACAAAATTGATGCAGGATTTTCAGAACGATTTGTTGGAGAACGGGATTACCCAGAATAATATGAATAAAATGAATACAATAGAGTATCAGTTGTTAAAGTTGAAAGGGGCGACGTTAAAGCAAGGGCAAAGGTCGGAAAGGGAAAGCAAATCCAATATGCAAAGCTTTCAGAATCCAATTACTACTAAACCCTCAGTATTAGAGAATTATCAAGATGACCTTGAGATTTTAAATAGAGATGCCTTACCTTTGCGGCAAAATTACCAAATTCGGGTAAATGACTATTTTAAGTCCAATGATTGAGTACAATTATGAATTTGAGTTTGAGATCGAAGATGAACCCTATTTTTCCGATTGGATAAGTAGGATTATCGATAGGGAGGATCATAGGGTGGGTGATATCTCTTATGTTTTCTGTGACGATTCCTATTTGTTGGATTTGAATAAGAGGTATTTGGATCATGATACCTATACCGACATAATTACATTTGACTATACGGAGGGGTCGATTATTTCCGGTGATATTTTTATATCGGTGGAGCGGATACGGGACAATGCCAAGGAATACGGGGTGGAGTTTAATGAAGAGTTGATTAGGGTAATGGCTCATGGCATTCTTCATTTGTTAGGGTATAAGGATAAGTCCGAGGTTGACTCGAGGCTCATGCGAAAGAAAGAGGAAGAGATGATAGAATTGTTCCACGTGGAACATTAGTTAGATTTATGTTTGATAGAGAATACGATGTAATAGTTGTTGGTGGCGGCCATGCAGGAGCTGAGGCCGCTGCGGCGGCAGCTAATTTGGGGTCAAGAACCTTGCTGGTAACCATGAATTTACAGACTATTGGGCAAATGTCATGTAACCCGGCTATGGGGGGAATTGCCAAAGGACAGATAGTTCGTGAGATTGATGCACTTGGCGGATATAGCGGTATAATTTCCGATAAATCTGCTATCCAGTTTAAAATGCTGAACAAGTCCAAGGGTCCGGCTATGTGGAGTCCAAGGGTGCAAAGTGATAGAATGAGGTTTGCGGAGGAATGGCGTTTGGCGCTGGAAGGTATCCCAAATTTGGATTTTTATCAGGAAATGGTCGCTGGACTCTTGATTGATGGGGATAGGGTAGTTGGGGTAAAAACATCTTTGGGAATCGAGGTTCGTTCTCGTGCTGTTGTTCTCACGAATGGCACCTTTTTGAACGGTCTTATCCATATTGGCGATAAGCAGTTTGGCGGGGGGCGTGCCGGGGAAAGGGCCGCTACCGGGATTACGGAACAGTTGGTTTCCTTGGGATTTGAAAGTGGAAGGATGAAGACAGGCACCCCTCCTAGGGTGGATGGTCGTTCCCTTGATTACTCGGTGATGATTCCGCAGCCTGGAGATGATAAGCCTGAGAAATTTTCCTATTTGGACACCCCCATTCTTAAAACACAGCGGGATTGTTTTATGACTCATACAAGCGCTGTGGTCCACGATTTGTTGAGGGAAGGGTTTGATCGTTCTCCTATGTTTAATGGTCGTATTAAGAGTATTGGTCCAAGATATTGCCCCTCTATCGAGGACAAGATCAATCGTTTTGCGGATAAGGAAAGCCATCAGATTTTTGTGGAGCCAGAAGGTTGGAACACGGTAGAGGTCTATGTAAATGGATTTTCAACTTCCCTTCCCGAAGAGGTTCAATTTCGTGCGCTTCGTTCGGTGGTCGGCTTTGAGAAGGTAAAGTTCTTTAGACCTGGATATGCTATTGAGTACGATTATTTCCCACCAACACAATTGAAACATACCCTAGAAACCAAACTGTTGGACAACCTGTATTTTGCGGGTCAGATTAACGGAACTACGGGTTATGAGGAGGCCGCTTCCCAAGGTTTAATGGCGGGCATCAACGCCCATTTAAAGCTTAAAGGGGAAGACCCTTTTATTTTAAGTAGGGATGAGGCTTATATTGGAGTTTTAATCGATGATTTGATTTCCAAGGGTACGGAAGAGCCTTATAGAATGTTTACTTCCAGGGCGGAATACCGTACGCTGTTGCGCCAAGACAATGCAGATTTAAGGTTGACCCCAAAGGGATACAAAATTGGTTTGGCTAGCCAGGAGCGCTTGGATCGTATGGAGGAAAAGGAACGAAAGTCCGATCAGTTTGTTGAATTTTTTAAGCAGACCAGCATCCTTCCGGAGGAGATCAATCCCATTTTGGAAAGTGTGGATTCTGCTTTGGTTAAGCAATCCGATAAGATGTTCAAGGTTTTTTCAAGGCCTAGGGTTACCATGGACCATATGCTGCAAATTGGATCCGTAGCAGAATTTGTACGGGATAAGGAACTGAATTCCGAAGTGTTGGAGCAAGCCGAGATTCAAGTAAAGTATGCGGGCTATATTGAAAAGGAAAAGAATAACGCGGATAAGCTACAGCGATTGGAGAACATTAGGATTCCTGAAAATTTTGATTATTCAAACCTGAAATCCCTTTCTTTTGAAGCTAGGGAAAAATTGAAAAAAATTCAACCTGTCACTATATCCCAAGCCTCGCGTATAAGTGGGGTATCCCCAAATGACATAAGCGTATTGCTTGTATATATGGGGAGATAACCCACGATCGTTTATATTCCAACGAGGATGTTCCACGTGGAACATCCTCCCTGTTTTTATATAGGGGAGGGAATATAAAGGACCGTAGATGGCCCCTAAAAGGCGTACGCGACGAAGGTTTAAAAACTTTATTTGTACGGATTCCATGCTAAAACGGAATAAAAATTGAAATGTGAAGACCAAGTTTACTAAGAATGTTTTTCTCAACACCAATGATTTTTCCGTTACGGGAGAGGATTTTCAATTGCTTGTCAATGAAGAATTGGATATGCTTATTACGTATCCGCAACCCAAGGATCTAGATCGGTATTATGAAAGCGAGAATTATATTTCACATACGGATTCCCGTAAGGGACTTATCAATATCCTATATCAAAAGATAAAAAAATACAATCTTCAACGTAAAGTAAAGCTGATTGATTCTTTGGCATTGGGAAATAAAACACTTTTGGATGTTGGGGCAGGAACCGGGGATTTTCTTTTGGTGGCTCGCGAAAAAGGTTGGGCCATCGATGGAGTGGAACCCAGCACAACGGCAAATAAAAAGGCATCCGACAAGGGAATAAATCTGTTTTCCAATCTTCAATCCCTCCCTCCCAAAAAATATCAAATCATTACTTTATGGCACGTTTTGGAGCATCTTCCAAATCTGGATAAACAAATTGAGGAACTATCTTCCCTATTGGAGGATTCGGGCACCTTGATTATTGCGGTCCCCAATTTTAAATCTTTCGATGCCAAATATTATAAAGGCTTTTGGGCAGCTTTTGATGTGCCTCGACATCTTTGGCATTTTTCCAGGACCTCGGTCAAAAAATTGTTTTTTGAGCACAACCTAAATGTGGTGCAAACAAGGCCTATGGTTTTTGACGCATTTTACGTTTCCCTCTTGTCCGAAAAATACAAAAGGGGGAAGCAAAATTTCATTAAACCGACTTTGGTTGGTTTATGGTCAAATATACTAGCTTGGAGAAGCAAAGAGTATTCTTCCATCATTTATGTGCTACAAAAGCACAAATAATCCATTTTAAGGCCCTATAATCAACGATGGATTACGCGGTCAACAGTTTACTTGGAGCTTTGGCAAAAGAGGCGCTACGGCTTCTAAATGGGTTAAAGTTTCATAGTTCAAATCTATGGAAATGAATTTATTCATTGAAATGGACTATAGTAAAATGTTGGCTATAACGATAGCAAATTTTAAATGTGGAGTTGCTGATTTTAAAGAGTATTTAAAATTATGGGTAATCCTACAAATTGGATGGGTTGAGATCGATAACACGTCCAAGACATTGGACTTTTTAAGCCACCTTGCCCAAATTATATGGCAAATGGGGTTTTCTCCCAAATAGTAAGGTTAACACCGGTAACCAGCAGTTCCGTGTAATGCAGATTATCCCCATCCGGGATTATTAGCGTAGGATCGCAAAATCTGTCAAGTGCCAGGTTGATCGGTGCTATTACTTTCCTCATGTTTTGCGCTATGGGTTGCACGTGGAAAATCGTCTTAAAAATGACCGTGCCAACGGTTCGTTGTTATTGTTTGTCCACTATATAATTTAGTTCGGTAACCCCGCAATTAAATTGTTTAGTAGTCAATAATTTTAGTTTTGTTTGGCCTTTTATGCCCACGAACAAGGGAATGCCCTGTCCAAGAATAATTGGGTTAACAAATAGCCAATAGCCGTCAATTAGGTTCTGTTGCATAAGGGAATGTGTTGCTGTGGGGCTGCCAAAAAGCAAGATGTCTTTATTCCCCTTTTGTTTTATTTCATTTATCCTGTCCGGCAGGTGGTCGCTAACTATTTTTGTGTTGGTCGATTCGCCGCCTTTCAGTGTTTTTGATAGGACGATTTTGTGAACTTTGCCATACCACTTTGAATGTTCAATATCGTGCTTGGTCGCTGTCGGTTTGTCTGCTGCGGTAGGCCAGTAATTTTCCATCAACTCATAAGTTACTCGCCCATACATTGCAGTATCGCCTTGGACGATCCGCTTACCGACATGATCAAATATTTCTTCATTAACATTGATCCAATGCATTTCTCCCTTCGGTCCCGCAACAAAGCCGTCCAGAGATATATGGGCAAATGAAATTATTTTTCTCATAAATTTCTTTTATTTACTGTTTTCTATGTCGTGATATTTTCCGTTTCACTACCATTGTGGTAGGTATAAAACGGTTCATTAATCATCTGTGCGTAATAGGAATACTACCAAATTAATAATTTTTTGCCGTTTTCATATAATCTAAAAAGTATCATTAGGTTAGCAAGATGCCGGACGGCCATAACAATTCTCCATTTCAATAAGACTATTCAAGGGACTGGGTTTTGAAAGCATTTAAAAGGCCAATATTCAGGGGCCCCAAAGGTCTTTGGGACCTTTTGGGTCCTAACAATACCTAAAAGAGAAAAATTCGGCAATCGATGGGCGATATTTTGAGGAGATGCATAGATTATTTCTCAAAAAGCTTTGTTACTTTTGCGCAACTAAAAAATATTGGATAATGAAAAAAATAGTTTTGTGCTTTGCCCTTTTGGGAGCAATGGCTTGCCAGCAAGATAAAATAGGTTTTGTGGACAACGTAAAATTGATGAAGGATTATCAGGAACAAATTGATATTCAGGCCAAGTTCAAGACCAAGGTCGATGCGCTTACAAAGCAAAGGGATAGCATTTCCCAAGCTTTTCAGGCAGAGGCGCAGGCTTTTCAGGCCCAGGCCGCTAAATTGGCCCAAAAGGATGCACAGGAGCAATACGGTCAATTACAGCAACGAGGCCAAATGATCGGACAGCAGTTGCAACAGCAGGAGCAACAGTTGCAGATGGGAAGCCAGATAGAAATGGACAGTCTGATCAGCAAGGTAAAAAGGGAAATAGCCTCCTACGGTAAAGCCAACGGCTATACCTTTATTCTTGGTGGAGGAGAAGGTGGAAGTGTTCTTTATGGAGATAGTGCAAAAGACCTTACCGCAGATATTATAAAACTGCTGAACGATAAATACAAAAAATAGCAGCAAAAGATTTTTTAATGCAACAAACCTTGGCAATCTTTGGATAAGCCAAGGTTTTTTATTTGGACCCGTTCCAAGGAAAAATTCGAACGACCTATCCAGTATTTCGTTTTTGCTAACGACACAAAAATCCCAAAAATTTATCTTTTTGGTTCGGTCTTCTCAAGGTTGGGAATTCGACCCTATGCTTGAAGGATAAATACCAGGAATATTGCTGGGACAAAGTAAACGGCAATGGTCTGTGCCCCAACGTAGTCCTTTGCCAGTCTTTGGCCAAGCAACAACATTAGAAGTGAAATACAACCAACAATAGCCCCATAAAAGGCAAGGGTAAAATTCCCCATGGTTATAATTTGAATCAGCCCCAGGGTGCATAGGATTCCTGTTGCCAGTTCAAAGATCAAAATAGTGGCCAGTAAATAGGGCACCAGGTCTTTCATAAAGGTCTGGGCAAAGTGTTTCTTAAGAAAAGAGAGATTTCCTTTCCAATCCACAATTTTGTCCCCACTGCTTTGTAAAAACACGATCATCATAAAAAGCAGCAAGAGTATTTCTGTGACGTTACCGAATATATTTTCCATGATTTAGTTTTTTATATTTCACAATGTCCACCGTTGTTCACATAGGTTAAAAAGCATCAGTTACCAAGAGGTAAGGGTGCTTTTTTCTGATGGAGCAAACGGGTCAGTTTTATGGATAGGTCCATTAAAATTATCCTGGAATTGCCGTTGCGTTCTATGTGATAAATAGAGCTTTCCAATTCGTCGGTTATCCCTAAAATATTGTTTTCATGGATAAATGGGGCAAATTTCTGCAATTGAAAGCCGTCTACATGGATGTTCATATAAGATAGCTCTGGCACATTGTAGTTGATCAAAAGTGCCTCCCTCATTATGGCAAGACAGTAACGCAGAAAATTTTTTTGGGTTTCCCTTCCCGTCTTGGCCACCTCCTCGCTCCAGAGGATAAGCTCGTGAATAGCCGATTTATTACCTTTGGCCTTAAAGGCACTGCGTACCCAGTGCACAAACCACCTTTCAAAAACCAGGTCTTCAGAATCCCGGTTCATTAGGTCCATGGCCTTATTAAAGTTGCCATTGGCCTCATGGGCTATTTTTACCGCCTCTTCCCGTGCTAGTCCTTTGGTAAGTAAAGCTTCCAAAATTGCATTTTCGGCCAGGGGAGGAAATTGTAGTACTTGACACCGTGAGCGTATGGTCTGTAATATTTGCTCTTCATCATCGGCAATTAATATCAATACCGTTTTATCTGGTGGCTCTTCTATCAGCTTTAATAGTTTATTGGCCGCAGAAGTATTCATTTTATCCGCCATCCAAATGATCATTATCTTATATCCGCCCTCATAAGCCTTTAAGGAGAGTTTTTTTACTATATCCTGTGCCTCGTCTACCCCTATCTGTCCCTGTTTTTTTTCAATTCCGATCAGTTGGTACCAATCAAATAGGTTGCCATAGGGCTGCTCTTTGACAAATTGCCGCCACTCTTCCATAAAGTGGTTGCTCACGGCATGACTTTTTACCGTGTCGGTATTCGCAACGGGAAAGGCAAAATGTAGGTCGGGATGGGTGAGGTTTGTACATTTTATATTGCAGGATTCGTTTCCACCAATATTTTCCCCACCTTCATTGACACATAGAAGATATTGGGCATAGGCAATGGCCATCGGCAACGTGCCCCGACCTTCCTGTCCCACAAATAGCTGTGCATGCGAGATTCGTCCTGCATCGGCACTTTTGACCAAATGATTTTTTATATGGGCAAGCCCTAGGATGTCTTTAAACCACATAGGCCAAAGATAGGATTTTTTGGTTTTCGGTATCAAGACAATAGGTTTTTGGGAAAATGAACTTAAAAACAGGCTCTAAATCTTTACATTTGCCTTTCCCTAAAATACTTAAGTACATAAAACCAACATTGGGGCACTAAATTATTCTGGGGAAGCCATCAGAAAATGGGATGGATAATAAGTAAAAAGAATATAGAATAGAAAACATAGACCAAAGCAATTCGGATATTTCACAGAAGTAAAAGATTATCTTTTTTCTATTTTCCCTGCCTGTCAGCCAGGCGGATATTCTCTCTGTTCCAATCAATTACTAAGTTAATAATTTGAATTTATTTATATGAAAACTATCGACGATTTCAATTTTAAGAATAAAAGGGCGCTTGTCCGTGTGGACTTTAACGTACCCTTGGATGCCGATTTTAAGGTTACGGATACCAACCGTATTGAGGCTGCCAAACCTACAATTATCAAAATTCTGGAAGATGGCGGGAGTGCCATTTTAATGAGCCATTTAGGAAGGCCGGATGGGAAGCCGAACCCGGATTTATCTTTGGGACATATTGTTGATACGATTTCGGATATTATTGGGGTTCAAGTAAAGTTTGCCGACAATTGTGTTGGGGAAGTAGCGGAGAAAGCAGCTGAAGGCCTAAAAGCGGGCGAGGTTCTGCTGTTGGAAAACCTTAGGTTTTATTCCGAAGAGGAAAAGGGCGACAAGGGATTTGCCAAACAATTATCCAAATTGGGGGACATTTACGTAAATGATGCCTTTGGAACAGCCCATAGGGCACATGCGTCCACTACCGTGGTAGCTCAATTTTTTCCTGGCAAAAAGTGCTTCGGGTATTTGCTGGCGAGAGAAATTGAGGCTATTGAAAAGGTAATGAGGACAGGTGAAAAGCCAATTGCCGCCATCCTCGGAGGTTCAAAAGTCTCCTCTAAAATAACGATTATTGAGAATATATTGGACAAAGTGGATCATCTGATCATAGGGGGAGGAATGACCTATACCTTTATTAAGGCCCAAGGGGGCAAGGTGGGGGACTCAATCTGTGAGGACGATAAGATGGACCTGGCATTGGACATTTTAAAACAAGCCAAGGAGAAGGGGGTACAAGTCCATCTTCCGGTAGACGTTGTGGCAGCGGATGATTTTAATAACAACGCTAAGACCCAAGTGGTTGCCGTGGATAAAATTCCTGATGGATGGCAAGGTTTGGACGCTGGCCCAAAGACATTGGAAAATTTTAAGAGCGTAATCGTAAAATCCAAAACCATTTTATGGAACGGGCCGATCGGGGTTTTTGAAATGGAAAATTTCGCCAAGGGCACGATAGCTATTGGCAACTTTATCGATGAAGCCACCCAAAAAGGTGCTTTTTCCTTGGTAGGTGGCGGCGATTCCGTTGCAGCCGTAAAGCAATTTAATTTTGAGGACAAGGTCAGTTATGTGTCTACGGGAGGTGGAGCTATGTTGGAAAGCCTTGAAGGTAAAATCTTACCGGGTATCGCTGCAATATTGCAAGGATAAAGTCGTTATCGATAAACGGAATCGATAATTATCGATTTAGTTAAGGATAAAAATATTATTTTTAGCAAACCCAATTAACTTTTTCCGATTGAGGTTAACATTGGACGTTCCGGACCTTGTGGTCCGGAAGGGTGTAAGCCAATCGGAGTCCGTGTCCATTTTGGGTTGTAACGCCCCCCGCAAGTCTTCGAAACTTTAGCGGAAGCACGGGGCAGTTAAGCGAAAAATGATGACGTCCATAGGACCGGACGAGCCAGGATACGAAGGACATCCCAAATTTTGGGGAGGTAGATTAAAGATTAACCCAATACGGGTTCATTTAATTTTTTCAAACTATATTTATTATAATGGCCAAACAGGTATACATCGGAATTTTTTTGAGTTCTTTAATTGCGTTTCCAGCAGCTGCCCAACAGAAGTTGGTCAAGGTTAAGAATGATGCCACAAGTTCAATGAATTCTGAAATACCTTCGGATACTATTGCCATAACCGTGGATGGTATGGAGCAAATGGAATTTCAAGGGAATCCCGATCTAATAAAAGACGGCGAAGTTTCCTATGCAAAGATCCTG
>JBLWZN010000033.1:0-43152 GCA_048266425.1 Sediminicola sp.
CGATTTTAGCACCGTGTCGATTTCAATTTAATATTTGCCAAATTGGTGGAAAAATTATAATGTTCACTTTTTACATTTGTAACATACTCGTTATCAGCTAGTTGAAAAAGACCTAAGTCCTACGTCTTTTAGCACAGCGGTCTTTTGTCTTTTTAATGGACAGCAGTGAATTTTTATAGTTACATGATCGTTGTCTAAATGACGTACAGGCCGGATTAGGGACTATAATAAACGGGGATTTGTTTTACCAACTTGCGATTTATTTCTGGAATTTTCTTTCATTTTGATTTATCCCGTCCCATTTCTCTATTTTTGCCCCGTTGAAACTAAGCAAATAATGGTACCAATGGGTTTGAAAGGTTATCTTTTTTTAATGTTTGTTCCGGCCGCGATTTCATTACAGGGATGCAGTGCCCAAACCCAAATTGTGGAAGGGGAAATGCAAACCGTTTCCAAAGAGGACCTTAGTTATTATTTGTATTATCCTAAAGATTACGAAGCAAAGCCAGATGAGGAATTTCCCATATTATTGTTTCTACATGGGGGTGGGGAGTCGGGTGACCGTCTGGATAGCATTAAAAAGAATGGTCCCCCAAAATTACTGGCCCAGGGAAAGCAATTTCCATTTTTAGTGCTAGCACCCCAAAATCCACATAAAAAACAATGGTGGAATACACGGGCGGTTGTTCAGCTTTTGGATACGATTGTTGCTAACAATAGGGTAGACAAGGACAGGATTTACCTAACCGGTTTAAGCAGGGGAGGGGGAGCAGCCTGGGAAATGGCCGTGGAATATCCTGAAAAATTTGCTGCCATGGCGGTGGTCTGTGGTATGACTCCCGTTCCGTACGCATCTTGGATAAATAAGAATATGCCGATCTGGGTGTTTCATGGGGAAGAAGACAAATCCATCCCCATTTCGGAATCCATCCAAATGGTCGCTAAGCTAAAGGAAATGGGGTACAATGTAAAGTTCACCAAATACCCTGGGGTTGGTCATAACTCTTGGGACAGGGCGTATTCCACTCCCGAGCTATACACTTGGTTAATGCAACAAAAAAGGGAATAATATATTTATAGTCAACTTAGCTTTGCCTTGGGATTTATAATATTGCCAAACTTTCCGTAAGGACCTTGTTTGGCCAGTCGGTTAATCCTGCTAAAATTTGGTCACGTGTTCCAATTTGAAAATGAAACTACTTGATAAATTCCGATAGTCCCGACTTTTTTTTCACTTGTCCTTTCGTTTTTTCTCTTTTCTTTCTTCCGGAATTTTAAGGACTATACATTCCAACAAGACAATCAACAAGGCATATAACGCCAAATTTATACCCTAAATCGAAAAGTTTAAACGAGTTCATAAATAAGGTTAGGTAAACGGCAGAATTTTAGTACTTTTCGGAAGTATTTGTTTGAGGTGTAAAAATGACACAATAAACGTAAGACCAGTCGAATTTAGATTCCATTTTTATGATATTGAAATCAGCTATTACACTTGTTTTTGAACTTTTATGGCACTGTTCCAACTAAAATGATAAGCGGAATGATTTGTATCACTACATCGAGGCAAAGAATAATGATTAGGGCGATCTGTGTCTCCATGTTTTTCGCCATTATTTCTTGTAAGGAAAATACAGAGCATGTCCCTACCCAACCCGAAGAACCCAAAACGATTGTAAATCCAGAAAAGGGAATTGGGTTAAAGGATATTTTTTCGTCAGATAGAAACACCCCCATAAAGAAATATGGACAATTAAAAGTGGTGGGCAGTAAAATTTTAAGCGAATGCGACAAGCCGGTACAACTTGCAGGAATGAGCCTGTTTTGGCATCAGTGGTCCGGCAAGGAGTTTTGGAATTCCAATGCTTTGGGTTGGCTAAGGGACGACTGGAAGATCCAATATATCAGGGCCCCCATGGGCATAGAAAATGAAGACGGTTATTTGGAAGATCCCAAAACAGCCGCAACTATTATGGATAATGCCATAAAGGCGGCAATTGACAAGGGATTATATATTATTGTCGATTGGCATTCCAATGATCTGCATTTAGATTTAGCCCGAGATTTTTTTGCAAGAATCTCCAAAGAATACGGCAATTACCCTAACATTATCTATGAACTTTGTAATGAACCGAGTGGCCGTACCCCTAAAGACCTGGATGAAACATGGCCGCAACTCAAACAATATTCCCAAGAACTGATAGCCACCATTAGGGAACACGATCCGGACAATATAATTATTGTGCCAACCCCATTTTGGGATCAGTTGGTGGATGTGGCGTCCAAAGATCCCATTACCGTGGACAGCAAAGGGGAACCGGTAACAAACATTGCGTATTCGCTGCACTTTTATGCCAGACAACACGGGGAGGTACTTAGGAAAAGGGCCGACCATGCCTTGGCAAAAGGATTGCCGATTTGGGTTACCCAATGCGGCCGTGTGGGAATCAACTTTGCCACCCCAAGATTCGAGAACGCCAATCTTCCAGATATAAAATCGTGGAACGCTTGGCAGAAATGGATGGACGATAACGGTATTAGCTATAGTAAATGGTCATTGGGTACAAAGGATGAGACAAGTTCTTCCTTATACCCAACGGCTAATCCTAATGGTTATTGGACCAATACAGACCTAACCCCGGAAGGGATTTGGAACCGCAACCATTTTAGGGACCGGTTTAACAAAGGATGGTCTCCCGGCTGCGACTAGGTAATTTAAGAGAGCCATTGTCGAATTTGGTTGGGTTGAACCGACCACCTTTGTTGGCATGAAATGAGCCATATCCATTCTTGATACTCACCGAGATAATTTTGCGAATTACACCCGCCAGAACGATTCTGTCGGGCTGGTCTGACCTATAAAAAACAGTAAAAATAAACAGATGAAATATTTGCCATCCTGCGAACAAGAAATCGGAACCCGCAAACGCCGAAAATAGGAATTGGGAAAATCTTCAAAATGCTTTTAAACAAGTTTTTTGCCCAACCCAACATGGATGACCATAAAAAATTGACATATTTGTTGATCTCTTTCTTAAAAAAATTATTAATTTCCCCTCTTGGGTACAAATTTTTGCAACAACGATTATTTATAAAGGTAATTGGTATAGTTTGTGAATGACGACGTACCGAGTGACCCCAAAAACCACTTGTTTGGAAAAGTATATACTAAAGAAGCAGTTTCTATTATTCATCATTCCCCTATTTTTGAGTGTCGCACTCTATTCCCAACAGTCCGATAAGGATTATATAGAAAGGATCGCCGGTTCCGATCAGGAAATCTCGATGGTTTTTATTCCCTCGGGAGAGTTTACGATGGGAAGTAATCCTAATGAAAAATACCATAAGGAAGACGAGGGTCCCGTACATAAGGTTAAAATATCTTCGTTTTGGATGGGGAAATATGAAATACCGTGGGAGGTGTACCAACTTTTTGTCAATCGGGAAATAGACGGAGTGGCTGCAGAAAATAAGGGGAATGAAGTGGATATGGCAGTGGATGCGGTTTCCGGAGCTACCATTCCTTATGTGGATATGAGCCTTGGTATGGGAACTACAGGTTATCCCGTAGTAAATATAACCCAAAAAGCAGCATCTAAATTCTGTGAATGGCTGTCGGCAAAAACGGGCCGCTTTTACCGGCTTCCTACCGAAGCCGAATGGGAATACGCATGTAGGGCAGGAACTGAAACCACCTATTCGTTTGGGGATGATGAAGCCTTGCTGCCGGAATACGCCTGGTATTACGAAAACAGCGATGGAGCTTATAAAAAGGGAGGGCAAAAAAAGCCCAATCCATGGGGGCTTTACGATATGCACGGAAATGTTTCCGAGTGGACCTTAGATCAATATTTGCCGGATGTATATGCTAAATATGTGGAAGAAGCTGTCGATCCGGTAGAATTGCCGACCAAACTTTACCCAAGGGTGGTCCGCGGGGGCTCATGGGATGATGATGGAGATATGCTCAGGAGTGCGGCCAGACAGGGATCCAGTTCCGATTGGAACCGCAGGGATCCACAACTCCCAAAAAGTGTATCGTGGAACACGGATGCTGGTTTTGTAGGTTTCCGTATCGTTAGGCCGACCGAGGTGCCTGACAAGAAGGATTTTGAAAAATACTGGGGTCCAAAGATTCTTAAAAAATAAAAGTTTAAACGGGTCATTAAGTTGCCATAAATATTAAAACCATGCAAGATTCAAACAAAAATCAAGATTACGCATCAAGTTCCTCCAATTCAAGACGGGAATTTTGTAAAAATACCGCCCTGCTGACAGGGGCCATGGTCCTACCTGTTATGCCCATGCACAGTATGATGAACAATGCCAACGATAAAAAATTAAAAATAGCGCTTGTAGGTTGCGGGGGCCGTGGTACGGGAGCTGCAAGTCAGGCCCTTAAGGCGGACGAAAATGTGGAATTGGTCGCTATGGCAGATGCTTTTGAGGACAGGCTTCAGGGCAGTCTTGACACGCTCTTAAAAGAATTCGAGGGCACCAAAAAAGTTAAGGTAAAGGAGAAGAACAGGTTCGTAGGTTTTGATGCCGCACAAAAGGCAATGGATTTGGCCGACGTGGTTATTTTGGCCACTCCCCCCGGCTTTAGGCCACAGCACTTTGAATATGCCGTAAATACCGGCAAGCATATTTTTATGGAGAAGCCTGTGGCAACGGATGTCCCTGGCATTCAAAAAGTGTTGGCGTCCGCCAAGGTTGCCAAGGAAAAGAAGTTGAACGTTGTTGTAGGGCTGCAACGCCATTATCAGAACAATTACATCGAAATGGCAAAGCAGATCAAAGAAGGCAAAATCGGAAAAATAGTCTCAGGCCAAGTGTATTGGAACAGTAGCGGGGTTTGGGTTCGCGAGCGTCAACCCGGACAGGGCGAACTGGAATATCAAATGCGGAACTGGTATTATTTTAATTGGTTGTGCGGGGACCATATTTTGGAACAGCATATCCACAACATAGACGTAGCCAACTGGTTTTTGGGGGAATATCCGGTCTCCGCCCAAGGTATGGGCGGCAGGCAAGTCAGGACAGGTAAGGAATACGGTGAAATATTCGACCATCACTTTGTAGAGTTCACCTATCCCAGTGGAGCTGTTATCGCCAGTCAGTGCCGACATCAACCAAATACGTTTGACAGGGTAGGGGAAGTATTTCAGGGAACGACGGGTTCCGTAGAGATGAACGATGCCGGATCGGCCTATATCAGGGATTTGGAAGGTGCAGATGTATTTAAATATCGCGGGAAGGGAGATCCGAATCCCTACCAAGTGGAGCACGACAGGTTATTTGCTTCGATCCGTAACAATGAGGTCATCAACAATGCCGAATATGGGGCCAAAAGTACGATGACTGCTATAATGGGCCGAATGGCAACGTATTCCGGCAAGGTAATAAAATGGGAGGAGGCGATCAATTCCAGTTTGGTCCTCGTACCCGATAATCTAACTTGGGACTCCAAACCACCAGTAATGCCAAATCCGGACGGTTTTTATAAAATCCCTATGCCGGGACAGACTGTGGTTATGTAATTTGACAGTACCGATCAAGAAGTAAAATTGAGGAATATCCATACTCCCTCCAAATAAAGAAGCTTAGGTTTATATTGGAGGGAGTATAACATTTTAAAGACCGGCTTTATTGTGGGAGCCGGTTTTAACCAATTATTTTGGTGAGCTTGTTATTCCCCCAATCCGGATGTATTTCTAAAAATTGGCGTTTACACTTAGTGTAGGGCCCTTAAACTGTAGATAAAAAGACCCGTCCCAATGGGTTTTATTAACATTTCCATAAACCTTAAAATATCTGTAATCCAAGTTCAAACTAAGGTGCTTAATGGGTTGATAGCTAACACTTGGCCCAACATCCCAAAGGCCGCCGCTATATTCACCTACTTTTAGGGACAGCCAATCAACTTTTCCAGAAAGGGCCCATTTGCTGTTAATAGCAAATGTGTACCTAGCAATAATATCCGGCAAAGGCGCCAAGGTATAAATAGTTTTGTTTTTATAATATACAGACTCATCGTTTATGTAGGCCTCCCCTTCCAAATGGGGCTTTATTCCCAAGGTATGGGCTCCCAAACCGAGTATCAGGTTTTGATTGTGTTTGTCGAGAACCGTGTAACCTACAAGTATCCTGAAAACATCCAGACCAAGCCCCGCTTTTACATAGGAGCCTTCTTTAAGGGTATAGTCCCGCCAATGAATATCCTTTTCCAGCATCCGTTCGTTACTCCTATCAAAATTAAAATACTCCCCGTAGAGTCTCCATCTTTTGAAAAATCTCCACATCAAATTAGCATTAGGCCGGTAGCTCCTACTTTTTAGGTCAAAGGCATTTCCAAAATCAATTTCGTCATTTTCAGTGGATCCATTAGCGCCTAAACGTATTACCTGAGAAGGGGAAAAAACGCCAATTCCAAATTCAAATTTGGAAGTAAGAATCGGATTTCTATTATCTTCCTGGGCTTTTACAAAGGGTTGAAAAAAGAAGCCTAATAAAACGGTTAGTATCAATATAGACTTCGGAAAAAGGGTTGGTTTCATAATATTTCACTTAGGATATTTCCGTTTAAGGGTTATCTCAAAGTTAGTAAATTTCGGTCTCCTTTATTTGGTTTATGACAAAAAAAGGCGATTCAAATAGAATCACCTTTATTTATCATTTCCGGTATTTTTATTTGTCATTCCAAATTAAAAACTAGGCCACCTCCCAGACTAAATTGATAAATTGTTGAATAACTGCTTACACCGGTATAGACACCCCCCGTCCCAAAATAAAATCCACCCCCGGCAGCTTGTACTGCTGAGAGCAATTGCATTTGAAGTTTAATGCCTACCGAATGCGATGCCCAAAAAATACCGCCTAATTTTCCACCCCATGCAAATTTAGTAACGTTTGATTCGTTCCCATTGTCCGGATTGCTCAAATTGGCTATAAACATGCCCGCACTTAATCCCCCGAAACCTTCAAATTTGGAATCAGGCGCCCGAAGGTATTTATTTCCGCCCAACATAATATAGTTGATTCCTAGGTCGAAATCGGTAAACTGTTTGCCGTTAGAAATCCCGTTATTTGGGATCCAATACGTTGTGGGAGAATGCGTGTCCTGTCTAAAATATGAAATTTCTACACCAATAGAGGGATGCATCTTATATTCTACACCTAATCCCCATTGGAAACCGCCCTGAATCTCACCGTCGTAATAGTCATTAAAGTCGTAATAGGAATCAAACGCATTGTCAAATACGTACCCACCGTAGGCACTTAGATTTACAGATTGGGCATAGGTGCTAAAACCCGCCAGGCCGATTAGGGCGATTAGAGTTATTTTTTTCATAGTCAATGTTTAAATAGTAAGTGATTTAAGTCGTGAAGATATTAATAAAAGATTGGTAAAAGTAGTAAAATCTTATTTACCAATATGCAAAACGGGACAATCACATAAGACAGGCAATTGGAGTAATTTCAGAGATAAAACAACCTCTTTCAACCCAAAAATGGATGCTTTTGATCATAACAGAAGCTTACCTACCTGTCCGAAATGTACATCCTTTGTACTATTCCTTGCCGATAAAGCGTTTATTTGGCCATGAAACATGTCGCCTGCAGGGAATGGATAGGCGAAACCCCACCGGGTGGTATGGCCAAGTAAATATTTTCAAAAAAAACCAAAATTTGTTGTTCAACCCCTAGAAGGAATTATTGAATTTTCTAAATTCGTCGGAAATTAATCCGAGAATTCCCAGGATAGCCCAAATTTTCAAGAAATATTTAAACGGGTGCTACAGTTATTGGCAAAATTGAAATTATCTTTTTTTTGCGGGGGAGATAAAAATAATGTTTAAAATGGTTAATATTGGCATTATCAATGAACCCGTTTAATACGGTAGTCGGTTAAAGGAGGGTCCTTAATTCGGCGAATCCGTAAACCCGAGTTATCAAATTTCCTCATCCTGGCCATTCCATAAAAATATGATTTGCACAAAATTCAAGAGTTTAAGAATTAATACCTTGAAATGGATTTCGGGTATCCTAATATGGGGACTCGTTTTCACAGTAAATGGTCAAGAGGATTCAGATTTTTCCCAGCAATTATGGGCGAGTTTCAATCCTTCCTTTAAATTGACCGAAAAAAAACAAATCAAGGGAGATATCGATTACCGGACCATATCACCGCCCAGTTGGAACAGGTTTATTGCAAGGGGCGGTATGGAAGTGGTTACGGATGGCTTGGTCCTAAAGAAATTTAAAAAAATAAAGACCCAGGAGAACTACACCTATGGTGCCGGATTGTTTTATTTGAATAACAATGTAGGATCCAATTCTTTCGAGATCAGGCCATATCAAGGGTATCGCGTGTCATTTAATGTCAGTGAACGCTTGGCATTTGGAAATTACATTCGGTTAGAGGAACGTTTTGTTTTCTCACAATCGGACGGAAATGTTTTTGGGGTTCGTATTCGATACCAGGTTTTGGGGACCATAAATTTGCAAGGGCTTCTTTTTCGTGAGGGAACAGGAATATACTTTCCGATTGGAGTAGAATTTTTCTTCAATATTAGAAAAACCTCACAATTTAACGACGTCCTCCGGATTTCCCCTGGAATTGGATATCAGATAAACCAAGGGTTTAAAATACAGGGGGGGATCGCGTATCACTACACCCAGGACGAGGCCGGGGATGTAGCGAAAAGCAATGACCTAATTTATCAGTTTAAGGTATTCAAAACTTTAAACTTTGGTAAAAAACAACCAGTGACCAAACCAAACGAACCCCCAGGGGAAACCAACTTTCAAGAACTTTAATTCTTGTGCTAAACCCAACAGGCCGGTTGGTCAATACAAGGCCGTGCAGTTATCTCCTAAACTTTCTATTGTTGCGAAACCGGTTTACGGCATATACCACGATCAAAACTAGAATGAGCAATGGAAACATAAACCTACCATTGGCAATGGATAAGGGCATCATATTTATTTATTTTTAAATGCGGTTAAGGATTTCTTCGTTTCATGGGAAAGGGCAAGTTGGCCGGATTGCTCGGCACGCTCCATCAGGAGTGCATCCCAATGGTCACAACCTACCCATAATACACGTTTCATTTCAGATAATGCGTTGGGATTGAATGAACTCATTTTTTGAAGGTAAAAGTCCATTTCCTTGTCCATTTCCTTTACTTCTTCATAGACCTTGGAAAACAACCCTTTTTCTTTGGCCCAATAGGCATTTTTCCATTCAGTTGGTGCAAAGGCCAATTCGGCCAATGCAGCTTTGCCTATTTTTCTTTCCACAGCGGGGGAAATAACCAAGGGTGCGATTCCGATACTTAGCTCCGAAAGCCGAATGGATGCTGCTTCTACCGCAAATACATAGTCACATGCCGAAATAAGCCCTACCCCGCCACCGACCGACTTGCCTTGGACCCTTCCAATAATGGGTTGTGGACACCTGCGCATGGCATTGATAACCTTTGCAAATCCTCCAAAAAACACCTTTCCCTCCTCCAAATTGGATACAGACAACAGTTCATCAAACGACGCACCGGCACAAAATGCACGATCGCCTTCAGATTTAAGAACAATTAACGATACTTCCCTGTTTTCAGAAATTTCCTTAAGCGCCACAAAAAGCCGATCCAAAAGCTCCTTCACAAAGGAATTACTGGCCGGATGACCAAATTCCACAGTGGCGATCTTGTTGTCTATTTTAGTGTAAAGACTTCCGTTTTCTCGGGATGTGGACATATTAACAGCTATAGGTTACTCGGTTATTGATTCACCCACCTTAGCAGATGTATTTTAAAAATTTGTAGATCAAAATTAGGCGTTTTACGATACGAGGTAAAATTTTTAAGGAAATTTTTACCCAATTAGGGTACAAAGCCAAACTTTTGACCGAAGAATCCGTGATTTTGGAAAACAACCAAATGAGTTCCCACCCTGATTTGTCGGATTCCCAAAGGAATTTGCTAAATTTGGGTCGATTAATAAATAGACTATGAACAATACAAATGAATCAAGACTGGGGGCGATTTCTACATTGATAAATAGGCCTGACATTGATTGGCAGGATGTTCTTTCAGAAGTGGTTACCACCTTTGATTGTACCACGGGAACCCTCCATTTTTTAGATAAGGATACAAATCTACTGATATTGAAGGCCCAACTGGGGATTCCGCCTTTTTTGATTCCGAAGGTCTCCAATATCCCAATTGGCAAAGGTATGGCAGGAATCGCCGCCGAGCGCCGTAAACCAGTTGAAATGTGCAACCTTCAGACAGACGATTCGGGGGTGGCAAGACCAGCTGCGAAAGAGACCAAGGTAGAAGGTTCCCTCGCCGCACCTATGATTCTTAATGGAGAGCTTTATGGAACTTTGGGGATTGCGAAGCCCGTACCGTATGATTTTACCAAAGAAGAAATAGATGACATTTTATCCATTGGCGAGGAAATATGTAAAAAATTGAGTACGTTTTAGGTGTACAAAGTCAATATTTGGACAATAATCACATCAAACAGGAGGTAATGTTCGCAATATTGGCAATTTGCAATATCTTTGCCAACGTCAAAACAATTTTTGGCCCGCGATGGCTAATAAATTATTTTGCATATTTCTTTTTGGGTTTATTCTTGGAATTAGAAATTAAAAAAATATTATGAAGAAAATATTGGTTCCAATCGGCACCTCACCAGATGCCCACGAAACTTTGCAATATGCGGTAGATTTTGCCTCCGAATTTTCCTCCCAAGTGTTTGTGATGGAAGTTTTTAACGCTCAATCGAGTGCGGGAAGTTTGGCAAATATTGAAGAAATAGTTGCTGAAAGCAGCAGGGAACATTTAAAAGAGGTCATTGACAAGGTGAATGCAAAAAATGTGGATATCAAAATTGCCACCTATAATGGGGATCTGATCGATGGGCTTAAGGAAATTGATGGTGAATTGGGAATTGATCTTATCGTGATAGCTCCAAGGAGCAATGACATAAGGGAAGAACTGTATTTAGGATATACTTCGGGAAAAATAATTAAAAGGACCGATATACCCACACTTATAGTCCCAAGAGGTACTGTTTTTAAACCTTACAAATCCGTTTTAACGGCTTTTAAATCGGGAATCTTAAAGCGTAAAAGAATTCTTGATGCCTTGATCGATATCAAGAAAAAGTTTAATGCGAAGGTAAACCTACTTTTGGTGAAGACCCCGGGTTACTCAGATGACGATTTAAAGATAGATACCGCTCTGTTGGATATAAGTTCACATCTTACCCTGACCGAAAATTCTTCCACCTATTTGGGGGTTTTAGAACATTTTCAGGTACAACATCCGGATTTGCTGTGCGTATTTAGAAGAAAAAGGGGATTTTTTAAGAACCTTTGGGAAAAGAGTACCATTCCCAAGGCGGAATTTTATTCCCGTATCCCTGTATTGGTGCTCAGTGTCAAAAAAGATTAATATAAGTTGGATTTACTTGGCATTGTATTTTGATACTTTGCTAAAAAGTATTTTCTTTGCGCCACGTTTAGGGGGATTAGCTCAGCTGGCTAGAGCGCTTGCCTGGCAGGCAAGAGGTCACCGGTTCGACTCCGGTATTCTCCACCAGTAAACACAGGGGTTTCAAGAGTTTTACTTTTGGAACCTTTTTTATTTGCACTCAATTTGCACTCAAATTTTGGCTTAATATGGTCTTGTATGGTTCCATATGTTAGCTATATTAAAAAGGGAAGTACTGTAATTTCTTCCTTTATTTGATTTGTAAAATAGGGTTGAATCAATTCCTTAATAGTGATCTAAAAAGAAAACCTTTTTTGGAATGATAATAAGATTATCAAATTATAAGTTTCAAAACTTTTTCCAACTGTTAATCAGAGGGTCCTTGGTTGGAGCCCAATAGGGGGGCTTATAAATCAAGCAGTTACATGACAATGTGTAGCCTTCCCCAAAAATAGGACAGTTTAAAATTCGAATTTAGTAACTTTAAATTTTAACTGTCACATGAAAAGAACAAAGTTTACAGAAAGCCAGATTGTCAAGGCACTAAAGGAAAACGAACAGGGAAGGTCCGTCGGCGATATTTCCAGGGAGCTGGGCATCGACAATAGTACTTTCTATTACTGGCGCAAGAAGTACGGGGGTATGGAACAGCAGCAGCTCAAGCGCTTAAAGGAACTCGAGGAGGAGAACAACAGGCTCAAACAAATGTATGCCGATGTCAGCCTGGACGTGAAAATGCTAAAGGACGTACTGTCAAAAAAGTTCTAAGGCCTTCCGACAAGAGAGTCCGTGTTAAGTATCTCATCAATGAATATGTAATTCCCGTCCTTCGTGCCTGTAATGTTGTAGGCTTAAGCAGGTCGATGTGGTATTACCAAAGCAAAAGGGACGATAGCGGGGTTATGGACAAGCTGGCCGAGTTGGCCGAAGCATATCCCACTAGAGGTTTCGATGAGTATTATTACAAGATCCGTCGTGAAGGCCTAAAATGGAACAGGAAGCGTGTATTGCGGGTCTATCGCAATATGAAGCTAAGACTTAGGCGCAAACATAAAAAGCGCTTGGTAAAGCGCGTTAAACAACCTTTGGAAACACCTGTACAGCTCAATGAATGCTGGAGTATGGATTTTATGAGCGATACGCTTACCGATGGAAGAAAGCTACGTGTATTCAATGTTATGGACGATTGCAACCGGGAAGCTATAGCTATCGATGCGGGACTCTCCTATCCGGCCAGGGCGGTGGTGGGGACACTGGAGAACCTCAAAGAAGAGATAGGGACTCCCAAATATATCAGATGCGATAACGGACCTGAATTTACATCTAGGACATTTATGGACTGGTGCACGAAAAACTATATAGAAATTAAATATACCCAACCGGGGAAACCGATGCAGAACGGCTACATAGAACGCTTTAATAGATTTTATAGAGAAGATATATTGGACGCATATTACTTTAATGATATACACCAGCTTCAAAAATTAAGTGATAAATGGCGGGATGATTATAATTTTAATCACCCACATAAATCCCTGGGCAATAGATCGCCCAAAGAATATATGCCCAGATTTGATGAAGAATTCAAATTCTTCATCAAATCTGGGCTGAACAACAATTATTTATCGAATTTAGAGGTGTCCTAAAAATGGGAAGCCTACAAATGCAGCTGCCTTTTTTGATTTTCGGCGTGCATTCGGCGTGCTTTTTTTTAAAACGGTTTGCCTACAATATTGTAATTATTTGCCCAATAAAACGAGAATTGTTTAGAATATACAACTGTCTTTAACACGCAAAAATTTACCCCGAAGTTCTTAGGAAACCCAAAAATGACTCAACCAAATAAATTTTTTTGATTGCCTTTAGGATTCAGGGATTTTAAAAATTTAATTTAACCTGGGAATAATTATACCGGTTCAGCTCGTAGCATGTAGCGCAGACAAGAATACATATCGTTTCCATCTGCTTCTGCAGCCTAAGCTTTTGTATTTCGTTCTTATTTTAATATTTCAGGAGCCATTTCAGAAGATTTGGGAGACCATAAAAACAGTCCCAAGCCCTTAATAAGAGGCTTTCATCAAAATTTGCTATGAGCCATTAATGAGCCTCTGGTTTTATTCCTTTTCATAGATAATTATTTGATCACCAAAACCATAACAAGGTTTATTTGTAAAATCTAAGGTCAACTTATTGTTTATAATCGAATATCTATGCTTTGTAGGATTGACATTAATATACAATATACCATTATACTCAATTTGAATTGAATCATTAAATAATTTGTAATCAAAATGCTCATTTTTCATAAATCCATTTGATTTATAAAAATCATTATTGGTTTTGAAATCCAAAGTGTCCTTTTTATCCGTCGAAATCCATAAGCCAAATAATTCTCTTCGATTAATTTCCTGCTCTTCTTTTGAGCAATTTGTTAATGTTAACAATGACAGCAGAAGGATTCTCCGAATTAGTTTACTATTTCGCATATATCAAACTTTTAAAAATCATGTAAAAGCATTTTTATCAACTTATAATGATATTCTATAATATAGATAGATTTTTACTAAAAGGTTGCGTAAGTGCCACTTCTTACCGTAACAGCTTAGCTACAATTTGTTGTTCAACACAAATATCCTGTTTGGTTTGTCTTTCTGCTTGTTTTTTCCGTTGGTTTTCTCGGTCAATTGCGATTTTGGTCAGTCCGCCATTTTTCAATAATGTCGAAATCCCACCATTGACAGTAATTAGTCTAAAGGGCTCGTTATATGTTGCGGCGACCAAATTTACCAAGTCCAGTTTTCGCAGATATTCCGCTACAAAAATCGCTTCATCCTTGTCCTTGAAAAAAGAATATACCTTATCCTTTATCAGTCCGTCCTTCAACTGCAATTCCTTTAGAAAAGTGTCAGCATTTAATGATTGCTCTAATATTGGTTCGAGATTCATTCAAATGCTATATCGGCAAATCGTTTTTTACATTTGAAGATTAAGACTCAATTTAGCACCCAATGCATTGAAGATCCGCATAACAGTTTCAAATGTGACATTACCCGTACTATTTTCCAATCTTGATATTTGGGCCTTTTTAACACCGACCAATTCGCCCAATTGTTCTTGTGTCAGTTTTCTTTTTTTTCGGGCGGTCTTGATCATATTCCCGATAAGTTCGAGTTTTAGTTCAAATTCATATTCATCGCGCTCTTTCGTTCCTTTTTTTCCAATTAAAAGGTCTTCTGCCTCGTTTAACGTATAACTTTTCATTTCTTCTTGTTTTTTAGATAATCTATTCTAATCTTATCCGCTTTTTCAATCACTTTTTTGTCCATTTTGCTTGTTTTCTTTTTTACTCCGTGCGTTGCAAAAACAAGCGTTTCATTTTTATCCTCTTTGTCCCAAAATGCCAAAAGCCTATATTGGATTCCTGAATATAATGTTCTGAATTCCCAAATTTCATTTGTAAGTTTTTTAAAGAATTTTGGATCTGAATGTTGTTCGGCCCTTCTTATGTTTTGGAATATCTTATTTCTTGTTTTAGTTCCTGTTTTTGGATAAATTCAAATGCTTCTTCTAATAATCTCGTTTCAAATCGTTTTATCATTATGGGATATAATATCAAATACGCCCCAAAGATATAAAAAGTTTCATTAATTGTAAACATTATGTTTGCTTTTAAGGGCTAATTAAACGGTTTATCCTGATCTAATATTCTTCTTTATATAAGTATTCAAACATAAAACGGATGAAAGGATGCACATCAAAGGAAGCGGCATTTGGGCAAGTGATGGCTCAAAAAAATAACTCCCGAAAGACAGGGTTATCGGATTTTGAATAGTCTGTAAAGAGATGGGTATATTTATACGGTATAAATAAAAGAGTAATTCCTTAAAACGTTCCTTTTAAGGTCCACAACCTTGGAAAGTAATCGAATTTCGGATTTGGGAAAGTCCAAAGTAACATTGGGTTGCTTACGACTGCGTACAGACCCATAAAACCTGTATATTGACAACAATTCAATAAAATGTATGTCAATAATATGTTTTTTTGCGTATATTGTATGCAAATAAATTTATTGATTATGGCGACAATTAGAAAATCGTTGACTATAACCACCGCTCAAGAGCAATGGATAAAGCGACAAATTGAGAATGGCGGTTTTGCGAACGACAGCGAATACATGCGGCATCTGATACGTTTGGACGAGGAGCGCAATAGGGAGTTTTTAATTACCAAAGCGGCTATACAAGAAGGCTATGATAGCGGTATGAGCCCTAAAGTTAGGTCCATTGATGAAATTGTTGAAGCTGCCAAAAATCGCAAAAACAACAGGATCCAAAGCTCGAGGAATGTCTAGTTATAATTTATCATCGAAGGCTGATAGCGATATCGACGATATAGCGGATTATACTTTAGAGAATTGGGGCGAATCACAGACGCATGATTATGTTACCGAATTATTACAGTTTTTACAGACTCTTGCCGACAGTCCCGAAATTGGGCGTAGTGCCTCTGAATATGCGCCTTCACTAAAAAGATATAATTTCAAAGCGCACACAATATTTTATGAACCAACCAAAAACGGCATATTCGTCGTTCGCATTTTAGGACAGCGGCAGGATTTTAAGAGACATCTCTAAACGCTAATTTGAAAAGTCCTTAAAAACCTGGGGATATTTATACCGTATACATACATGTTAAGAAATTCTGCGAAAATGTTCGTTTTTCGGTATTTGAACACCACTTTTTGGCTTTCAATTTGCCGATTGGGTTATTTTTATCCCGTCAAAATAATCTCCCGCTTCTAGACCAATATACAATACTCTTTCAGCACCTGTTTGGTTTTTTGCCATCTCAATATGGATTTCGGTAGAATTCTTTCTTTCAATCCTGAATTCTGTTTCGTCTATGACAAAATTCTTTGAAGTGGTGTCTATTCCACTAATATCGAAATTTATGGATTTATTCATTGAAATCCCGTGTATCCACCACCATTCCCCTTTTGTAGTTATCACAATTGAATTTTGCTCTGCGGTAAGATATGATGCCGCCCTCATTTTGTTTTTGCCCTTTTCAACTTCCAAAATACAGAAATAAGTATTAACTTGGATATCCATAAAAATATACTACAGGTAATATTTATCATCTAAACCAATAACTATAAATCTGAGATAGAACATTTTAATAATGTTAACGGATAGTTCCACTGAAAATGGCGATTTCCCTAAAATTGATATAGGTTTTGGGTTGAAAGTTTTAAAGGATTATCAATTCAACTTTTCTCAAATCGATTTTGAATTCAAAGAGGAATTTGTGAATATTTATCCTCGTTCAGGCTATTTAATCTGTAATTTGTTTCTAGGCGAGCCCAAATCATGTCGATTTATAAATTACACTGGGGATGTCTTGCGGAACAACCGACTATACTTTACCGGGTTGTTCTCGGAGGAGTCATTACAATTTGCCATGAACTACAAGGGCAGGGGATACGCTTTTAAATTGCACCCCGTACTTGCCTATCACTTTCTCAAACTTCCTATGACCGAAATTACCGATCGGCCCGTGATGGTGAGCGATGCGCTTGAAATAAGGGGTAGATTCCTCCGAGAATTGGAACGCAGTGAACCATTGGATTTTGCAGCCAACCAGGCTTTGTCCCAATTTTTATGGAATGCACTTCCCGACAAAAAATTACTTCTCAGTGATCCAATTTACCACGCCGTAAATAGAATAATCGTCCTTAAAGGGTTGGTCAGTGTGGGGAACCTGGCTATATATTGCTCGATGAGTAAACGCACCTTACGGAGACAATTTCTTCTAAAGGTCGGCCTTCCTCCCCAGTCTTATATAAGAATATTAAAAATGGAAAATGCGCTTCAATTTATTTCGGCCAATCCCAAAATGAGCCTAGAGGAAGTTGCATTCCATACCGGATATTACGATGTTGCCCATCTAGCGCACGATTTTAAGAACAATCTAAAAATAAGACCTTCGACGGTTCCGGAGGCGATGAATCCGCTTCTCAGTACCTACATAGGAATATCTGCCAGTTTTTAAAATGGCCGATTTTTACAGTTAATGGACCAACGGAATTAATTAATTTTGACACTGCGCTATTGTCCGCACGGAATATGATCATTGGTAGACATATTTCTTGCACACCTTCTACCGATAATCTCCAATAGAGCTAAGGCCTTTTACTCCTTCGGACATTGGCAGTAAAAGAGATATTGAATCTTTGACTTTTTACATTCAATTTGTTTGTTATTTTTAAAAAAAATGAAAACCAAAAGTTGGAAAACTGGACAAGGTATCTACGGAGTAAGGAGCGTGAGATCGTGATGGCGGTAAGCCTTAAATTTTAGAATAATTAACTCAGAATTTATTAGTGGAATAAATCATTTACTATCATGCCAATTTTTATGGATCGCCATATCGTACCGAGAATAGAGGCCAAACAGGCGGCCCTGGCCCATCGTGAAGATTTGAAGATTCAAGATGAATATGCGTGCCGTTGTATGATGTATTGGGTAGATGAAAATCACGGCAGTGCTTTCTGCCTTATTGATGCGCCCGATGAAAAGTCCGTAAAAATGATGCACGACAGGGCCCATGGACTTGTTCCCCATGAAATTATGCAGGTCAACAGCAATGTGGTGGAAGCCTTTTTGGGAAGGATAGCCGATCCAGAAGGGTACGCAGATCAAGACGACCCGAATCTCAAAATTTTTAACGACACCGCCTTTCGTATCATTCTGGTTGCCCAGACCACGGATATCGGATTGCTGAATCATCAGCTTGGAAAGGAAAAGGCTAAAGGATTAATGACCCTGTACCATGATATCATTCGGAAGAAACTGCATACTTATGAGGGAAGGGAACTGGAAATGAAAGGACAAGTTTTTACTGCTTCTTTTGTTTCCGTAACCAAAGCGGTGGACTGTGCGGCCGCATTGCAAAAAGAGATGGACACGGCTGGTGAGCTCATAAACCTTAGGATAGGGCTTAACGCTGGCATGCCGGTAGAAAAGAGCAAGGAACTGTTCGGCGATATTATTAAAATGGCAAGATATCTAAGTGTATTCGCCAGTCATAACCAAATTGTTTTGGCGTCGATAATTAAGGAGACGTACAAAGATGATGGCCACAGTATAAACGGTGAGCATCGCTATAAATGGATCAACCCTGTAGATGAGAATTTTCTTCAAATGCTTATGGACACACAAGCTACTAATTGGAGCGATAGCGGATTCAGTATTGCAGATTTTTGCGGGCAAATATCCATGAGCAAATCCACTCTTTACAGAAAATGTACCCAACTTACCGGCATGTCCCCCAATAATTTGCTACGGGAATACAGGCTCTTAAAATCGTTGGATCTCCTAAAGTCCGATCGAAGTATCTTCCAGACGACGTTCGATTGTGGATTTACAAGCCCTTCCTACTTTGGCAAGTGCTTTCATAAACGTTTTGGCATGCCACCTCTTTATTACCAAAAGAATCTGGTCTAATTTTACCAATATTTGGATTTTATGTTATAGGGCCTTGAAAATCAACGCGCTAATTTTAGGTAGTTTAACCCTTAAAAACATAGCATTATGAAGACAATCAATTTTTTTAAGGTATTAATGCTAGTGGGACTTTTTACTTTTAATTATGTAGGTGCCCAAGAAACAGCACAATTAACAAAAAAAACAATTATGGAAAAGCCAAAAATGAACACGTATCTAATTGAACGGGATATTCCCGGTGCTGGGGAGCTTACGGATGCCGACCTTAAAAGTGTGGCACAAAAATCCTGTAATGTGATAAGAGATTTGGGACCCGATATTAAAGGGATTCGCAGCTATGTGTTGGACAATAAAATGTACTGTGTGTACCAGGCCAAAAATAAGGAACTGATTAAAGAGCATGCCCAAAAAAGCGGGTTTTTGTATTTTGACGAAAATTAAGTGGGGAATCAAACATTAAAGTTTATTATATGTTATTATTGAAAGTTTTTAAACCTTTTAATGATGTTCAAAGGATACAGATATTTAATTATTTCCCTATTTGTTTTTCTAGCTTGTAGTAGAGAAGATGACAAATTTACTCCTGAAATAGAAACCAGTATTCCCAAAGTGGATACTAGTGTTTCAACAGAAGATATAGAGGGAACATGGTTTGTTTATGCTGGGGAATTTATGGACAATTTGGTTGAGACAACTCCTAATTTTTCAGAATGTGGTTTTGATTATATTGTTTTTTCCGATAGTGGTGTCTATCAAGAATTTTTGTACAGTAATTCTGATTGTATACAAACTATAAATTTGGCTAATTGGATCGTTGAAAAAGGAATTATAAAACTTTCGAGCACAACTGGAGATAAGATAGAATTTCCTATATTAGAATACAAGCCTGAACAATTGGTCTTAAATTTTAAATTTGATTTTGACGATGATGGTAATAAAGAAATTTTCAAGGCTTATTTAAGACCTTATGACCCAATTTCAAATAACCATGTAGCTAATTCCTTTGAACGCGATTCCAATGAAACATCGCTCTTAAAATTCAACTGGGAGCAGGAAACGGATAGTGAATATTTTAGAAGCTATGAAATTTACCGTTCACAGGAGGGTGCATGTTCAAAGGAAGATGCGATACTTTTGACTGAAATAAATGATATTTCCAATACTACTTTTGTAGATTATAGTCCACCATCTACCCAAAACAATTTATGCTATTTTTTAAGGGTTTATTCTATTGAAGGTTTGGTTGGCGAAAGTGAAATGCTTACTGAAAATCCTAGTGAATTAACAATGCCTAGTACATTTAGATTGAATAATGCCAGTGTAGATGGTGAAAATATTCTTTTGGAATGGAGTGAATATAACATTCCTTACTTTTCTCATTTCGAAATAGTATATGCGAATTCGGATGGAAGCAATTTGCTATTTCATGAGGAAGACAGTATCGTATTAATCGATTCTCTTGATAAAACCAGTTATCTAGATACTGACCCGCCCTATTTAGAGAATCCTTTTTATGCAATTTACGCCTATAATATATTTGGCACCAAAACGGTTTCTAACTATGAACAGATAACTTTTAGAAGAAATGGATTGATTGGTCCAATTTATTTAGAGCATATTGAAATTGATGATGATGATCCTGCCGTTTACTTGCATGGAAGTAGCCAAATTCCGGATTGGGCCAGTTATGATATAAATGCAGTATTGAGACTTAATTATGGTGAAGGTGTACTTGAATCGACTACCAGGGACGAGGTCTATGTTGCCGGTGAATTTCCGTTTAGAAAACCGATTAATTTTCCGGAACGGAAAGAGTTGGTAATAAATGGACGAACAAATTTGCATTTTCTTGATCCAACATCGCTTACAGAGAATTTTTCCTTTAGTTCCTTTTACTTACATGAACAATTCGATTTGTTTGGAATCGTGGATTTCACTTATACAAAAAATGGATTTCTTGTTGTTATTGACATGGATTCCATATTTGTTTTTCAAAGAAATGGACAAGAATTAATACTTCTTGATAAACAGATTCATTATGAAACACACCATGGAGATAATTTTTACAGAATGGTTCAAGTGAACGATAATGAAATTATAGTTGGACACAAGAATGATGGGGAAAGTATTCTTTATGCAATTGATAATAGTGGTCTTCTACAAAATAGAAGAGTGGTTTCACTTTCTTTTAGTTCCGATTATATTGCAAAATACAAGAACACCTCATTTTATAGTGCTTCGAGTAATTCACTGATAAATTACGGTCAAAGAACACTGTATTCCACACTTTCTTTTCAGGCCGAAGCACAAATGCCTAAAGAACTGTTTGCTCTTGGCATGGATAAAGATGCAAAATATATTTTTGCAAGTACTAATGATCCTGATTGGTACGGGAGTGATATACAAACTAAGCTTTTAAAGCGCGAAGTGTTATTATTTGATACAGCAACAAGTCAAACTAAATCCATCAAAACAAAGGGGTATCCTATTTGGGTGTTTGAAAATAATCTTGGCGAGATATTCTCAATTTCAATTCCTGAAAACCAAAAAATAACACAGTTCGATATTTTTGTAGAGAGAATTAATTTTCCTTAACATAAGTTGCATGGTCCCAATGGCTCTGACAAATGTCTTGGATCTGATCGCTAGAGAGGTAAACGACCAGATCAATTCGGTTTTTTGGCCGCTAATTTTCTCTTCACTACATCTACCGGATATTTTAACGCCAACCTGCGTATATCATAACTGAAATCTTCAAAAGTCTCTTTCCATAACTTGGCTTCCTCGGGCGTGTATTCGTAGAAACCATGCGCGTTGGCGACACCTTTTCCCCCTGCCTTTACAATATCATCGATTAGTTTGGGTACTTCAGTTTTATTAGAAAGGGTGGGGAACAGGTCCTTCATTACATTGTGATAAGCAGCAATTCCTGTCAGGTCCATCCAACGAAAAAGTCCCACCAATGTCATCCAATATCCCGCATTATTTCGACAAGCGCGATCTATATCCTCTACGCTGGCATAGCCGTTCTCCACCAAATTAAAAGCCTCTCTGTACATCGCATACATCAATCTGTTGGTAATGAACCCGCGGATATCTTTTCGTACCAAGGTAGGCTCTTTCCCCCAAAACGAAGAAAGTTCATATAGCCATTCGGCAAGTTTGATATCGCTATGATCCCCACAGATAATTTCTAGAAAACGGGTTGTATGGGAAGGCTCAGCCCAATGCAATCCTAAAAAGCGCGATGGAATTTTGGCGTCATTTTGTAAAATGCTGATAGGCAAGGCCGATGTGTTACTGGTGATAATGGTATTATCGCCAACATGATTTTCTATTTTAGCGTACACGTTCTTTTTTATGTCCAAATTTTCCAACGTACACTCAATTACCAATGTACACTGTTTCAATATACTGTAGTCTTCGGTAACGATAAGCTTGGCAAGGTGCTCTTTCGGTTTCTTGTCGGTGATTCCTTCCTGCAAGGACTTTTTAAGATGTTCAAGTATTCGTGCCTTAGCCGTTAACATATCTCCGGGAATCGGTGCTATTGCCACTACAGGATGGCCCGCCATAAGTAGGCAGGCCGTGATACTACATCCCATAATCCCTAAACCTACAACTGAGGCGGATATTTCTTCGGGATTGAGGTTTGATTGGTTCATATTGGAATAAATTATATTTTATTCTTCTCGAGTAAGCTTGGCGATATCATTTACGGGATTATTATCCATTGTATGGTATGGCTACTTTTTCACTAAGCACCGCTCCATCACACGAACATGCAAGCCTATAACTATTCACTTTAATTTGGATACGACCCATGTTAGTAGGGTCATAATCATGTCTTATTACATCTAGAAAATAATGCTCTTTCCGGTTTCAAACTTCTTTGCAATGGAATTACCAATAGGCTGCAGGAACTAATCCTGGTTGCTAAGCCAAATCCTTGATCTCGGTTTCATTTTTAGGTTTCCTGATGCCGACTCCACTTTTTCACCGGTAAACGTATCCATAAACTTATGGCCTTCCATTACGCTTAATTGAAGCCCAACTTCCTCATTGTTGTAATTGTGCAAAATAATGTCACCATTATCCATGGGTTGCATGGTTATTCTGGTTGGTGCATTTAGTTCAATCTGTAATTGATGGTTGAAAACATTTCGAATTACATTGGCCCAGGGAGTTGGTAGATCGAGCAATCCCAGGGGGCGAGGAGAGAGCAAAACTTCCCCTACGGCCTTGAAATCCGCATCTGAAAACGTATGGGAATTTAGCACATATATCTGTCCGTCCTTGCTTTGGGTGACGAAAGGAATGGTGCGAGTTCCCGATTTGGCCTCCAGAAGTACTGTTGCTTTTTTTATTTCCAAAGCCGCCTCCAGGTCCAACGGTCTTTCCAAGGCAGTTTCACGACCGTCTAGGATTATTTTCTCCGCACTTATTACCTCGATTACTGGCTTTGCGATTCCTGCCAATTTCGACAATTTCCCTTTGTCATCCACTTTTGCCAAGAACCCCGACGTCATGATGATTCTTTTTCCCTTCTTGTGCGATTTCAGTACCTTCCCGACAATGTCAGGATCGGTGGCGGCTTGCGTTGGTAGAAAAATGGTTTCCGCACTTTCGGGATAATGTGCAGTAGGTAGCAAAGGAATCCCAAACATGCCTATAAAATCCATAATATACAAATCGCCCCCTGCATCGCTGCTCGGTGGCTTATATCCCGCTATTCCATGGATAGGGGAGTTCTTTATAGCTTTGGCGAGCCTAGCCAATTTTTCGAAATCCATCCGTAGCAAATGATGTCCGGGATGGCCATTAACATAGCTCCCATAATTGAAAATAACCAATTCGTTAGCTCCGGCAAGAACGGATTGATAGGCTTGCTCAATAAAATCCAAAGCATCGCAATCGCCATGATCAAACCACGCTCCCCCAATCTTCGTTCCGGCCATGGATTTGATCCAAGTATAATTTATAAATCCTTCGTAAGGCTGTACAAACCCAAACCGTTGCGTGTATTGCCCCCGTGTTTCCGTTCCTACCCAAACTTCGTCAAACAATTTTGGACCGCTTTCCACATCATAACCAAACATATGAAAGCGATCGTACCATTGTGGATATTTTATTATCATATGGATATCCGGATTAACGGACCTTGCTGGTTCTATGAAAACGGATGATGCCAATTCTGTCATCAATTGTCTCCTGTATTCGGACCAACTGCGATCTCCCTTGGCGGCCTTCGACCCGGGGCTGATATCCTCGGTACACAAAAAGTCGTCAATGATAAAAGTGTCAAAAATTGGCGCTGCATCCAGCATTATTTCCTTCATGTCTTGTTGGGTCTTCGGATTCTGCCAATTGAACCAACCCCCAAGATCTCCCTCTCCCCTTACCCCGATATCACCCCCGGGCACCGTGGCAATTCCTCCAACTACCTCAAAGCCATTTTGGTTAAAATAACTGGCAACTTCGGCCAAATGGTCTGCTGAAACGACCAACCCCGAGCGGTATACCTCCAAATATACTTTGGTGATTCCGTTTGCCATCATAAGCGAAGTGGCTTCCCGTCTCCCCTCTGGGGTGGAGAGCAACCGCTCCACGGTATGCGCCGTAATATATACGCTCAAGATCAAATCATCCTGATGTTGTTTTGCAAAATGGAAATTGTCATCCCTTTCCGTCCCTGATTGGGCAAACCCAGAAATGGATATCGCTATCATCCATCCTAAAGTAATCAGTCTTCCTAAGAAATAATATCGCATAGTATTGTGTAAAATTTAAGGGTTTATTCAAAATACCAATGTATAAAATAACTCTAAATATCGGGAGGAGGGATGTTCCAATGCTCCTACGCAAGTCGAAAAGCGGCTGGGCCAACATCGTTTAACCGCTAACTGTTTTATTTTGCGCATACCGAATACGGTTCCAAAGGCTGACTTTGAATTTGATATTTATTGAGGTTCTTCCTTACTTAATTCTGTGATGGGGGCAAGTACTACCTTTCTGAACTCGACCTCGGCTCCTTCCGCCTGTAGGGCAATTTGCCCGTTATTGGCTGTGGCATTATATCCGTGGTTTACCAAATCCCCGTTAAGCCAAACCTTTACTTCATTGTTAAGACATTCTATGGTCATATAATTCCACTCCCCTAATGGATTTTCCGATCCGTCGGTCAGGTTTTTTATCCTCCGCAATTTTCCTTCGGTCACGCCCCAATTTTCTTTGGGACCTCTCCTTTCCTCCATATTGTCAGTACTTATATCTTCAACAATACACCAAAAATCCCCAGCATTCCCATGCATCATTTGAACCTCTATAGATTTAGGGAACATATCATAAAGTGATCGTGGTGTTGAGGCGAACACCAAAACTCCACAATTTCCTGGCTTTCCTGGAAAACGATATTCAACATTTAGCCGAAAATCGGAATAGTTGGCGTCAGTAATCAGATGCCCCTGTGGCTCACCTAGACTTACCAATTGGCGATTCCGGACTATAAATGGAGTTGTTGCATTGGGGTTACGGTCCATTTCTGGTACATCTATATGCCATCCCGTAAGGTCCTTTCCGTTAAAAAGGTCGATGGATTCTTGGGCATTGCAGAGTGGGTACGCAACAAAAAATAATAAACCAAGTATGGCTTTTTCCATAAATTTTGATTAAGGTCTGTTGAACGGACTTCCTAAAAAGATTACCTAAATATAATCTTTAATTTAAAAGAAACCCAGATCGGTAGTTAATACCTGGATTAGGCTATTATTTAGAGTATTCCCTTTTTTGTGCCCAGCACGGCGCAATTTAAGCCTACCCAGCTCTAACGGACCTTACGGCATCCCATTTTGTCGGCCTTAATAATTGCCTTTAGGATTATTCCAATGATAGCACTGGGCATGTCATTTTAGCCATGACTACAACGGCCTACATACTTGCGGGCATTTTCTTGTGAGGAGAAAAGGACTTGGTAAAAATGCACGGGAAAGGCCCAAGAGATTCATTCTAGCGGGAACTTAGGTCAACCACAAGAGGTTCCATGTTGTAAAAACTTCCGTCCTGGTCTTAACACCTAACTTATTTTTTTAAACATTCGATTATCAATAGATTAACTATTTCTAAAACCTAAAAACGGACCTTTAATGTTGGACAGAGTTCACAATCCCGGACCACAGGGCTGGGTGGGGGAGTAGATTCCGTGCGACTATTTCATGGGTGTTCCCCTAAGTTTTTCAAACATTTTATAGGTCCTTTCTACATTTTTCTCCGGGGCTTTTTCGAACTCCTTGGAGGTCACCTTATAAAATTTCTGCACGCTGTCCAATTGTACATGCATCTTCGCAATAATATCCGAATACGACCTATCGTCTATAGCGTTATGCAGTTCTTGGGGATCTTTTTCCAGGTCATAGAATTCCCAAGTGTCGATATCGTCATAAAAATGCATCAATTTAAAGCGTTTGGTGCTGATGCCATAATGTTTTTTCACCATGTGAAAGGCGGGGAAATCGTAGTAGTGATAATACATCACCTCTCTAAAATCATCGTCATTTTCTTTTCCCGTCAAAACAGCTTTAAAAGATTTTCCTTGCATGTCTTTTCCATCGGTACTATCGCGGGCAAAGTCCAACATGGTAGGGGCAAAGTCGATGTTCTGGACAAGGGCGTTAACCTGTTTTCCTGCCGGCTTCACCCCGGGAAATTGCATCAACAAGGGCATCCTGAAGGATTCCTCGTACATAAATCGCTTGTCGAACCATCCTTTCTCCCCAAGATAGAATCCCTGATCGGAGGTGTAGATTACCAAGGTGTTTTTATCCAACCCGTTTTCTTCGAGATAATCCAAGACCTTTCCCACGCTTTCGTCCACGGCAGCTACTGTTGCCAGGTATTCGTGCAAATAGCGTTGTTCCTTATAAATGGCAAGTTCCTTGCCGTGCAGATTCGCCCTGTGGAAGGCGTCGTTTTTTGGCTGATAGGCGGCGTCCCAAATTTTCCGTTGCTCGGGCGACATTCTTTCAAAATCATTGGGCCAGGGATTGGCGGCCAATTCGGGACTGCCCAATTTTTTGGTCAGTTTTAGATCGTGTCCCTCGTACATATCCTTATAAATGGTCATCAATTGCTGCTGGGCTGCCAATTGGTTTTTATGTTGGTCAAAATAGGTGTCCGGTATTGGAAAGGTAATGGAGTCGTATTTGTGCAGATGGCGCAGGGCGGGCATCCAATTTCTGTGTGGGGCCTTGTGGTGCATCATCAGGAAAAAGGGCTGGTCTTTCTTTCTCTTATTTTTCAGCCAATCCAGTGTTTCGTCCGTGATTATATCCGTGGCGTAACCCGGAATCCGGATCGAATCCCCATTTTTTATAAAGTCCGGATTGTAATAATGACCTTGATCGTCTATGATATTCCAATAATCAAATCCCTGGGGATAACCATATAGGTGCCATTTGCCAAAAATGGCGGTCTGGTACCCTTTTTTGTGTAACATTTTGGGGAGTGTGGGCTGGTCACCATTAAACCGATCCCCGTTCATCCTAAAGCCATTTATATGGCTAAACTTCCCCGTCAGGATTACTGCCCTGCTTGGCCCGCAGATGGAATTGGTGCAGTAGCTGCGGTTAAAGATGGCACCGTTCTTGGCAATTCTGTCTATGTTGGGGGTTGGCGCAAGTCTCCCCAAGGTGTCCCCATAGGCACTGATGGCCTTTACCGCATGGTCGTCCGCCATAATATAGACGATATTTGGCCGATGGGGTTGTTCTTCTACGGGTTCCTTATGCTGTGCCTTTTGACCGCACCCCCATAACAAGAGGAGCGCTCCCACGAATACTATCGCTTTATGCGTCATTGCGTTTTATTTAAATTGATATTTAATTCATAAAGAACAATTGACCGATTATAACCGTCTTTACCCTCTTTGCCATTATTTTAAAACAAAAGAAGAAAAAAGGCCGGCATCGGAATCCGTACCCACATAAACCTGAAATTCTCCGGGCTCGGCTACAAAATTTAGTTGGCTGTTATAGAACTTAAGGTCATCCGGGGACAGGGTAATTTCCACTTTTTTGGATTCCCCTTTTTTAAGGAATACCTTTTTAAAGCCCTTTAGCTCTCTTTTTGGAGGCGTGATGCTCCGAACCATGTCTTGCAAATAGAGCTGCACAACTTCCTCTCCGTCATAGTTTCCTGTATTTTTAAGGGTAACGCTTGCGGTAATCGATTCGTTGGGACCAATTTCCTTTTTGTCCAGCGCCAGATCGGAATACTCAAATTCAGTATAGCTCAACCCATAGCCAAACGGAAGTAAGGGAGTATTTGGCGCATCCAGGTAGTTGGATTTGAATTTTTGGAATTCATCGCCAGTTGCTGGCCGGCCTGTATTTTTTTCGCTGTAATAAATTGGGATCTGTCCCACATTACGCGGCCACGTGGCGGTCAATTTCCCGGACGGATTATAGTCACCGAACAATACGTCGGCAACGGCATTGCCCGCTTCCACACCAGGAAACCAAACTTGAAGAATGTTGACTGGAAGGTCGAGTTCCTCGGGAATCGTCAACGGCCGACCGCTCATAAGGACTAGGACTACTGGTTTCCCGGTGTCCACTAAGGCACGGATCAGTTTTTTCTGGCTGGCCGGAATGGAAATATCGGTACGACTGGCGGCCTCTCCCGTCATTTCGCTGGCTTCCCCAACGACGGCCACCACAACATCGGATTGTTGGGCCAGGGCAATTGCTTCCTTTAACATAATCTCTGGAGAGCGTTTATCTATGTCTACCCGGGTTCCAAATACGTTTACGTTCTTGGCCATAACGGTATCGTTGGTAATATTGGCACCCTTTGCATAATTGATGACGGCATTTGGAGCTACATTTTTTAGTCCGTCCAGAATGGGAACGGACAATTGGGGATCGCCCGTGGGCGCCCAAGTGCCCAACATATTGTTTTTGTTGTTGGCCAATGGCCCTATCAAGGCGATTTTGGCTGTTTTTTTAAGGGGCAGTACACCGTTGTGTTTTTTGAGCAGGACAAAGGAACGGGCTGCAATTTCCCGTGCGGCCGTTCTATGTTCCTGAGTGAGGATATCCTTGGCAGGCCGGGAGGTATCGGAATATCGGTAGGGGTCGTCAAAAAGGCCCAATTTGTACTTGGCCTCGAGGATCAAGCGACACGCTTGGGTGATTGCCTCTTCGGTAACCAAACCTGCGTTTACGGACTTTTTAAGGGTGGTCAAAAATCCCTCGCCCACCATATCCATGTCGAGTCCAGCGTTTAATGCAAGGGCCGACACCTGTTGCAGGTCACCCAGGCCATGGGCGATCATCTCGTTGAGTGAAGTGTAATCGGAGACCACAAACCCTTGAAAGCCCCAACGATCTCTTAGTACATTGGTCAAAAGCCATTTGTTGCCCGTAGCGGGAATACCGTCCACATCGTTGAAAGAGGTCATCACACTCGCTACCCCTGCATCCACTGCAGCCTTGTAAGGAGGGAAATACTGGTTGAACATGGTTATGTGATCCATGCTAACCCTGTTATAGTCCCTGCCGGCTTCGGCAGCTCCGTAAAGAGCAAAGTGTTTTACGCAGGCCAGCATGGTCTTGGATCCGGTCAGGCCGTCTCCTTGGTATCCTTTGACCATGGCCCTTGCCACTGCCGAACCCAAGAAAGGATCCTCACCTGCCCCTTCTGCGATCCTGCCCCATCGAGGGTCACGGGCAATGTCTACCATGGGAGAAAAGTTCCAGTTGATGCCATCTGCCGTCGCCTCCGTGGCTGCTATTCGGGCCACTTTTTCCAACAGACCCATATCCCAACTACATGAAAGTCCCAAAGGTATAGGGAAGGTGGTCTTATAACCATGGATGATGTCCGAACCAATGAGCAGGGGTATTTTTAAACGGGAGTTTTTAAGGGCGATTTCCTGCGCCTGCCGTACCTTATCGGGACCTGAAACCCCGAAAAGACCTCCAACCTGGCCCTCCTTTATTTTATCCTCTACATTTTTGCTGACCACGGATCCCGTTGCTATCCCACCTCCTGGGGTCAACAAGTTGAGTTGGCCTATCTTTTCATCGAGGGTCATTCTCCTCAAAAGCGATTCCACCTCGGGAATCGTATTCTGGGCCCATATCTGGGCAGTGATAAGGGCTGATAAAAAGAAAATGGCGATCGGAATAGTTTTTGTATGTTTCATTTTGATGGAGATTTTTGTTCAATTTAAATTCTAATCGGTAGCCCGATATGAAATATGTAGAATAAGTTTCACTTTATCGGAAAGATAAATATGGGACAGGGACAAGGCAGTTATAACCCTATCCCATACTTCTTTGTTCCAAACTCTATGTTCCTTTCTCTTTTATTCCACCTTTACTATTTTAGATCTTTTTGACACCCCATTTTCATTAAAGGCTTCCAAGGCAAAATAATAGGACTGGTCTGTATTCAAGGATTTTAGTTCCAGCCCGTTTTTGTCATATACCAGCCAGGAACTGTAGAGTTTGTCCGGGGCGATCCCCCAGAGTACATTGTACCCTTGACTGCCCGATTGGGTATCCCAGGATATTTGGGCATCCCGTCGGTCTTCATTTCTATCCACGGTCAGTCCTTTTATCTCTTTTGGAACCTTTCCATAACCGGTTCCAAATACGCGAATGTCGGAAATGGATAGGTAGGGCATAGGGACATGTATATTTTTGTATCTTATAAATCTGACTTTTTGGGGAATTGCAAGCTCCACATAATCATTGGGGACATCCTTAAAATTATCGCTTCGATCAACCAATACCTCCCAGTTGTTCCCATCCAAGGAACCTTCGATCTGGTACCTGTGGTGCAGACCCGGAATCTTGCCGAACATTCCGGAGTTGTAATCATTGAAATTTACCTGAATCGCTCGGACCAGGCCGGGGTCGATAAGATCGATCTGGATCCACTGTTGGTCGTTGTTCTCCTTTGCCACCCAAAAGGATTTTACATTTTCATCCGTCAAATTTTCGGGACCAAACCCGTCCAATTTGGAGGATACCGTAACCGGTTTTTTATAGGAGAGGAGCATCCAGCCTGTAAACTCGCCCATTTTTCCAGGAATTGCAGGGGCGTAGTGGGGATAATCCCCAAACTGGGTATTGCAGTACATGAGTCCGTCCTTGTCAAAAAAAGTGGGGAACATGCCTATTCGCCTTTCCCATCCAATGTTCACGTTTACAGCCATGGTTGTAAAATGCCATGACCGGTCTTCGGGCCCTTCCACCGTACTGCCATGACCTGCTCCGTTGATAAATCCGCCCGGTTTATAGGAAACGGGATTGTTGGGTGCATAGGTAAACGGTCCCAAGGGGGAGTCGCCGATATAGACGCCGTCCGCGTAAATATTGAATTCGGTACCCGGTGCCCCGTATTGCAGGTAATATTTATCCAAATGCTTGGTCATCCAAGGACCTTCGATATATCCACCCAAAATGGTGTCCGAATGGTTTTCCCCAAAGCGTTCCCACCCGTGTTTTTCGGGTTCCAGATTAAAAAGCTCATGGATTTTTTCAGAAGGGTTGAAGCTTTTTGTTCTGTTCAACACTTTTGCCCTGATGGGATATTTATTGGAAGACCCCCAATACATATAGCCCTGCCCGTCATCATCAATAAAGAGATCGGGATCTTGCAGGTTCCGCAAAATGGAGGGGGTGGCCTTCCAATTTCCTTTTTTGGGATCGTCCGTAAAAAGAACGCTCATGGATCCGGCGGGGTTTCCGGCTACATAAAGCACCGAATCCCTGTAGTTGTGCGCTGCGGGTGCATTGGAACCTTCAAAGTACCATTTTTCCGGGGTCACGAAGTCCCAATTTTGGAGATCGGTTGAATGCCAATATCCCATGGAGCGGGTGACGAACATATAGTATTCGTTTCTAAACCGGACCACAGCAGGATCGGCACCCGATCTGTAGGACAGGTTTTTGTCGGCATTATAGATCATATAGGTATAGTCTATATTGATGGGATTACAATAGGTTTGCATCTGGGTAGATTGTGCCCTTAGGGCGAACCATTGGGAAGTACCCATTACAAAAAACATCAGAAAAAATGACAGGAGTTGGTTTGGTTTCATTCTACTGGGGTATTTGTTGATGGTTAATAGTTGTTAGTTGATGGCTTCTTTTTTAAGTGATTTTGCCTGACTTTTTTCATTTTTCGTACTTCCTACTTCCTACTTCCTACTTCGTATTTTGTATTTTGTACCTCGTACTTCGTATTTCATATTTTCTACCTCGTGTTTTTTATTTCGTAAACCCTAATTTCATCAATCCCATTTTTACATCCTCGTTTTGCATGAACAAATTCCAAAGCAACTGGGTCCTGTAATTCTCGATCATAATCAGCTGCGGACCTTGGTCAATGGCCAAATAGGCCTTGGCCACCCAAAAGTTATATTGTGGGCTAAAAGCATCGTAAAATCCGGCCGGCCCCAACAATTTATCCTTATGGGTATAAAAATAGTGCATGGCCTTTAAGGATTCTTCTGGGGTGTAAGGAATGGAACTTATCGCTGCCGTAGGGGAAATCACTCCGGTATCGTTGCCAGGTTTATGTGCGGTATAACCTATACTGCCATCGCTGTTTCTGGTATAACTGGCCGTTAATCCCCAGCAATCCTTCCCGTAGTCCTTATATCTTTTTGGATTTTCCACACAGTATTGATAATCGATCTTTATCTGGTTTTCGTTTACCTCCCAATAGTTCACGTATTGATCCCTAAGCCCTCGGGGATCAAGCCCCAAATAGGAGTAATGTGCCCAAAAGAGGGGACCACCGTATTCTTCGGAGCCAGCATGTTTAACATAGAGGGGAAGGCCATATTTGGTGTTGTTTGATTTTATGCCTCCGTTGGATGCCCATCCGTTTGTATATACCTCTTTGGAAATGGAATGGTCGGGCGACGCAGCCGCTAAAATATACGTGATCATCGTTTCGTTATAACCTTTTAATTGCAGGTTCATTGCGAAGCCAAAGTTGGGACTCCAATGCCAGTACAATACGTCCTGGCCTTGGGTATACCAGTCCCATTCCACCCCTTTCCATAAAGCGTCCGCTTTATTTGACAATGCTATTTCATCGTCATTGCCATCCTTAAAATATTCCTTAATGCAGATAAGACCCTGCACCAAAAAAGCAGTTTCTACCAAATCGCCCCCATTGTCCATGGAGCTAAAGGGAATAACTCTTCCGCTGGAACCATTCATCCAATGTGGCCACGCCCCGTGAAATCGGTCCGCCTGTTCCAAAAAGGCAAGGATCTTCGTCAATCTGTCCACTGCTTCGGACTTGGTTACATACCCCCGTTCTATCCCTACTAAAATTCCCATCAATCCAAATCCTGTACCTCCGGTGGTCACAGTATTGGCATCGTTGGAAGGATCATCTGGATGATATCTTTCCTTGGCCGCTCCAGAAGTACTGTGGGCAAAATCCCAGAAATATTTAAATGTCTCCTTTTGGGTAAGGTCCAACAGTTCTTCGTCGGTTATTTTTGGTTCTTCTACTGGAACGGTATCTTTGGGCGTTTCTGGCAGTTGGGATTCACCGGTCGGCAAATCCCCATTCTCCGATGAACAGGATGCCAGAAGGCAAAGCAAGAAAAGGGAATAAGGGATTTTGTTCATAATTTGATCCTACAAATAACCCATAGCGGGCAGATGTTAAAGGTTTAATTTAATTGTAACATACCTAGCCGATCAAGATTTCAGGTATGCCTTTCATTGGCTCCCCGCCCTGTCAAGGGCGAGGTCGATTCCTTACCGGCCTTTAGACGGAAAGGAAGACGGGGCGGGTAGAAAGCCCAGACCAAAAAATGTTTGGCCAAAGATAGCGGATGCTTACTACCTCTTCCGTCATCCCGCCGAAAAAATCGGGATTACACCTTCCCCCAACATAGGGAAGGAGCTATGGAACAATACTTGTAAAATTGTTCCTTCCCATTACAAAATGCGTTGGTTGCTATTATTTCAAAAAGGGACTACTAAACCCTAACTTCTCAAGCCCATGCTGAACGTCCCCGTTCGCCATAAATAGTTTCCAAAGCAGACCGCTTCTGTAGTTTTCGATCATCACGGGAATGGGACCTTGATCTATCGCCAGATACCTTGGGACATACCAATTATATTGTAAGCTAAAGGCATCGTAAGGACCGTATTTCCCAATTAGACTATCCTGTTTTTGATACATAAAGCGCAAAAAGTCCATACTATGCTCCGGGGTATATGGCATGGAAGACAATGCCGCCGTTGGGGAAATGACGCCTAGGTCCCTATCTGGCCTATGTCCCGCATAGCCTTTCATTGAATAGCTGGATGTTAATCCCCAACAGTCTTTACCATAACCTTTGTAATCGTGCGGATTGTCTACCGCATATCGGTACTGGATCAAGGCGTGGTTGACGTTTAATTGCCAATAATCCGCATATTGATCGGATAATCCTTTTGGATCTAGACCCAAATAAGAATAATGTGCCCAGAACATGGGGCCTACGGGAGATTTGTCATGTTCGTAATGATCCAACACGGTCCTTAATCCATAAAATGTAGTGTCCTTGGTGATGGCACCGTTGCGCGCCCATCCCTTTTCATATACATCCTTAGAAATAGGGTGTGTAGGGGAAGCCGCTGCCAGCACATACATAATCAAACATTCATTGTAACCGCCTACGGGAAAGTTCATGTCCCAGCCATAATCTGGGGACCAGTGCCAATACAATACATCTTTGCCTTGGGTATACCAATCCCATTCCACTTCTTCCCAAAGTTTTTGGATATTGTCTGCCAAGCGTTGTTCCCTTTCGTTTCCGGTTTTAAAATATTCCTTTACCGCAATTAGGCCTTGAACTAAAAAGGCAGTCTCCACGAGATCTCCTCCGTCGTCCTTTTTACTGAAGGCGGTTACCTTGCCGCTTGGAAGCAACCAATGTGGCCAAGCTCCATGGAACCTGTCCGCTTCCGCCAAAAAACCCACTGCCTGTTCAAATCGCTCCAGTGCTTGTTGGCGGGTTATAAACTCTCGTTCCACACCTACCAGAATGGCCATAAGCCCAAATCCCGATCCACCGATGGTAATTATATCCTTGTCATGGGTCGGATATAAATTATCCATATGGATCCGTTCCCTTGCCAGCCCCGAAATGGGTTCGGCTCCTTCCCAAAAATACTCAAAGGTTTGACGTTGTATCGTATCCATCAAATCTTTATCCCCATCGGAAGGGATAAACCTCTGTTCTGCTTTCGAAATTGTCTCTTTTTTATCATTTTTAGAGCCGTTACATCCCAATAGAAATGCCGCGGCTCCAAAAACAACTATTACAACTAACCTAACTTTACTTCCCATGCAGCACCTGAAATTTTTGGTTCTGTAGACTTCTTAAAACTTTTAAGGACGATATGCAATTACCTTTGGCCCAATTAATTACCTTGCCATTTCCCATTCCCTAAATATTAATTGGCCATGCTGGCCTGTATCTCTTCCGGCGTCAGGACTTTGTTATAGAAGTGTAATTCATCCAGATAACTTAGATCCGATTTATGGTTCCATCCCGTAAACCTTGGTGCCCCAGACATAATGGAAAGCAGGTCGCATCCGGTCCAATCTATTCCTGTAATATCACTTTCCTTAACAGGCACCCCATTGATATAGACGATAGCCTTGGTAGGTGAAATGGTAAAGGCCAAATGTATCCAATCCACAGTGGATGCATCCACGTCGGCGGCCGATCCTCCATCCACCCAAGTATCTGCTGTTCCATTGCCTACATTCAGTTTAAATCTTTGTTTGCCGGGATCTCCGTTTTCCCTAAAGAACCTAAATCCGCTGGTCCTATTGTTCATCGTATCCGGATTGTCGGGATCTGGCGGACCAATTACTAAAATACCCGCCCTATCGGGAACGGCATTTAATTTGTACCACATGGTGGCGCTAAATGACTCTCCTAGTATTCCCGTAGTGGGGAAGGTAAGATAGGAATCGGTGGCTCCCGCATAGGCATTGGCTCCTTTTTTTGCTTCGCCTGCAAAGCCTGGTGATCCCACTTGGGTGGCATTGGCCCCCGTGACCATATTGGCATAGTCTTCGTCGAAGTTCATATATAGCGTCTCTCCGTCTGCGGGGGTATACGGATTGGTCACCCCGATAATATTTTGGATTTCAGCTTGGGTTAGCGCTTTGTCAAAGAAACGCAATTCATCCATATAACTTAGGTCCGATTTGTGGTTCCATCCCGTAAACCGTGGAGCTCCGGACATAATGGACAAAATATCGCAACCTGCCCATGAAATCCCCGTAAAATCACTTTCCTTGACAACCTGGCCGTTAATATAAACGATAGCCTTTGTGCCTGAAATTGTAAACGCGATATTGACCCACTCGGTGGAAGCCGGATTTAAGTCTGCTGCCGTACCCCCATCTACCCAGGTATCTGCCGTACCATTGCCCACGTTCAACTTGATCCTTTGATTGCCCCCTGCATTTTCCCGGAATAGCCTAAATCCGCTGGTACGGTTGTTTTGTGCATCTGGATTGGCATCGTCCTTGGGGCCGATGACCAAGATACCGGCCCTATCGGGTACAGGGTTTAACTTGTACCAAAAAACTGCGGAAAGTTCGTTCCCTAGATGTAGCCCAGCGGTAGGAAAGGTCAAATAGGAATCCGTAGCACCGGCATAGGAATTGTCACTGTTTACTCCCTCTCCGGCAAAACCGGGATTGCCCACAATGGTGGGTTTGGTTACACTGATGAGTTCAGTGTAATCGCTGTCGAAAGCCATGTAAAAGATCTCATTGTCAAACAAGGGAATGTAGGGAGGTTCTTTTTCAAAATTGACGATCGAAGTGGTCGATTTTCCGTCAATATCCGTAGCAGTAACCTTTAATTCATGGGCGCCGGTCGCAACACCATCATAGGGAATATTGGCCAATACCCGGCGATAATCCATGAAATTGCTCAAGTTTGCAATTTCGGTACCATCCATGGTGACTTTGATGTTCGCTACTTCGATATCGTCCGTGGCTTCAAATTCTATGTCAATGGAGACCAATTTATCATTCACTTTAATTTTAGTTCCGTCCAATGGATATTTCATGGTAACCGTTGGGGCCGACTCGTCCGGTCCTGGAGCTACCGCGGTTATGGGATCTATCCCCTGGTCGCACCGAGTAAAAATAGCAAGGGCGATTAAGGCCATCAAAAGGTGTCGTACGTTCTTCATCACTTTAGTTATTTGTTTCGCATTGGGATAAAGTTGTTAGTCTATATACAGCAACTGAATCTTTTATTTTTTAGGTTTTTACTTTCTTTTTTCGTGATCTGGATATAATAGCTTATTGACTCTGTAAAACAGGAAATTGGTCTACTTGAGCCTGTGGATAAGGTAGATAATCCTTATCTGGACTAAAGGTCCTTCCGTCATAGCTCAGCTCTCCATACCTTTCCAAGCGGATCATATCAAAATAACGTTTTCCCCATTCCATACTGAGTTCTGCATATTTTTCGTCGATAATTTGATCAAGGGTAACGCCTGCCAATGGTGGCATATTGGCCCTGGCCCTTACCAAGTTGACGGCCTGACTGGCCGTCATTCCGGAGCCTGATGCGCCTTGTGCCAAGGCTTCGGCATACATCAACAAAATTTCCCCATAGCGGATCACATTGTAGTTTTTGTTGCTGCCATAGTCCGTCCTCCCGGGAATCAGCTGATTGGAGGGCAAATAGTGTTTGCCACTGGCAAAAAGTGCCCGTGCGTAGTCGTTGATGACGTCCCCATCCCTTGTCGTGTTCGACACAAATCCGGGAAGGGTGGCATATTTTGGGTCGGTCTGTATTTCTGAAATGCCCCTGTCCGTAAATAGGACGCTGGTTTCCAAACGAACGGTCTCTCCCCGATCCAACATGAATTTGATGAATTTCATGCTTGGCTCAAAGAAACCCCATCCGCTGGCCGCCCCTGCAACCGCTGGTTTCCAGTTCTGTGGTCCGTACGGTGCATAAAGGTGGGAAAAACGGTCCCCTTCGCCCTGGCCGTAATCTGAATATTGGAGGTCAAGTATACTTTCATCACTTAGTTTGCCGGGAGTTTTGAAAAGTTCGTAAAAGTCTGGATACAGACTAAACTTGCCTGAGTTGATGATGGCGCCCGTGGCGTCTGCCACGGCCTGATAATTTTTCAATTCTTGGTTAGCCTTTGCCTTTATGGCCAGTGCCGTATATTTGGTAACCCCACCGGGCAGATCGGTCCGCTCGTTGGGCCTTAAATCTGGTAGCAATGGGATGGCTTCATCCATTTGATTGGAGATGTGCATCATAACTTCAGCCTTGGTAGGGATGGTGTCCGTATCCCTTAGGAGATCGGTGTCCGAGGATGTCGGAATAAATACATCGCCCCACGTTTCCGAAACCCAAAAGAGCATTATACTGCGGAGTACCTTTATTTCGGCAATGTCCTTATTGCCTTGCGCAATTCCTGCATCATCAGCCATTTCCTGGTACCGGCCTATCTGTTCCATGGCCGTATGGCAGGTGATGATATCCTTATACACGTTTTCCCATAGCGAGTTGTACATCCAATAGTCCTTGTTGTAGTTAAAGATGTCGGTTTCGGCATAATCGGGTTGGTCCCCTAATCCGCCGGCATTCACATCATCTCCCCGGACCGAGTATAACAGCGGCTGTTCCCACCCCCGGGAATAAAAGGCCTCGTAGGCCCCGATCAGGGAGAGTTGCATGTCCGACGTCTTGGAAAAGTCGGTACCTCCGGCGAAATTATTGTTAAGTTGTGGCTCGTCCAGTTTGTCCTCGCAGCCACCTAATAATGTTGTTGCAACTGCCAAAAACGCCAAGAAAATTTTTACAAACGCTTTCATATTTCCTTTTCTTTATTTTTTTAGATTTTTATGTTTACGCCCATGGTGTATACGGCAGGCACCGGATAGGTTTGGTTATCTACCCCATTGGGTACTTCAGGATTAAATCCATTGTACTTAAATAGTGTAATTGGTTTTTCGGCGGTTAGGTAAACGCGTATTTCCGGTATTCCTGGTTTATCGGTTTGCCTATTTAGGGTATAGCCAAGTGTAATGTTCTGTATTCTAAAGAAATCGCCATCTTCTACCCAGTAATCGGCCATTTTTTGGTTCCAGCTTTTACGTACGCCGGCTGATGAAGGATAACTATTGGTGGTTCCTTCCCCGTGCCAACGATTCACGGCGAAATCCCGGTCCCAGTTGGTATCGTTAGTGAAAATGACCTCTCCCCGTTTACGGTTAAGTATCTTGTTGCCTCCCTGGCCCAGACCGCTAACTCCAAAATCCCATTGTTTATAATTTACACCCACGTTGAACCCAAAGGTATAGGAGGGCAAATATGAGCCCAAGACTTTTCGGTCATCGTCGTTAATGTTTCCATCGCCATTGAGGTCTTTGTATTTAAAATCTCCAGGCACCAAATTATTTGCAACGGCTATGGGATCTGCCTGGATTTCAGCATCGTTTTGATAGACCCCTACAATTTCGCGGCCATAGAACGCAAATATGGGTTGTCCTACGATAGATCGTTGCCGGAACTCCGCGGTACCTGCATCCAGATAGGGTTGGCCCTTAAGATCCAATACTTCGTTTTCTAATGTGGCGAAATTTGCACCTATATTATAATTAAAATCCTGAGAAATCTGTTGGTTCCAATCCAGCGACATTTCGAAGCCAGAGTTGCGGATTTTCCCTACATTTTGTCGAGTACTGCCTGGGATCAATGCTCGCTCAACCGGGATAACGGCATCGTTGGTTTCCCTGTTGTAATAGTCGGCCTCCAGCGTTAATTGGTTACTTAAAAACCTTGCGGATATTCCTACATTGGTCTCTTGCGTTACTTCCCACTTTAGGGCGGTAAAATCGCTGTCGGTACTAACACCACTATACATGGTATCGCCAAAGTCCGTAGTTACCGTTGAAGAGGTTATTGATCCTGCGCTTGCGGGAACCTTATCGTTCCCTAATTCTCCCCAACTTGCCCGTAGTTTCAAAAAGTCGAAAATTTTGCTGTTTTGCAAGAATTTTTCTTCGGTTAGTACCCAGCCTAGGCCAACGGTAGGGAAATAGCCCCATTTTTCCTGATATTTGTTGGTGCCATCCGCGCGGAAGGTGCCGTAGAACAGGTAACGGTTATCATAATTGTATGCAACCCTGGTAAAATAGGAAAATCCATATTCCCTGCGGCCATCATCGCCCACATCATCGGTTACTATAGTCTGTGCCTGATCTAAATAATAGGACTCTTCGCCGGTGAGCGGAAAGTTGAGTCCTTTAGCCTCTAATTGTTCATAGGATTCGTCCCTATACGATGTACCGGCAAGCAGGGTTAGATTGTGATTCCCGAAACTATCGATATAGGTAAGGGTATTATCCCAAATCTGATTGTTGGTGGTCTCCGTCTTTTTGACCAATTCGGAATTCTCGCGCTGAAAGCCGTTTCCGATAAAATAGGGCAAGCGCACTTCACGTCGATTTTCGCTTATAAAATTATTGTTATAAGCCGTTTTAAAGGTCAATTTGTCGGGTACGAAATGGATCTCCGCATAAAAATTGGCCATTACGTTTCTTATTTTCGATTGTAAATCACTGTTGTCCATAATGGGAAACGGGTTTTGCCCCCCTCTATACCCCAAATCCTGGGCGTTTGCATAATTGGTCGGATAAACCGCGGGATCGTTTGCCAAATTTGGATCGTAAACCGGCAAGATAGGAACGGCATAATAGGCAAGTCGCCAAGCAGAATCCTCGGCATCGGATCTAATTGCGTTGCTAATGATGGTATTTCCACCAATGGTCAACCAATCGGTTACCTTAAAATCGATTTTGCTCCTGAGATTAAACCGCTGGTATTCGTTCTTCATTTTTAGTATTCCCTGTTGTTCAAAATAATTGGCACCAATAGCATAATTGGCCTTTTCGCCACCTCCTGTGACGTTTAGGCTATGATTCTGTATTAATGCATTTCTCATGATTTCGTTGTACCAATCCGTGTTGACATTCGGTACATTGGGATTGATACGACTTCGGCCATAGCGCTGCATGGCGTTTAGGATAAACTGGGCATCGGGGGCCGATCCGGATTCCTGTGCCAATGTGGTAAACTGTTCCGCATTGGCCATAGGTAAGATGTTTTGTGGTACTTGATACCCCGTGTAGCCGCTATAGCTTGTTACGGGTTTTTGATTGTAATTGCCAGACTTGGTCTCTATTAAAATAACCCCATTGGCGGCACGCACTCCGTAGATTGCTGCAGCTGAGGCATCTTTTAATACGGATACCGAGGTGATGTCGGCCGTATTTAAAAAATCGATATCGTCAAAAAACATTCCGTCTACTACGTACAAAGGCCCGGAGGCATCGTCATCGTAGGATCCAATACCCCGAACCCTCACTGTAGGCGATTTGCCGGGACCCCCGTTGTTCACAACCTGAAGACCGGCAACTTTTCCCTGTAGGGCCTGCATGGCCTGACCTGTTGGAGTGGCATCTATTTCCTCCGACTTTACCGTAGTAATGGCGGAGGTCAGATCCTTCTTTTTCTGGGTTCCGTAGCCAACTACGACTACTTCGGACAATGCTTGCGCATCCTCGTTTAAAGTTACGTTTATTGCCGATTGTCCGTTTACCGGGATTTCCTGGTTGGAAAACCCAATATAGCTTACAACCAACGTTGCATCTCCCGGCACTTGGTCCAATACATAGTTTCCATCAAAATCGGTCTGGGTACCCTTGGTGGTACCTTTAACTACAATGCTGGCCCCCGGTAGCGGCTGCCCGCTCGAATCCGTAACAGTCCCAGTAACCGTAACCTCCTGTCCATAAACTGTAATCTGGAATAATAAAAATAAAATTAACAGTAATGAGTGTTTGATTTTCATAATTAGACAATAATTGAGTTATATTATTGCTAAATTAATAAAACCAAGATGCCATATTGGATTGATGCAGTACATTACCGCTACATCATAACAAATTACTTGTGGAAATCCTTAATCTATACACTATTTGCAGTAGTGCAAATGTTTATTCTGTGTTAAAATTTAACACAGTGATGTAGTGATGATGAATTAGTTTTTTGCATAAAAACTATCAGATGATGTCAAAAAAATATAACATTAAAGCTTTTGCACTACTTGAATCTGATTAGGAAATTGGAAATATTCTCGGAACTATCAAGCTTTAATTTTTTCCGCAATCTGTATCTGTGAATCTCAACCCCCCGGGTTGTAATGGCCATCAAGGGAGCAATATCTTTGGAAGAAAGGTTCATTTTTAGATATGCTGCCAGCTTTAGATCTTTTGGGGTCAACTCGGGAAAGTTTGTTAGAAGCCTTTCAAAAAAGTCGTCGTGCAGTTCCTTAAAATTTACTTCAAATCGCTTCCAATCCTCCAAGTCATTAATTGAATTGTCCAGTTTTTTAATGAATGATCTATATCGCTGCTGATTGGAAAATTTGTCCTTATTAACAAGTAGCATATTCTTGACATCAAGGATCACCTCATTTTTCTTTGCGATATTCAAGGTGATATTTGCCAATTCCTTTTGTTTCATTTTAACTTCTTTTTCCAATTTCTCCTTCTCTAAGAGTTCTAAATGTTTTGACCTTTCCCTTATGTATCTTTCCTTGAGAATGTTATGCTTTCGTTCCAGTTTTCGCCGATTATATGCTCTTATCAGGAAAATGACCATCAGGAGAGCCATAAAATATCCAAACCAACTGATCCGCGATAAATACCACGGCGGCAAAATTTCGAAAGCCACTATCTTTGGTGGGGATTTTTTATTGTCTATTCCTACCGAACTTACTTTTAATGTGTAATCGCCATACGGGAGGTTTTGAAAATTCAAAGAGCCATTATCCTTATAAAGCGTTTGGGTTCTGGCTCCGTTTAGTTCATAATAAAAACGTGGACGCGTCAGACTTGGAGAAGCAAAATCTATGAAAAGATCATGAGAGATTTTATAGGGAATTTCCACGGCGGGCCCATTTATGGCATATTGTTCTTTGCCTACCTTAAAGCTGGTCAATTCCGGAACTGGGGCAGTAAAATTATCTACTTGTCGCTTTAATTTGGAAATG